>CALCCU010000031.1 GCA_937900515.1 uncultured Gammaproteobacteria bacterium | reverse complement strand
AACTCAGGCAATGTAACGTCTGTTTCTTCCAAACGTACAGTGATTTTAGCGTGTAATGAAACTTCATTATTTGCATAAGCACGTTTCAATTCAGCCAAATCAGCAAACTTAAGGCCTTCACCTTTTTCATTCACTAATTCACGAGACATATAGTACAAACCTAATACGACGTCTTGTGAAGGAATGATGACGGGCTCACCGTTTGCTGGTGACAAGATGTTATTCGTCGCCATCATTAATGAACGTGCTTCTAATTGTGCCTCTAAAGACAATGGCACATGTACCGCCATTTGGTCACCATCGAAATCGGCATTAAATGCACCACAAACTAAAGGATGAAGCTGAATAGCTTTACCTTCAATCAATAATGGTTCAAATGCTTGAATACCTAATCTATGCAAAGTTGGAGCACGGTTTAACATGATTGGATGTTCTCTAATCACATCTTCGAGGATATCCCAAACTTCAGGGCCTTCACGTTCAACCATTTTTTTAGCTGCTTTAATAGTCGTCGCTAAGCCTTTACGCTCTAATTTACCGTAGATAAATGGTTTGAATAATTCCAACGCCATTTTTTTAGGTAGACCACATTGATGTAATTTAAGGTAAGGACCTACAACGATTACAGAACGACCAGAATAATCTACACGCTTACCCAGTAAGTTTTGACGGAAACGACGTTACATTGCCTGAGTTAGAACAAACAAAAACAATTCGTGTGAACACTACTGTAGGTCGTGCATTGTTGTTTGATATTGTTCCGACTGGCTTACCTTTCTCTGTCGTTGATCGCTCAATGACAAAGAAAGCAATTGCTGATTTAGTTAATACTAGCTACCGTCGCCTTGGATTAAAAGACACGGTTATATTTGCCGATCAGCTTATGTACCTTGGTTTCACTCAAGCAACAAAATCTGGTGCATCAGTTGGTGTTGATGACATGGCCATTCCAGAAAGCAAAGTAGAGATTCTTGCTAAAGCAGAAGCTGAAGTTGAAGAGATTGCTACACAGTATGCTTCAGGTTTGGTTACAGATGGTGAGCGTTATAACAAAATCATCGATATCTGGTCTCGTACAAATGACCAAATTGCTAAAGCTATGATGGATGGGCTTGGTGCTGATACGGTGGTTGATGCAGACGGTAACGAAGTGACGCAACAGTCAATGAACTCTATCTACATGATGGCTGATTCTGGTGCGCGTGGTTCCGCAGCTCAGATTCGTCAATTAGCAGGTATGCGTGGTCTGATGGCAAAACCAGATGGCTCTATCATCGAAACACCAATCACGGCAAACTTCCGTGAAGGTCTTGACGTACTTCAATACTTTATCTCTACTCATGGTGCTCGTAAAGGTCTAGCCGATACAGCGCTTAAAACAGCAAACTCTGGTTACTTGACTCGTCGTTTAGTTGACGTATCGCAAGATCTTGTTGTTGTTGAAGAAGACTGTGGTACAGACCACGGTGTGAACATGAACCCTATCATCGAAGGTGGTGATGTAGTTGAGCCGCTTGGTGAACGTGTATTGGGTCGTGTTACTGCTATTGATGTAATGAGCTCTGATGACTCTGTCGTTATTCCAGCAGGCGTGTTAATGGATGAAGCATCTATTACACAACTAGAACTTGCAGGTATTGATGAAGTTATCGTGCGTTCAGCTATCACGTGTCAATCACGCCATGGTGTATGTGCTAAATGTTACGGTCGAGATTTAGGTCGCGGGCACATCATAAACGAAGGTGAAGCTGTTGGTGTTATTGCTGCACAATCAATTGGTGAGCCAGGTACACAGTTAACAATGCGTACCTTCCATATCGGTGGTGCTGCATCGCGTACAGCTGCTGATAATAATGTATCTTTGAAATTCAAAGGTACAATACGTTTCCATAACATTAAATCTGTGCAACATTCTAGCGGTAAATTTATTGCTGTATCACGTTCAGGTGAGTTACACCTAATTGATGAAAACGGACGTGAGCGTGAACGTTATAAGATTCCTTACGGTTCTGAGATTAACGTTGCTGATGGTGAGGCTGTTGAAGCTGGCCAAATTGTAGCTACTTGGGACCCGCATACACATCCAGTTGTAACTGAAGTACAAGGTCTTGTTGAGTTAAAAGAGCTGGTTGAAGGTGTAACTGTCGATAAGCAGGTTGATGAAGTAACTGGTTTAACGAGTTTAATTGTTCGCGAACCTAAACAACGTGCAACTGCTGCGAAAGATATGCGACCAATGGTTAAGCTCGTTGATGCTGATGGTAATGATGTCTTCTTAGTTGGAACAGATATTCCTGCACAATACCAATTGCCAGGTGGTGCGATTGTTACCGTTAGTGATGGTGCAAGTGTTGGTATTGGTGATGTTCTTGCTCGTATCCCACAAGAAAGTAGTAAAACTCGTGATATCACGGGTGGTCTACCACGTGTTGCTGATTTATTTGAAGCACGTAAACCGAAAGATCCTGCTCTAATGGCTGAGATCTCAGGTACTATCAGCTTCGGTAAAGAGACAAAAGGGAAACAACGTCTAATTATTACACCTAAGGAAGGCGAACCTCATGAGGAATTAATTCCAAAATGGCGTCACGTTGGTGTGTTCGAGGGTGAACATATTGAAAAAGGTGAAATGGTAGTAGATGGACCTGAAGATCCGCATGATATTTTACGTTTAAAAGGCATCTTTGCTCTTGCAAACTACATGGTTGCAGAAGTTCAAGAAGTTTACCGCTTACAAGGTGTAAAAATTAACGATAAACACATCGAAGTTATTGTGCGTCAAATGCTTCGCAAAGTTGAGATTACATCTTCTGGGGACACATTGTTCTTGAAAGGTGAACAGATCGAACACGATACGTTATTGGAAGCAAATGATAAAATGCGTAGTGAAGGTAAAGAAGAAGCTACTTTCACTCACATGTTGCTAGGTATTACTAAAGCATCATTAGCGACTGATTCGTTTATCTCAGCTGCCTCTTTCCAAGAGACAACACGAGTGTTAACAGATGCTGCAGTAACAGGTAAACGTGATCCTCTGCGTGGTCTGAAAGAAAACGTAATTGTGGGTAGATTAATACCTGCGGGTACAGGTTTGGCCTACCATAAAGATCGTTTCCGTAAACGTCACGGTGATGTTGCAGCTGACGCAAAAGAAGCAAAAAGTACAAAATCAGCTGTAAAAGTTGAAAGCGCTAACGAGGAAATCGAAAACGCATCTTAGACTTTTGACTCAGTAACTGTTCTCCGAGCTAGCTATACTAGCTTGGAGAAATAGTTATTTGATTCAAAGAGAAAAGATGGCTTGATCAATATTTGATTAAGTAGTATGATCCCTCTTCTTTGTCAGACTGATCTATTAAAGATTGGCTGATTTTTATAGGTAAGACGATAGCTTTTGTTTAGCTGGCTTACCAAATTTGAATATATGTAAGGCTGTAAATCAATGGCAACAATTAATCAATTGGTTCGTAAACCTAGATTGAAGCAAAAGAAAAAGAATAACGTACCTGCATTGCAGGCATGTCCTCAACGTCGTGGCGTATGTACTCGTGTATATACAACTACACCTAAGAAACCTAACTCAGCGATGCGTAAAGTTGCTCGTGTTCGTTTAACGAATGGTTTTGAAGTGACATCGTACATCGGTGGTGAAGGTCATAACTTACAAGAGCATTCGGTCGTATTGATCCGTGGTGGTCGTGTTAAAGATTTACCGGGTGTTCGTTACCATACAGTACGTGGTGCGCTAGATACATCTGGTGTTGCTGCACGTCGTCAAGGCCGTTCTAAATACGGTGCGAAACGTCCGAAATAATAGCCGTTTATAGAAAACGTCTAGTTAAAATATAGAATTAGGAAAGAGACATGCCAAGAAGAAGGGTTGTTGCCAAACGTGAAGTACTACCAGATCCAAAGTTTCAAAACATTGGATTGGCTAAGTTCATCAACATCATCATGCAAGATGGTAAGAAATCTGTTGCAGAGAAAATTGCTTACACAGCAATTGATTCAGTTGCAGAATCTAAAAGTGCAAATGGATTAGAGATTTTCCAACAAGCACTAGATAATATTCAACCAATGGTTGAAGTTAAATCACGCCGCGTTGGTGGTGCGACTTACCAAGTTCCTGTTGAAGTTCGCCCGGAACGTCGTGTTGCTTTAGCGATGCGTTGGTTATCTGAAGCTGCTCGTAAACGTGGTGAGAAATCAATGGCTATGCGTTTGGCCGGCGAATTAGGCGATGCGTTTGATGGTAAAGGTACTGCTGTTAAGAAGAAAGAAGATACACATCGTATGGCAGATGCTAACAAGGCATTCTCTCACTTCCGATTTTAATCTTTGGGCTGCTTAATCGCAGCCCTAAAACGTACAACCAGTAACACCGTTCTTTAACAATTATTTATTAACTTAACTATAGAGTACCGATCGTGGCACGAAGCACATCTATAAATCGATATCGTAATATTGGTATCATGGCTCATATTGACGCGGGTAAAACCACGACAACTGAGCGCGTGCTTTTTTACACAGGTATCTCTCATAAGATCGGTGAAGTTCATGATGGTGCTGCCACTATGGACTGGATGGAGCAGGAGCAGGAGCGTGGTATTACTATCACGTCTGCTGCTACTACATGCTTCTGGTCAGGAATGGATAAACAATTTCCTGAACATCGAATTAATATCATTGATACACCAGGGCATGTTGACTTCACAATTGAAGTCGAACGTTCACTTCGTGTACTCGATGGAGCTGTAGCTGTATTTTGTGCTGTAGGTGGTGTTGAACCACAGTCAGAAACAGTTTGGCGTCAAGCTAATAAATATAAAGTACCTCGTATGGCATTCATCAATAAGATGGATCGCTCAGGTGCTGACTTCCTACGTGTAGTCGAACAAATCAAAAAACGTTTGGGTGCTACCCCAGTTCCAATGCAATTACCGATTGGCTCAGAAGAAGAGTTCGAAGGTGTTGTTGATTTAATTCGCATGAAAGCGATTTACTGGAATGAAACAGATCTTGGCGTGACTTATGAAGCACGTGACATAGCACCTGAGATGCTGGATGAATGCGAAAAATACCGTGAACTATTAGTTGAATCAGCAGCTGAAGCTAGTGAAGAGCTGATGGATAAATACTTAGAAGACGGTGAGCTTTCAGACCAAGAAATTAAACAAGGCATTCGCCAGCAAACTCTAGAAAATATCATCGTACCAACATTCTGTGGATCCGCATTTAAAAATAAAGGTGTTCAAGCAATGCTTGATGCCGTTGTTGAGTTTATGCCATCCCCTTTAGATGTTCCTGCTATAACTGGCATCCTAGATGATAAAGATGAAACAGTAGGTGAACGTCCAGCTGATGATGAACAACCATTCGCTGCTCTTGCATTCAAAATTGCTACAGACCCATTCGTCGGAACACTGACTTTCTTTCGGGTCTATTCTGGTGTCTTGAAATCAGGTGATGCACTTTACAATCCAATCAAAGGAAAGAAAGAGCGAATTGGTCGTTTAGTGCAAATGCACAGCAATAGTCGTGAAGAAATTTCAGAGGTTAGTGCTGGAGATATTGCTGCAGCAATCGGTTTAAAAGATACAACTACTGGTGAAACGCTATGTGATCCAGACCATGTAATCACACTCGAGCGTATGGAGTTCCCTGAGCCAGTGATATCAGTGGCGATAGAGCCACGAACAGTTGCCGACCAAGAGAAAATGGCAATTGCACTTGGTAAGCTAGCAAAAGAAGATCCTTCGTTCAGAGTATCAACAGACGAAGAGTCAGCTCAAACAATTATCGCTGGAATGGGTGAGTTACATCTCGACATCATTGTTGATCGCTTGAAGCGTGAGTTTAGTGTCGGTGCTAATGTTGGTGCTCCTCAAGTAGCTTATCGTGAGACAATTCGTAAAACAGTTGAATCTGAAGGTAAATTTGTGCGCCAATCTGGTGGTAAGGGTCAATATGGTCATGTATGGTTACGCCTCGAGCCTCAAGAGCCAGGTGCTGGCTATACCTTTGAAAATGCCATTGTTGGCGGATCAGTTCCAAAAGAATTTATAACATCTGTAGATAAAGGTATACAAGAGCAGATGAAAAATGGTGTAATAGCCGGCTACCCAGTTGAAGATGTTAAAGTAACATTGTTCGACGGTTCTTATCATGACGTAGATTCAAATGAGATGGCATTTAAAGTTGCCGGTTCTCTTGGGTTTAGAAACGGTGCACTAGAAGCTGATCCAGCTTTACTTGAGCCAGTGATGAAAATTGAGGTTGTAACCCCAGAAGATTTCATGGGTGACGTGATGGGAGACTTGAATCGTCGACGTGGACTAGTGAATGGAATGGAAGATTCTGCTGGCGGTAAGATTATAAATGCTGAAGTGCCATTAGCCGAGATGTTCGGTTATGCAACAGATTTGCGTTCTGCAACACAAGGTCGAGCGACATACTCTATGGAGTTCTCTCGATATGCAGAAGCACCAAATAATGTGACTGATGTAGTCGTAAGCAAGACAAGATAAATATAGTCAAGATAAATATAGTTAAGTGAGGTAGACGAAATGTCCAAGGAAAAATTTGAACGTAATAAACCACATGTCAATGTGGGAACAATTGGTCACGTAGATCATGGTAAAACGACACTGACAGCGGCGATTACAAAAGTAATGGCAGACGCACAAGGTGGATCTGCAACTGATTTTGCTGATATCGATAACGCGCCAGAAGAAAGAGAGCGTGGTATTACTATCTCTACATCACACGTAGAATATGAAACAGCAAACCGTCACTACGCACACGTAGATTGCCCAGGCCATGCCGATTACGTTAAAAACATGATCACTGGTGCTGCACAAATGGACGGCGCTATCTTAGTAGTAAATGCTGCTGACGGTCCTATGCCACAAACACGTGAGCATATCTTATTGTCACGTCAAGTAGGCGTTCCATACATCATCGTATTCATGAATAAAGCGGATATGGTTGATGATGAAGAATTAATCGAATTAGTAGAAATGGAAGTACGTGAGTTATTAGATACGTATGACTTCCCAGGTGATGACACACCTATCATCGTTGGTTCTGCATTGAAAGCATTAGAAGGCGACACAAGCGATATCGGTGTACCTTCAATCCTTAAGTTAGGTGAAGCTATGGATTCATACTTCCCTGAACCTGTACGTGCAGTCGACGGCGCATTCATCATGCCTATCGAAGACGTATTCTCAATCTCAGGTCGTGGTACTGTAGTAACAGGCCGTATCGAACGTGGTATTGTAAAAGTAGGTGAAGAGCTTGAAATCGTTGGTATCAAAGATACAGCGAAAACAACATGTACTGGTGTTGAAATGTTCCGTAAGCTACTTGACGAAGGTCAAGCTGGTGATAACGTAGGTGTATTACTACGTGGTACAAAACGTGAAGATGTTGACCGTGGTCAAGTATTAGCACACGTTGGTACAATCAAGCCACACACAAAATTCGAAGCAGAAGTCTACATCTTGTCAAAAGATGAAGGTGGTCGTCACACTCCATTCTTTAATGGTTACCGTCCACAGTTCTACTTCCGTACAACAGACGTAACAGGCGCATGTGACTTACCAGAAGGTATTGAAATGGTAATGCCAGGCGATAACGTCAAAATGGACGTAACCCTAATCGCACCAATCGCGATGGAAGATGGTTTACGTTTTGCTATTCGTGAAGGTGGCCGTACAGTTGGCGCCGGCGTTGTTAGTAAAATCACAGAGTAATAGATAATGGCAACAAACCAAACTATTAGAATCAGATTAAAATCTTTCGATCACCGTTTGATTGACCAATCTGCAAAAGAAATCGTTGAAACTGCAAAGCGTACTGGTGCTCGCATCAATGGACCTATTCCATTGCCGACAAAAAAAGAACGCTTCACTGTTTTGATCTCTCCACATGTAAACAAAGATGCACGTGATCAGTACGAAATACGTACTCACAAACGTCTTATGGACATCGTGGAACCTACTGATAAAACAGTAGATGCATTAATGAAACTGGACCTCGCCGCTGGTGTTGATGTTCAGATTAAATTGAACTAAGAAGGGGCTTGGACAATGACTATTGGACTTGTCGGCCGTAAACGTGGAATGACACGTGTCTTCACTGAAGACGGTGTATCTACGCCTGTTACGGTAATTGAAGTTGAACCAAATCGCATCAGCCAGTTAAAAACTATCGAAACAGATGGTTATAACGCTGTGCAAGTTACAGTTGGCTCTAAAAAAGCATCTCGCGTGACTAAGCCTCAGGCCGGTCATTTTGCAAAAGCTGAATCTTCAGCTGGACACAAAGTATGTGAGTTCACTTTAGATGAAGCTTCTGACTTAGCAGTTGGTTCTGAAATTAAAGTTAACATTTTTGAAGCTGGTCAAGCTATCGATGTTACTGGTATTACAAAAGGTAAAGGTTTTGCCGGTGTAATGAAGCGTTATGGTTTCCGTGGTGGCGATGCTACTCATGGTAACTCTATCTCTCATAGAGCACCTGGTTCTATCGGGCAATGTCAAACACCTGGTCGCGTTTTCAAAGAAAAGAAAATGGCGGGTCACATGGGTGATGTACAGCGTACCTTACAAAACCTTTCTGTTGTTCGCATTGATGAAGAACGCGGCCTAGTACTTGTTAAAGGTTCTGTACCTGGCGCAAAAGGCGGCGACGTTATCATTCGACCAGCTGTTAAAGCTTAAGATTCTTAGGGGAATATTGTGGATCTTCAATTACAATCTTTCGATGGTGGCAAAGCTGGAAACATTACTGTTTCTGATGCGATGTTCGATCGTGAATACAATGAATCTTTGGTTCATCAAGTTGTGACAGCATTCATGGCT
This sequence comes from uncultured Gammaproteobacteria bacterium, assembly GCA_937900515.1. Taxonomy (GTDB): domain Bacteria; phylum Pseudomonadota; class Gammaproteobacteria; order Nitrosococcales; family Methylophagaceae. The sequence goes on along the minus strand of CALCCU010000031.1, from coordinate 1,494 downwards.
GGCGCACGTAGCGGTACTCATGCACAAAAAACACGCTCTGAAGTAAGCGGTGGTGGTCGTAAACCATTCGCTCAAAAGGGTAGTGGTCGTGCACGTGCTGGTACAATCCGTAGCCCATTATGGCGTTCGGGTGGTACTACTTTCGCAGCTAAGCCTCGCGACTATAGCCAAAAGGTTAACCGTAAAGTTTACCGTAGTGCAATCTGCACAATCTTATCTGAGTTACGTCGTAAAGACGCACTTGTTATTGTAGATAAGGTCGAGCTAGAAACACCTAAGACTAAAGACTTACTTGCAAAAGTATCTGGGCTTGGTCTTAAAAATGCACTTATTATTTCAGAAAATGCAGCCGGCAACTTAGATCTTGCTTCACGCAATCTATATAACATTGGTGCTACTGATGCTGCTCATGTGAACCCTGTTGCCTTATTACGATTTGAAAAAGTTGTAATGAGCGAAGACTCTGTTCGCAAATTAGAGGAGTCATTAGTATGAATGTTGAACGCTTAACTAAAGTTATTGTTGGCCCTGTTGTTGCTGAGAAAGCATCACGTGTTGCTGAACAGCATAACCAGGTTGTATTAAAAGTACTTCCAGATGCAAATAAACTAGAAATCAAACATGCCGTTGAAAGCTTGTTCGAAGTTAAAGTTGCATCAGTAACAACGACTAACGTTAAAGGTAAAGTTAAACGTACTGGTCGTATTATGGGCAAGCGTAGTGACTGGAAAAAAGCTTATGTCACTCTTGTTGATGGTTCAGACATCAACTTCCTTGGCGAATAAATTAAAGAATTGATGAGGAAACAGGAATGGCACTAAAAAAGGCTAAACCTACATCAGCTGGACGCAGATTTGTTGTTCAGGTTAAAACAGATGGCTTACACAAAGGGGCACCTTACGCTCCTTTAGTTGAGAAGAAATCTAAATCTGGTGGACGTAATAACGCAGGTCGTATTACAACAAGACATCGTGGTGGTGGTCACAAGCAACGTTACCGTATGATTGATTTCAAACGTTTGAAAGATGGCATTCCTGCTGTTGTAGAACGTTTAGAATACGATCCTAATCGTACAGCACACATTGCATTACTTAGCTACGCAGATGGTGAGAAAACATACATCATCGCACCTAAAGGTGTTGTTGCTGGTGACCGACTTGAATCTGGTGAAAATGCTGCAATCCGTGCGGGTAACTGCTTGAAATTGTCTGCTATCCCACTAGGTAGCACAATTCACTGCATCGAAATGAAGCCAGGTAAAGGGGCTCAAATCGCTCGTAGTGCTGGAAGCAGCGCACAATACGTAGCACGTGAGAATGGTTACGCAACTGTACGTTTACGTTCAGGTGAAATGCGTAAGATTCCACTTGATTGTAAAGCAACACTAGGTGAAGTTGGTAATGGTGAACATGCATTACGTTCATTAGGTAAAGCTGGCGCAACTAGATGGCGTGGTGTTCGTCCAACCGTTCGTGGTGTTGTGATGAACCCGGT
>CALCCU010000030.1 GCA_937900515.1 uncultured Gammaproteobacteria bacterium | reverse complement strand
ATAACTTTTTATAAGTTTTCCTTTGTTAAGGGGTGGGAAAGTCCTCAGCTTTTCCGCCCCGACAACAAGGAACTATACAGAGGATAAATGAATGAATACTGAACAACTAAAACTAATGTCTATTCGTGCTCAGCATCTTGGTCGAGCGGTTAGAGAGCTAGAAAAAGCGGCAGAGATAGCTTTTCAATCAAGCGACCTTAGAGCTTGCGACAAAATACGAGAGCACAGGCGTTCTATAGTCATTGAACTTAAGTTAGCAAATAATGAAGTTAGAAAAGTAGATCTCTTCTAATGGCTAATAAAACCTTATTCAATGAAGCAGAATTTGAAGCACTGGATTACTTGCCTCACTTAGCAGTAATGATTTATTTCAAAGCAATTAGGCCGTATATGGACTATGCGACAGGAATAACAGGCATTAAGCGCGGTATTAGTTACAGACAGTTTGCCGAAGAAACCGAAGTTGAAACGGTTAGAGGCAGACATTCAGACAAAAGCGGCAAGGTAACACTGGACAGCATACGAAATGCAGTCCAACGACTTGAAAAAGCGGGGTTAATTGTGAAGATTCCAGCAGATAAAAAGCTGATATTTAAGCTACCACTAGCAACTATTAATAATTCCGTCCAAATGATGAGCACCACATCAACACCAGAGACGACCACCACATCAGCGCCACAAGCTAAACCTGCACCAGTAGAGGATTTAGACGCATGGCGCGGTGATATGAACCCCACACCTAAAACACCGATGAACACCACACATCAGGGGTCAGGTAATAATATAAATACAACTACTACATACGAACCTATAGAAAATACTAGTGAAAGTGGTGGTGGTGATTTTTCTTTGATTTTTGATAACAAAATTACTGAGACTGAAAAGAAAGCAATTAGAAAAGCATTACCAGAAACAGACGAAGAAACCGCACAGGCTTTGCTGGATGAACTAGCAGGAGTAATGCAGACGCAAGAAGTAAAAAGCAAGGTTTCATACTTTGTGGGCATCGTTAGACGCTTTAAAAGCGGCGAGTTTATACCTACCGCAGGCATTACCGTTGCTGAACGTCGAACCCGTAACGAGCAACAACGACAGGAGGCACTAGCTAGACAGAAGCAATCGAGAATACCAAAGGAACAGCGCACCAACAGCAAAAAGACACAGGAAGGCAGGGCAAAAATGAGGCAAATGATAGGGAAAAGCAATGGCAGACCAGCTACTAACAAAAATCGTATTACTGAAACAGAAGGTTGATGATGCAAAAAAAGCGCCCGTTTTACAGCGTGCAAACGCTGCAACGGCTGTAATTGATGAAGCCATTTTCATTATTGAAGAATTAGCAACAGAGCATTTTAATCTAAAAAAGCTTTTTTCTGATCTCGTTGATGATGTTGAAGGGGTTAAGGTCAATGGCGAATGAAAATTTGGGGGAAATTTCTTGGCATTGCCACAAAGATAGCTTTACGGCTTTTATACGGAAAGACCGAAGGGAAAAACTTTACATCTACTGTAATCAGTGCGGGATATTCGGCGCAAAAGGCCGAACCTTCCAATCACACATTAATGAGCACGCTGTTATGTACTCAGCACCAAAAGCAGAATATGACGGAGGCGGAAAACCAGCCGAAGCCAGTAAAAACCCCGAAGGAGCCGAAGCGGTCGCGGAAGTTATCCCCGAAAGAAAAACGGAAAATTTCACGCCAGCACCGAAAGAAAGCCCGAAGAAAGAACCGCAAAAAGTAAGCGGTTTAATGGGTGGTTTAATGTCAATTTTAGGGAGTGAGTAATGACAGAAGAAGAACAGCAAGCGATAGAGCTTGAACGCTTAGTTAGTCAGGCTGAAAGCGAAGAACCGCTACAAGGTGAATTTCAACCAAACAACAAAGCCTCACCACACCAAGGCAATATATCAACGGCTGACTTAATGACCTTGATGGTTAAGGCAGGTTTTAATCTTGTTGCCAGCTTTAGAGGTGATCATTGGAAAGTAACAGACGAAGCCGCAACCGAAGCAGGCGCGGAATTTGGGGCGGCGATTGATTACTATTTCCCAGATGTTCAGGCCGCGCCGTGGGTCGGTGCTGGCATTGCGGGTGCTTCTTTGTTGGTTCCCCGTGTCATGATTGACAATCAGATACGAGAGCAACGAGAAAAGGCCGAGCGTGATAATACAGCCACAGAAAAAGGGGTTGATGATGGCGATTAATCCTAATGAAGATTTAAAAAATCAACACTTATTGGCTATGGGCATGAGTGGCAGTGGTAAAACGTATTTTATTCGTAATCATCCCATCATTAAGCGGCGCGGGGTGCGCTTGGTGGCCTTTGATGCCTACGAGACACATGATGTTAATTTTAGTAAATCAATGGCGGGATTTCATAAAAACTTTGTTGATGCTGTAAAGAGCGGCAAAAGTTTTAGGCTTGGTTTATCAGTAAGCCCAACCGTTGAAAACTTTGAAAAGTTTTGTCGGTTAATCTGGGCGGCGGCTGATGGCAATAAAGAATTGGTTGTAATTATTGGTGAATTGGCAGACGTTGCCAGTTCTGGCAAGGCTTCTGAATTTTGGGGGCGGCTGGTTCGTGTTGGTCGAAAATATGGCGTTATTTTGTTTGCTGAAACGCAAAGACCGCAAGAGATAGACAAAACTATATTTACTCAAGCAGGGCGTAAATGGGTTGGTTATCTAGAACCATACGATCATGCTTATGTTGAAAAAAACGTCGGGCTGGAAAAAATGTCGTTATCTACTATCGAGGTGGATACATACGAGCATTTCTATAAACATGGCTCAAGTATTCAGCGTGGAACGCGTAATAAAAAGGTCAAGATATGATAGAAGAAATACACAAACATACGATGGTGTTTACGCTGGACGATGTTGAAGAAATAGTAACTTGTATCATTGATTGCGGTTTAAATATTGCAGAAGCGAAAGACTATTATTATGAGTTTTTAAAAGAGAAAATCGCGCAAAGTTACGAGCAATAAACAGCAAAAACCCCCAAATTTTTCGTATACGAAAAACATTAAAAAAACCGTGATTCTCACTTGTTTTTTTTGCAATCTGGTAGGGCTATGAGAGCAAATAATAAACAATTTTTAATCACGGTCTTGGCGGGTGTCACTACGTTGGCTGTTTGGGAGTTAGTTATAAAGCCGAAGGTTTTACAACAACAGCAACCACAACAGCAAACGGGGTTCGATTTCTGGCCTTTCGACTAATTACGGGGGCTATATGTTCACAAAATCACGTTTAATCACGGTCGGTATCACGCTTTTAGCGATTGCCGCAGTCAATCGAGTTCCGCAAGCTAAAGAAGCATTGAACGGTGACTCTAAATTTTTAGGCATTTTTTAAGCTAAATCAACAACTAAGGAGCATAAATAAATGCCAATTCCAGTTAATAAACCCAAGAACGCTTGGGAAGGTGTCGGCGCTGGTCAAACAGCAACGGCCCGTATCGGTGTAGGTATGCGTATTCATAATCTTATGATTCCGTATAGCGGCGTAACATTAGCCGAAATGACAGAAATTCGAGTCATTGCCAACGGTCAGACAATCCAGCGTTTGATTGGTGCTGATGTTGTAGACAAAGTAAACCAGTTTGACGCTAAAAACGCGGCGAACGGTATCATAACTATTAATTTTGAACGTACGGGACTTATTTCGCGTGCAGGTCGTGAAATTACAGCAATTGATACAACTACTCATCCTAAAATTAAAGTGCCAATCACTACGCTATCGTTAGAGGTTGATATTGCAGGTACGGCTACAAACCCTGTTTTGGGCGCACCAAATGCCAAAGAGTTGCCGATGGCTAAAGAACCATCAGAACTGTTGGTTTTCAAGCGTGTGTTTGGTTACGACCCTCAAGGTTCGGGCGAATTTCAGATCGCAGACTTACCCAAAACGGGCGCAATTAATCGCATTATTATCAAATCTAGTGCAACGATTAACAATATCAAAGTAGACCGTAATAACTACACGGCGTTTGATCGTACAAAAGCCATGAATGAGCTTATTCAAAATGATGGCGTTCGCGTGCCTCAGGCGGGGTATTACGTGATTGACTTCACCGAAGAAGGCTACGGGCAGGACTGGCTAGAAGTACAAGGTGCGACTGATTTCCGCTTGAAGTTAGACATGGCGGGCGCGGGTCATTTAGATGTAATCGTTGAATACCTTGATACTTTAAAAGGTTAAGGGGGCTATTTTGGCAGAAGAACAAACATGGTTCGACAGTGTATTTGGTCGTGTTGCTTCTGGCCTTGATTATGTCGTCGATGATTGGATCGGCGGCTGGTCTGGCAGAGACGATGCAAACGCAAACGCGCCCGTATATGGCTTGGGCGGTGCGCCGTATTACCCAGAGCAAACGCCGCCAGTAAGCAATTCACAGCCAGTAACGTACCAGCCTTTTAGCGTGGGGAATAATGTACCCACCTATGCAATGGGTGCGGGTGCGTTGCTGGTCGGTTTCTTGCTCTATAAGGTGGTGAAATAATGCCTATTCCATTGCTTTATACGGCAGGCGGTGCGCTGGTCGGTTTTTTTGCTAGTGATGGCGTAGACAAGGTAAATAAAACCTTGCTTTATGCCATTGCGGGGCTAATCGTTTATAAGGTCGTCAAATAATGGATTTTACTAGCGAATTGTTAGGAAGTTCAGGATGGGGCGGTGATTCTGGCCCCTCTATGGCGGGCGGTGGTGCATACGGCGGCGGATTTTCGCAAGCAAATGAAACTAGCGTCGGCGGTTTAACGATTAACAAACAGCCCAATATTTTTATGTTAGCGGGTGTCTTTATTTTGGGTGCTTCTGTCGTTTGGCTGGTGAAGCGCTAACCTTTACACGGCTAGATTGGTCGCCAGAAGTGGCGGCGGGTCTTAGTCGTGCAATGGGGGATGATAGCGAGCTAATCGCAAACGAAGTAAAGGCGGGTATTGCTGAATGTTGGCGCATAAAAAATCACGGTTTAATGGTTACACGGCTAGAGCTTGACAATAACGCGCTTGTTTTAGTGGCTGGCGAAGGTCGCGGAATGGTTCAAATATTGGAAGCTATGCCCGCATTAGCAAAAGCGAACGGGGTGGATTTAGTGCGGTTTCACAGCAAGCGAAAAGGCATGTCAAGGCTTATAAAGCGGCTGAATTATGACGTGGCAGAAGGTCACGAGGAAAAAATTTATTATGGGCGGTAAGTCAAAAAGTAGTAGCTCTAGCAGTAACACTACGAACACCAGTACGAGCGTAACAACTAAAAATCTCGCGCTTGATGGTGTCGAGGGGATAGCGTTAGCAGATGCAAGTAACAACAGTATTACTGTTTTAGATGGCGGGGCAATTGATCATACCTTTGGCGCTGTAGGTCACTTGCTTGATGTTGTTGAAACAATCAATGCGCAATCATTAAGCGCGGTGCAAGGTACAGCTACCGATTCTTTGGATTCAGTAACGGAAAATATGATTTCTAGTTTTGAGAAAATCAACGAGAGCAACAAAAGTGATCAGGTTCAAACCGTAGAAAAGCTGGGATTATATGCAGTCGTTGGCGTGGGGTTTGTCGTCGGTCTGGCCTTATGGAGTAGGGTTTAAATGAGAGATTATTCAAGAACAATTACGGCTAATTCTAGCGTTTCGGCGGGTGTAATAGGTAATTTTATAAAGCTGAAAGATTCTACTAGCACTGTTCGTATTGTTGCAGAAAATAAAGACGGGCGTGAAGTTGCAAACTTGCGTATGTCGGTTGGCACAAGTATCAGAATTTCAGAACAATATCAGCGAGTGAGGATCGAAAACGAAACAGGATCGCCTGTAACGTGTGATCTTATTCTTGGTTATGGCGATGTACAAGATTCTGAACTATCGGGAACGATTACCCAGAGCCGAGGAACACGCATTGAAAATGCAGTCGATACGGTGAACACAACCTCTAAAAAGATTTTAAACAGTGATTCAACAAGAAGAAGTTTTGTGTTGCTTAACACGGACGCGGCAAACGTGCTGTATGTAGGCGGCTCAGGTGTGACAGCGGCAAACGGTTTGCCACTTGTAGCAGGTCAAAGCATTGTTTTGGATCATTCTCCATCAGGTGAAGTCTGGGCCATAGGGAGCGCGGCGGGTATCGTCGTCAAGATCCTTTCGGAGCATGACTAATGAGCGGCTTTCTTAGTGGCGGTGGGGGTATTGCTGCGGGTTTGATTGTTACGTGTCCAAATGGCGTGCAGGCGGGCTTTTTAGAGTGTGACGGCTCCTTGCTTAGTCGGGCCACGTATGCGGTGCTTTTTAGTGTTATTGGTGAAAAATACGGGGCAGGTGATGGCTCTAGCACGTTTCAAATACCAGACTTAAGGGGCGAATTTATACGCGGCTTTGATAATGGGCGAGGCGTTGATTCTGGCAGGGCCGAGGGTTCGACTCAATCTGAACAGTACAAATCACATAAACACGCTGCAACAGTAACAGATAGTTACTCGGGCGCGGGGTTAGTTGGAGATGCTTTTGTAGCTTGGTCTGAGGGTATGGCGGCAAAGGTTTCTTCTTTATCTACTACGCGCAATGTTTCAATGTCAAACAGTGGAGGCAACGAAACAAGACCGCGCAACGTAGCTATGACTTTCTGCATTAAATATTAAGGTTACACATACACATGACACAATTATTAAATTATTACAGCGACACAACAGGCGAATTTTTAGGGCGCGGCGTGCCTAAACGTGATCCACTAGAAGGAAAGCCGCTTGTGCCTGCTTATTCAACATTAATCGAGGTGGCATTATTTGGCGATAATGAGATCGCAGTTTTTGACGGTGAACAATGGCACGTTAAACCAGATTTTAGAGGCTGGAAAGGCTATAACTTAGCGGGGGAATTGCAAGAAATTAACGAAATAGGCCAAACACCTGATCCAGAATGGACACTTGACCGCCCGTTTATTTTAGCTGAAGCCCAAGAAATTAAAAAAAATGAAGTAAGGACTGATTTTTTATTATCAGAACAAACGCCCGTTAATGGTTATAACGGCGGCTTTGATAGTGCTATCAAACTCGATGCGGCAATGAGACTAGCAGAAACAGCAGGTCAAACAGATGTAACCTTTTTTGATGTACTCAATCAGCCCCATGTATTAACGCTGGCAGAAGCAAAAGCCGTTGTATTAGCGGTTGCGGGCACCTATCAAGTGTTATTAGCTAAAAAACAAACCCTGTTTAGTGCGATTTCATCAGCAGACACACAAGAACAGTTAGACGGGGTGAGCTGGTGACAGGTTTATCCAGTGTAGGCGGTGAGGGTGGCGGCGTGGGCAGTATCGGCCCGCAAGGCCCGCAAGGCGAAACTGGCCCAGAAGGGCCACAAGGACCGCAAGGATTACAAGGCCCCGCTGGCTTAGATGGGGCACAAGGTGCAACTGGCCTACAAGGCCCCGCTGGCTTAGATGGGGCACAAGGTGCAACTGGCCCACAAGGCCCCGCTGGCTTAGATGGGGCACAAGGGCCACAAGGGCCGCAAGGATTACAAGGCCCCGCTGGCACTGGCTCAGGGGATGCGTATTTTATGATCTGGGGAGAAGAAAACGACTCAAATAACATCGCGGCTGGAAATTATGATTGGTCACTAGGGAACGGGTGCGATCATGAACAATGGTCGTTTAATGGCGGTGTGGTATTGCCTTTTAACTGTGAAATAGTAACCGTATCATTATCAGCATTAAGAAATTGCAGTTTTGAAGTCGCCCCAACACTAAACGGTATAGCGCAAGAATCAGGACGGGTAATTCTTGCCAATTCACTAGCCTCTAGCATTGATATTTTAACCCCCATACAGGCGGCTAAAGGCGATATATTCAATTTTAAAACAATGGCTGTCACTAGTGCAGATGGAACGGCCCTCAGAGTAATGGCAACGATTAGAAAGGTTTAATAGTGAAATTAACAGCCGCAATACTAGCCACAATAACGAGCTGGTACTTATTCCAACGTCTAACCGCTGGTAATCAGTACGCAGAATTTAAAAGTAATAACAATGACACGGGGTTTTCCTTGCTAGATTCAATATTTGAAACAAAACCAATGCAATTACGCTATTTTACAGCGGCAGAGTTTGGCGAGTGGTGGCCTTTGATGTCTACCGAGCTTCTAACCAAGCTAGATGAATTTAGGCATCAATTAGGTGTGCCGGTAAGAATTTCACCAGCAAGCGGGGCATTAGGTCGCAGAATGGGAATGGCAACCAGTCAACATAATGTTGATCTATGGGGTGAAGTGCGGGCCGTTGATGTCATGTTTGAAGGCGTAAGCCTAGAGCGAGGCTATCAAGTGGCAAAAGAAGTGGGTTTTTCTGGCATTGGTGCATATCCAGATTGGAAACCATCAAAAGGGATGCACTTAGACGTAAGGCAAGCACCGCTGGCGTTATGGTCGGGTGTGTTAGAGAGTGGCAAGCAAGTATACAAAGGCATTACAAGTGCGTTTGCTTAATTTTTAAAGGTGAAAAGGATGATTATTTTAATGTATTTATTAGAGCGATTGACAGAACGATCAACATGGATCGGTATTACTGCGGTTATTAGTGGGGCAGGTATTAGCATTGCGCCTGAACTCACGAACAGCGTTATCAGTATGGGCATGGGCGTTGCGGGTATCATTAGCATGGTGACACGAGACCAAGCAGAATGAATGCACAAAAGCGAAAACTACGCATGAAAGCGGCACAAATGGCGCTTTATCCCTTACCAGAGGGAAAGCCTGAAACGCGCAACTGTTTTGGCATTATGAAGCGTTACAACCCTGCGACGGGTAAATATGATCAGGCGGTGAATTGATGCAAGCCCATGAAATAGTAATTGGCCTTGTTGGCACGGGCTTTTTAGGACTAACGGGCTGGTTTTTAAACCGCGTTATTAGCAAACTTGATTCTATAGGTGACAGATTAACTGTATTAGAAACGACCATGCACATAAAATGCAGTTAAATCTGCGCATTTATTTTAACTTTTGGCCACAAACCAGGCAAAAACTAAAGCCCGAATTTCAATAACTTAGAAGTTCGGGTTTTTTCGTTTGGTGCTAGCATACTTTTTTTTATTTGTCATTGGTAAAGAATCACTGCAAAAACTGACAATTTTTTACTTGGTACTAAGTACCCATGTACTAAGCACAAAATAAAAGGGTTTTATTAGTTAATAATAGGGTTTAATTAACTGGCATAATCTGAAAATAAAATGACATTATCAGGCAATTTGGGTGCGTAATTTTCCCGCATAGTCTGGAGTAGTGCTTGTAATTCTCTGATTTCCCGCTCTTGGCTTTTTAATAGCTGATCAATATGCCAGATTGATCGTATTTGTTCAGGGGTGAACCCCATCCCTTCATCAGTAAACAGCATCCCATTTCTAAAGCGCCAGCCGTGAAACTGCTTGCCACGGTTAGACAATCGGGGCGTATAGCCTGCCACCATTCTTAACGCTTCAATAAAGCCCTTTTTAGCTTGATTTCCCTCACCATTAAGCCAACGGCGAAGGGTAGACTTATCAACGCCTAAAAACGCCGCACATTCTGTACGCGTCAAACGGCTTTCAATAAATGCCTCTGTAAATTCACTATCAAGATCCAATGATAAAATTCCCTTATTCAAAATGAGCGATCTGAAAATTAAGGGCGAGGATTATACACACAAAAAACCTGCGCATTTTCCCCAGTTTTCGAAATAAAAAAGGCGAAATAAGCACTTTTTTAAATATTTTTTTAAGTTCGCATAATATATAGAATGTAAGGTCGAAAAATTAAGGCCGTTTAACGTCGAAGCCTCAGCGCTAGGCGTTGGTATGCTTAGCATGACGCAAACAAAAGCCGCCGCCGTTGCTTGTTGAAGTGACCGCGCAACCTGCGCCCATGCACCTTGTAAATCAGGGTTTTTCTCACGCTCCGCGTGCATATCCGCAAGTACTATTCCTGCGTTCAAACCAAGCTCTGACGCGACTTTAAGCGCTATTTCATCAGAAAAACACGTATTACCTTTTGAGTAATTAGTCAGCGTTGAAGGTGATAGACCAAAATGTCGAGCGACCGCGTAGTTAGATGGGAGATTTTTCTCTTGCTTTATAAGTTCTATGTAATCTTTTGTTTTCATTAGAAATTATCCTTTGTTTTTGGCGTTCTCAATGCCTAACTTTACCGCTTAAAGCGGCCCTACCTTTGTAGTTCACACTATACGCTATATATCAAGCGGGTTGAAGTTGCAATACCCTTGCATTTTCAACCACCTTGAAATAGTGTTCATCTTGTCGGACTAATTACCCGATAACTTTTTATTAAGTTTTCCTTTGTTAAGGGGTGGGAA
>CALCCU010000029.1 GCA_937900515.1 uncultured Gammaproteobacteria bacterium | reverse complement strand
GTTATATGCGCAGGAGCAATTGCTTTATCTCTAACAGTAGCTAGTGCAAAAGACAATAAAGGTCATGGTCATGCTTATGGTAAACTTAAAGATTTCACAAAGTTCAAACCACTGACAGAATCTGCAAACGCTGATAACTGGGATGTTTCTGCGCCATGGAAACTTCCAAAGGGTTACAAGCAAACTGTTGTTTCTGATGAAACAGATTTAAACATTTATGATGGCGGTCGTGATGACTGGCATGATATGAATGTAGTTAATGAAACTGGTCCTCAGGCAGGTCGTTTCATGTACCGTACACACGAACTGCGTCTTCCTGCTAGCTTACCTGAAGGTGGTGCTCTATCAGTTGTAGACCTAAAAACTGGTGAAACTAAACTACTAGGAAGTGACGAGAGCTGGAATGCTTTAGATGGTATTCGCTGGACGCCTTGGGGTACATTATTATTTGCAGAAGAAACTACTGGAGGTCGTTTATTTGAAGTAGTTCTAAATGACGACATGATGTCAATTGCTGAAGTTATTGATCGTCCACAGGTTGGTCGTATGGCTCACGAAGGTATCGATCTTGATTCAGACGGTAACGTATATATAGTTGACGAGCACCGTGGTCGTACAAGTGGTTGTGATGGTGTTGTACCTTGTGGTGGTGGTGTTTACAAGTTCGTACCAGATACTTTCGGTGATCTTTCATCGGGTGAGCTATTCGTATTAAAAGTAAATGGTGCAGATGGTGTTGGTTCTGCTGAATGGGCTGGTCCAATCGATCCATTAAATGCACGTACTTCAGGAACTGAATTCGGTGGTCAAAGCTACCAGCGTCCAGAAGATCTAGAACTCATCGGTGACACTCTATACGTTGCAATCACTGAAGGTCCTCGTGATGCAAAAACAGAAATTGATCCAGCTGAGGATAACTTTGGCCAGCTGGAATTCAAGAGCGAGTTATACGAAGGTCGTGTAATTGCACTGAATATGAAGACTATGCAGGTAAGCAACTTTGTTAAGCCAGGCGTTAACGTACCAGTAGAAATTGGTAAGCCAGGTGATGAAGGTCATCAAACTGGTTTCGACAGTGTTGATAACCTTGCTGAAGCACCAAACGGTGACCTGATCATGATCGAAGATA
>CALCCU010000028.1 GCA_937900515.1 uncultured Gammaproteobacteria bacterium | reverse complement strand
TCCCCCGAGATATTCGGGACGCTGTAATCTAGCATCAGGAGATACAACGCCAAAATGAGTGCGAACAACTTCAGTGTATCGAGTACCCCCGCGAGCATCTTTTTCAAGCATTTTTTGGACTTGAAATGCCTCTCGTAATTGATTGATAGTGCTTGCAGTAGCATTTGTAAGATCTGCATATAGGCTTGGGTCTCCAGTGGTCGAATCCTGTTTGGCTACGATAAATGGTTGAGTAGTTCGATTTGCTGTTAATCCATGTGTGATTGCTTCGGTTACGCCGTCGGTGTAAGCAAGCGTAGCTGCTGTTGCAACAAGAGATGTATTATCGAAACCAAGCCCGGTAATGGGTGCGGACGTGCCGAGTGGTAATAATGCCTCTTCTCCTTTTTGAGGCCAAGGCAAACAGGAGGTAAAATAATCATGCCGTTTACCTCGTTTGAGTAGTGTGTAATCAGCGGGATTTGATGCAGTGTCGCCTTTATCTACGACAACTGAATCCTGGAGATTTTCATCACGGAACCACTCGTTCCATATTAGATTGTAGGCTCGATGCCATAATGCTGAATGTTCCAAACCTGCTATTTGAGTTGGTATGCCCATGTAATCAGAAAGTGATTCGTTTGGATAGCCGCCAGCTGGGCTGGTCATGGTGGGAATTGTAAAGTCGGTTGAGTCTCCAGGGTTATCCTGGGCTCCATTCATTTTTTCCCAGTTATCAAAGACCAGCCTATAAGGCACGGCGAAATAGAAGGTATCCATATAGAGATTATCCATAACTGGATAGATAGGGGTTGCCATACGGGCAAATCCTGCCGTGTTGACGTTGAAGGTGTCTCCTGGTAATGCCTCATCGACAAGAACGGGGACCAAGTATCCGCCATCAAAGGTTGTTTTGTTCCCATGTGAGCGATCGAATCCCGACCGGGGGATATTGACAGAAGGAACATTCGAAAAATCTTTCTTCATTACTGATTTCATTTATTTAACTCCTCTCTTTTAACTAACTCGATTCCAACAGATACTTGATTTGGGTGTGTTAAGTCAGTTTCGAATTGACCTGTAGTATCATCGAAATCGCCAACGTGCATTAGCGTGAAATCTTCAGGGTTTGAATGTATATCATTACCTGAGCTATTTACCATATTGGAAAAAGCCCGTACTGCTTGTGCTTCCGTAACCATATAGAACGGTGCAGTAAACATAAGCGCTTTTTTGTCATAAACTGAATATGCTTTTTTAATCATTAAAGTTTTCTCTTAAGTTGTGTTGCTTTAGAGGTAGCGACTTTTTCACGAACAATTAATCGCCTACCTGTCGAATTATGTTTGTTTTTAATACCTTCTAACTTTCTAACTCGTTTTAAGTTGTCATGTTGGTTTCTATCCTCCTTTTCTAATTGTGTATCGTAATAATGTGGTGGTCTCATCGGTTGACCTCGAACAACTATAGTGTCGTCTTTGTAGGTGTCGTCTTTGTATTTCTCATACCATCCTTGCCCAATTCCTGGCTTTCTACTCATAGTCGTATATTCAGGAATAATTTTGTGTATTTCTCCTGTCTCCAAATCTAAGGAACTATAATGGTCTTCTGCGTTTTCTCCTGTGATTTTCTTCATAATATACCTAGCTACATAAGCAGCTGATTCAAAGGTGACAGAGCCTATATAGCAATAGCCCTTTCCCCATATTTTATTTAAGGTTTCAGATATATATAAAGAATTTTCGCCGTTATCTGAATATTTGACTTTATCAATAAAGTCATAACCAAATAGCAAGGCGTGATAATGGGGGCGATGATTTTCATCGCCATATTCTCCGCAATGGTAATACCTGACTTTTTTAGGGTGAATATGTTTTCGTAACCGTTTCATGAAGTCCTGGAAATGCTTCTTAACCAGGGTGCCGCTTTCGGGTAAATTTTCGTCATTATAAGTTAGGGTAATAAAGACGTTATCACGATGAAGGGTAGCTTCGTGAACACATCGAATGGCCCATTGTCGAGACCTCTCTAAGCGGCAGCCGATACACTGACCGCAAGGGACATCCATAGGACGGTCTACCAGCCCATCCTTTAGATTAAATACGATGCCCCTGCGGCCGGTAGCAGCTCTCTCACGAGCTGCCCAGCCTTTTAGTGGTTTGTAACAGGGCATTACAGACGTGTTCCCCCACGTTTGAGTGGCCCGGCGATGTTTCGTTTGTTGGTACGTCTTGCAGTTTTTGAAAAGTTCTTCTTGGATTTACGGCGGTTCATCTTAAAGCGCTTTTTCATGATGTTCTCCTGGTGGGTTTTGTTGTGATAAAGCATAAGCTTATCACAGTTTTTGCGTGACACATAGGATAATGGTGTCACTTAGGACAGTTGGAACAAGTAGGACTGTCCTAGGGCTGGCCATGCAGCCTTGAATGTTTCACGTGAAACATTCTTTTTTATCGCTTTAGCGGTTTGACTTATTCACCCTTTACCCACAGCTTCCATGCGTTGGGCGCTTCCAGATGTGGATAAAGCGTGAATAAGTCTTGACATTTGTTATTTTTTTCAGACCAGAAAAAGGGGCTTTTCAGCCCCTTTTATTTTTGTTGACTTTCGTCGTTTTTTATGCTTTGTTTTTTCCGGCTAATTTTCGGCTGGCGCTGGGTCGCTTTCCCCCGTTTCGCTCTGCTTTTTGGGGATTGGCTCCTTTGGTGCGCCGCCTTTGGTGCCGGGTTTTTCGATAGGTTTATCGATTAAGCCTAGCTTTATAGCTTCGTTTTTGTTTTCTGGGTCTTGTATGAATTCCATCATATTTGATGGATCATGACCAAACCGTTTTCGAACGTTTGCGGGTAAGGATGCAAAGCTTTCATTAGCTTTGGCGACAACGTTCATTGCTTCGTGAAAATCCGTTGTTATTGCTTCGCCATAGTCCATGGCGGTTGTTGTTCTTCCTGGCAAATAGCCTGTTTT
>CALCCU010000027.1 GCA_937900515.1 uncultured Gammaproteobacteria bacterium | reverse complement strand
CGGTCCTAAGTCAGCAGCGCAGCTGACAGAAATCTTGAAAAATGCAGGGACTATTGTTTGGAACGGTCCTGTAGGTGTTTTCGAATTTAA
Source organism: uncultured Gammaproteobacteria bacterium (assembly GCA_937900515.1). Classification (GTDB taxonomy): domain Bacteria; phylum Pseudomonadota; class Gammaproteobacteria; order Nitrosococcales; family Methylophagaceae. The sequence continues at coordinate 4,495 of CALCCU010000027.1, read as the reverse complement.
TCAGTTTGGCGAAGGCACAAAAGAGATTGCAATGGCAATTGCAGAATCAAAAGCCTTCTCAATTGCAGGTGGTGGTGACACGCTTGCAGCTGTTGCAAAATACAATATCAGCGACGATGTTTCATATATATCAACAGGTGGGGGTGCTTTCTTGGAGTTCTTAGAAGGTAAAAAATTACCTGCGGTTGATATCTTGGAGCAACGCGCTAACTCATAACGGAGTATAGGCCCTTGGTACTTAGAAGAAGAACGAAAATTGTTGCAACATTAGGTCCCTCATCAAGTTCAGCAGAGGCATTAGATGCCATAATTGATGCAGGAGTGAATGTAGTTCGTTTAAATTTTTCTCATGGCGATCCCAAGGAGCATCTTGAACTTGCCGAGTCTGTGCGTAATCGAGCACAAGCATACGGAAGGCAAGTGGGTGTGCTTGCCGATATGCAAGGGCCTAAAATTCGTATTTCAAGATTTAAAGATGACAAAGTATTCTTAGATGAAGGGGATGAGTTTGTACTTGATGCCGAGTTAGATTCAGAGGTAGGCACTTCTAAACAGGTAGGCATTGATTACAAAGAGCTACCGCAAGATGTAAAACGTGGCGACACATTATTGTTAGATGATGGCCGAGTTGTCTTCTGGGTAGATCGTGTAGAAGAGCAACGCATATACTGCCGTGTGATTGTTGGTGGTTTTTTATCCAATAACAAAGGCATTAATCGACAAGGCGGTGGCCTTTCAGCAGCTGCACTGACTGAGAAAGATAAAGCCGACATTATTGTTGCTGCACAAATGCAAGCTGATTATGTGGCGATTTCTTTCCCTCGCTCTGCGGAAGATATTGATTATGCCCGTAAATTATTGCGTGAGGCAGGAGGGCAAGGCGGTATTATTGCCAAAATTGAGCGAGCTGAAGCGCTCGATGTGATTGATGAGATAATTAAGGCCTCAGATGGTGTGATGGTAGCCCGAGGTGATTTAGGTGTTGAAGTCGGTGATGCTGCATTGCCTCCTATTCAAAAGCATATTATTCAACGTGCTAGACGCTTAAATCGTATCGTTATTACAGCAACACAAATGATGGAATCAATGATTACTAATGCGATTCCAACGCGAGCAGAGGTCTTCGATGTTGCAAATGCCGTGCTTGATGGTACCGATGCCGTAATGCTTTCGGGTGAAACTGCAGTAGGTAAGCATCCAGTCAAAGTAATCGAGGCTGTAGATCGAATTTGTTTAGAAGCGGAACAACAACGTGAAATTCGTGTCTCACGCCACAGGATGGATTCAAAATTTGAACAAATGGATGAAGCAATTGCGATGGCAGCCATGTATATGGCGAATCATCTTGATGTAAAGGCGATTGTTGCATTAACAGAAACAGGCTCAACGCCTTTGTGGATGTCTCGTATTAGTTCTGGACTTCCCATTTTTGCGTTAACACCACATGTTGAAACCCGTAGAAAAGTAACGCTATACCGAGGGGTTTATCCCGTTAGTTTTACTGTCGATCATGCTGATCACGCTTCTTTGAATAAAGAGGCTATTGATGAGCTGCAACGTCGAGGCGTGGTACATGATGGTGACTTAGTGATTATTACCAAGGGTGATCTTGAAGTGCAAGGCAGTACGAATGCTCTTAAACTAGTTCGAGTTGGTGATATGGTCGAGCCCAAGCAGTCATAAAAATATATAAGGATTAACAATGGCGTTAATTTCACTGCGACAATTATTAGATTACGCAGCAGAAAATCAATTTGCTGTTCCCGCATTCAATGTCAGTAATATGGAACAGGTTCAAGCTATTATGCGAGCGGCTGATGCGACTGATAGTCCAGTGATTATGCAAGGCTCAGCAGGAGCGCGTAAATATGCAGGTGAGGCATTTTTGCGGCACCTTATTCTTGCAGCGATAGAAGAGTTTCCTCATATTCCCGTCGTTATGCATCAAGATCATGGTTCTGCCCCATCAGTTTGTGCTCGTTCTATTCAATCAGGATTTAGTTCTGTGATGATGGATGGTTCACTAATGGAAGATATGAAGACACCTTCATCATTTGAATATAATGCTGGTGTGACCAAAGTAGTCAGTGAGATGGCACATGCTTGTGGTGTATCTGTTGAAGGTGAAATTGGTTGTTTGGGCTCATTAGAAACCGGCATGATGGGTAAAGAAGATGGTCATGGTGCAGTCAAACAACTTGATAATGATAAGCTGCTAACAGATCCTGATGAAGCCGTTGAGTTTGTGAAGCACACGCAGGTTGACGCCTTAGCTGTGGCAATTGGGACCAGTCATGGTGCATATAAGTTTTCTAAGCCACCTACAGGGGATGTTTTAGCGATTAGTCACTTAAAAACATTACAGCAACGGTTGCCTAATACGCATTTTGTCATGCATGGTTCTAGCTCTGTACCGCAAGACTGGTTAAAAGTGATCAATAGTTATGGTGGTGATATCAGTCAAACCTATGGTGTACCCATTGAAGAAATTGTTGAAGGTATAAAATATGGTGTTCGCAAAGTAAATATTGATACAGATTTACGCATGGCATCAACAGGTTCTATTCGACAATATTTAGCTCAAGACGAAAATGCAGCAGATTTTGATCCGCGCAAGTTTTACAAGGTAGCACTAGAAGCAATGCAAATGATTTGTCAGGCTCGTTATGAAGCTTTTGGTAGTGCAGGCCACGCAGGTAAAATTAAGGCTGTTTCACTGGGGCAGATGGCTGAGCGTTATGCCGCTGGTGAGTTTAAAGCACGGTTCAATTAATATGAATAATGCGCTTATAAGATAATGTTTATAAGCAAAAGTGCGTAATAAGGTAAACTATGCCATTTGATTTGATTGAGAAGATAAAGTGCAGCAATTATTAGCTATTGCTGGTGGCGGTGCTTTGGGTGCAGTGATGCGCTTTTTGGTGTCATCAGGCGTTTATCGTGTATTAGGTAAAGAGTTTCCCTACGGCACATTGACCGTTAATCTGCTTGGCTCCTTTTTTATGGGGCTATGCTTCATATTGATGGTTGAACGCAACTTAGTATCGATGGAATGGCGAAGCATTATTATGGTCGGCTTTCTTGGTGCATTTACTACCTTCTCTACCTTCTCGATGGAAACATTAAGCTTGTTAGAATCGGGTGAGTTAACGAGGGCTTTATTAAATATTCTATTAAGTGTGACTTTGTGTCTTGTCGCAACTTGGATTGGATTAACAATCGGTAGGCAGATTTAATATGCATGAAATTACAATGGTGCGAATTTACCTCTCAGAAGGCCGTGATAAATACGAACGTATAGTGAACTGGTTATATGCGGATAAGCATGTAAAAGGTGTATCGGTGTTTAGGGCTATTGAAGGCTTTGGTGCGGATAGAAAAATGAAGACATCGTCACTACTTGATTTGTCCTTAGAATTACCAGTCGTTATAGAATTTTTTGATACACCAGAAGTAATTTCTGGTGTCTTAGAGCAAGTAAAAACAATGGTCAAAGTTGATCATATTGTTACTTGGTCAGCACAATCTGGAATGTAAAATGTTAGATCCAAAACTATTAAGAAATGAACCTGAAAAAGCGGCTGAATTATTAGCTCGTCGTGGCTATGAACTAGATACAGCTAAACTTGCTGCATTAGAAGAAGAGCGAAAACAAGCGCAAGCTGATGCTCAATCATTACAGACTGAACGTAATAGTCGTTCTAAAATGATTGGTAAGGCAAAAGCGGCTGGAGATGATATTGCTCCTTTATTAGCTGAGATTTCTGATCTGGGCGATAAGCATAAAGCGGCTGAAACACGGTTAGCGGAAGTTTTGCAGAAGCTGACAGATGTTGCAATGGAATTGCCTAATATCCCTCAAGATGATGTGCCTGCAGGTAAAAGCGAAGATGATAATGTCGAGATTTCTCGCTGGGGTGAGCCGAAGAACTTCGACTTTGAACCTAAAGATCATGTTGATTTAGGCGAAAGCCTTAGCGGTATGGACTTTGAAACAGCTGCTAAAATCAGTCAGGCTCGCTTTGTTACTCTAAGTGGGCCTTTAGCTAAACTTCAACGTGCTTTGACGCAATTTATGCTTGATCAGCATACTGAAGAAAATGGTTATACCGAAACATATGTACCTTATGTAGTGAACAGTGATTCATTACGTGGTACAGGGCAATTACCAAAATTTTCTGAAGATTTATTTGCGATTAAAGATACGGATTTATTTCTAATCCCTACAGCTGAAGTACCGGTGACTAATATTGTTCGCGATACTATTTCAACAGATAAACAATTACCGCTGAAACTTGTGGCGCATACACCGTGTTTCCGTAGTGAAGCAGGTTCATATGGTCGTGATGTTCGTGGCTTAATTCGTCAGCATCAATTTGAGAAAGTAGAATTAGTGCAAATTGTGAGACCAGAAGAGTCTGATGCGGCGCATGAAGCATTAACGGGTCATGCAGAAAGTATTTTTACGACCATTACCCATATAGCTGCCATGGTT
>CALCCU010000026.1 GCA_937900515.1 uncultured Gammaproteobacteria bacterium | reverse complement strand
GTAAAGCGGCAAAATCAGTATAAGCTAGCAACAATAATATAAATAAAAAGGCCGTGGTAGCGTTGCTATCACGGCCTTTTTTATGTCTATATAAAATACCTATAAATCACTTTCCATTCAGAAGTAGCCCTCGCGAGGAGAGATCTACATCTAACATCAGAGATCGTGTTACTGATTTTTTCGAGATGAATTATCTCGTAATAATGCCACAGCATTTGGCTGTTTAACACTCGATAAATACTTATCTTTGACATAACCGACAGGGCCGTTTTCAACCTTCACTCGAACCCAAGGTGAAAATTTGTCATCGACAATAGCAATTTTATCTTGTTGATCAAGCACCGATGCAGGCTCATATTTTGTGCCAGGTCCGCTGCGGAGGAATAAGTTTTTTACTGCAATAATAAACGGGTATTCTTCTTTTTCAGGCTTCTCAGCTTCTGCTAGCTGAATATTTTCGCTGGCCTCAATAAGTCCTTCATCAGTACCAGACCACGTGGATAAAAGACGACGGAAAACATCATCTTTGACTCGAACTAACTGCTCCTCACTTAAATTTTCACTGGCAGAATAAAGTCCCATAATGACTCCAACTGGCGATAGCGGCACACTTCCGCCATGGTTAGTCGCAACATGATTGCCTTCCCATAACACTTCTTGATTGTTGGCTCTGATCAACTTCATTTTGACGCCAATTGAGGTTTGTGAATAAATACCAAAGAAACCGGAGCGATAATCAGTCACTTCACCAATTAATAGTGTGTCACATTTAAGTGCTTTTCCCAGTGCAGCATAGTCGGTGTTATTACCCACTTGTTTGATAGCATTATTAACCACCGCTAACTCAATATCATGATAAGCATAAGGTGCAAGTTGAGAATATAAGCTCCATCGAAGTTGCTCTAAACTCTCATCTGTTAACTCAATAAGCTTATATTTCTTTTTGTCTTGGTTTGACTCTTTACTCTTAATATCCTTGCTTGTAGTGCCTTCTTCCTCCGTAGCATTTGTTAAAGGTAAAACCGCTACACACTGTGGTGGTGACGTTTTAAAGCTTTCCTCAAGTTTATAATGCACTGGATTGAGATTAGCTTCATCGAGTTTATTTTCAGGTAAGTCGCCATCATTTACATAAGTAGGTGAGACTGCACAGCCTGAAACTAAAGCCGCCACAACTAAAAAAGAGTACAAATTATATCTGCGTTTCATAGAACACTATCCTTTTGTTTCTTAATGTAAATTATAGCCACACAGCTAATATGGCATTTACAAGAATTGTTTATTTGTGGGCTCGTTCATGAATTAAAATGCATATTTGTGAGCCCGTTCATGAATTTCATATTAATCGGTCACATCTATCTCAGCCTTCATAGCTACAGCCTGTTTAGCCTCATCTAATAATGCCAATATTTGATCATTTCCAGGCTGCAACTTCAGTGCATTTTCATAAGCAACAACAGCATCATTAGCTAAACCAAGATTAGTGTATGAACGACCTAACATCATCCACCCTTCTAAATTATTGGGGTTTGCTTCCAATTTCTTCTGCAATCGCATTACCATTGAACCGACATCAACCACCTGACCATTTGGTGCTGTCATTTTTTTGTCAATCTTGTTGTTTGTAACCGGTTTATCAGCACCAGAAGATAATGCTTGTTTTGCTCTCTCTAACCCTGCTTGTGCATCAGGGTTATTTGGCATCAATGCCACTGCTTTTTCATAGGCATTTAATGCATTATCAAACTCTTCAAAATGCATATAAGAGAGCCCCATCATCATCCATCCTTGCGCGTCATCTGGATTAGCTTCGAGTCGTTTTTTCAATGATTCAAATAAT
>CALCCU010000025.1 GCA_937900515.1 uncultured Gammaproteobacteria bacterium | reverse complement strand
CATATTATTTTATGTGGTTACATGGCGAAAAATTCGATTTACAAAAACGACAGGTTAAAGAACATCGTTCTCGTCTTCGTAAATTAAACATCGATATTGCTGAAATATGCGATACAACCAAGCACACAGCCGTACGAATCAAAGAAATCAGGGAAATAGAAGTCAAAGAGCTTTCTATTCCTGATTGGTATCAAAAGCCAACTATTAATCATCTTCGTCTTGTTGCTTAACATGAATACTTATCAAGTTTTTTTTGTTCTCGAGGATTCTTCTCACGTCTCTTGTGAAGAGGTTGCAACATCTACTAAGCGAGCAATACAGCTAGCTATTTCCTACATTGACACTGACTTGTCAATTATATCTATCACTACTATTAAACTTACATAGGACTTAATCATGCATATTGAAATTGAAACTACTAATCTAACTAATAATAACTTCCCAAATAATAAACGAGCAGGGCATCAATGGTACACAGTATCTCAAGAGGCTCTACTTTTCCGTGATGGTGAAAAATATCCTGACAAGTTTACTATTAATTTGTATTTTCAATCTCACGAATCAGCTCAAGAAGGTACTCAAGCTCAACAATCTATTGTTGCTTTTAAAGCTGGAAAATATCAACTCGAAGATAAGGCATTTAGAGTTAATCAGCGAGGTCAGCTTGATTTAGATGTTTTATCAATTAAGCCTCTTGAAGCTCCACTTCATAAAGCATCATAATACATAATGTCTCGCTTTAATATAAACCTTCTAGCCTTTCTAATCGGCTTTTCATTTATGTTTATTGCAGGCTATGCAAGTGCTGAACCTGCTACAGAAGAAACATTACAACAAGTTAATGAGTTCATTGTTATAGCTTGTTTAGTTTTTTCTTTCTGCATGGGTGCACTTTTTGGACATACACGATGAGCACTGTTTCTCTAGAATTAGCGTCACAGTGTCTTATTGTGTGGGTGAGTGGTTTCGCGTTTGGTTACACTCTAAAAACAATCAAACAACATTTAGAAAAAATATAATTTTGTATTTTTTCACATATTCCTAAGGGGGAATTTACTATGTTTAACTTTAAAAAAATCGGAACTTCTTTAATTGCTGGTTTAGGCTTAATGCTTACTGCTGCTTCTTCACAAGCTGCTATTGTCGCTGCTGATTTGACAGCGCCTTTAGCCGCTATCACTACTGATGCTAATACCGTTTTTAGTGCTGTTTTACCTGTTATGTTGACTGTTCTTGGTCTTGTAATCGGTTACAAACTTGTGAAGAAATTCGCGAATCAAGTAGCTTAATCGGTACTGTTCAAAATGAAGTCAGTAATCAAATACGCTTTTGCCGCTTTGCTCTTGCTGGCTTCTTCTTATTCTCATGCTGAATGGCTACCTCTTTCTGGCACTTTTTGTACCGTTTCTAACGGTGAATTTGTAGTCGACCAAGTAGCTTTAGCTGATTTTCTCTCGACATGCGAAAGTTTCGAGGGTGCTTCTCTTTGCAGAACTGCTGTGGCAGTTCCTACCTCGTGCCCCGGTCAAGATTCTGTTGTTGAATATTGGCCTTCATCTACTCCATGTCCAACAGGTTATGAGGATGATGGTTTTGGTTCTTGTATTATTATTTCTGCTTATGAATGCCTGCCTAATCGAGCTATGTTCGCAACTGTTACAAAGCAAGAAGACGGCACATTTCCAGATACTATCTGCCAGCCACAAACATCAGGCGGTACTGATTATTGTGCCTATGGCTCTAGTGATACGCTTGTCTCATCAGATAACACAATTAATGCTTTATATGCAACTGCATCAGAAGCTCAATATACAGTAAAGTGTGATACTCCTACCGATGAGGTAGAAACTCTAAGACTTCCTTTTTCACCTAATAGCTTTACTGGTCAATTAACAGAGCAAGATACACGTATCGTTGAAAGTGATGATAATTTTTCAGCACCTAATACAGTATGTGTTTCTAACGGTGATGGAACAGATACTTGTACTACTATTTCTCAACAAACTCAAAATACGGTTGAGGGTAAAGGAACGGTTACAACTTCCGACGGTACAAAAGCCACAATTACAACTCATAACGGTAATACAACGTCAACAACTGAAACAACTACTGCAACTGATGATGGACACGGAACAAGTCAAACAACTACGCAGAAAACAGTATCAACTACAACAGGTGGCTCTAGTTCTTCGACTTTCGATAGCTCTACAGGTTCAACAACTACAAGCTCTACTCCTGACGGTGATACTTTTACACAAACAACTACAACGACAACCACTACCAATCCTGATGGCAGTACAACAACTACTACCACTACCGATACGGCTACTACTGAACCAGATGCAAGTAAAGAAGGTAATTGTGGCTCACCAGGTCAACCGTCTTGTGTAATTACTTTGGAGGGTCAAGATTCATTAGGTAGTGTCTCTGATGCTCTTGATGGTTCTGGCATCAATGGTCAGCTTGATGGCTTCATAGAGGAAATCGGCAATATCGGTGAAAGTGATATTTCAAGCACTATTATCGATATAACGCCTTTTCAATTACCTACAACAGGCGTATGCAATCCTTCTGCATATAGCGTTGACTTTCATGGTGAGGATTTTAACCCTATGACTACTTTCTGCGAAATTTATGATGATTCTCTGCATCCAGCATTTCGCTTTTTGCTTTACGGATTAACACTTTTCGCGCTTTACAATATTTATCTCCGTACACTTTCAAGGACTTCATAACATGCCATTATTACCTTGGATATGGTCTTTATTTACTTCGATACTTGCTTATTTTGCTCAGTTCTTAGGTAAGCGATTAAGTATCGTAGCCGCTTCAATTACTGCCTTTACGTCTATTGTCATTACCTTAAAGACTGCCATTGACGCGCTTATTGCTTCTATTTATGTAGCGCTCCCCACAGGATTTTTCCTTTTTGGTTTTGGGCTTTTACCTGATAATACAGCCGCCTGCTTAACGGCTATCAGCTCTGGTCTTATTGCTTCTCAAGTTTATGTTTACTGGCGCAATATAATAGCTTTTCGTCTTTCGGGGGCTTAGTTATGGCGGTTTATTTTATTACTGGTAAATTAGGCTCAGGCAAAACGCTCGTTACTATTGGTAAGGTTCAGGAGTATTTAAGACGAGGCAGGAAAGTCGCTACAAACTTAGATATTAATATCGACAAAATTGTGAATCGTCGCAATAAGTCATCAATCTACAGGTTACCAGACAAACCGAGACCCGAAGATTTAGATTTAATAGGAGAGGGTAGTTCTGATGTTGATGAATCAACTTTTGGTCTTATTGTTCTTGATGAGTGTGGTACATGGCTCAATACTCGCACTTATAGAGATAAGGAAAGAACCTTATTTATTGATTGGATGCTTCATAGTCGAAAACTTGGTTGGGATATACTTTTTATTATTCAAGATATAGGCTCAATTGATAAACAGGTTAGAGATAATCTCTGTGAGCATTTAGTTGTTGCAAAGCGTCTGGATAGACTCCCTGTTCCTATTTTGTCGTTCTGGGCTAAGCGTTTCACTGGTAAGCGTTTAACTATGCCTAAAGTTCATTTAGCTAAGGTTTTTTATGGTGACAATGAAAGCGCAATGGTTGCAGATAGATGGACGTATAGAGGGCATGATTTATATAACTGTTATGACACAAGACAAGTATTTAAAGATGATATTGAATTAATCAATGACCAAGAAACAGACATGAGATCAACTTATACCCAGCTTTCTCATTGGCATTTGAAAGGGCGCTACTATGTATCTCCTTTTTCTTTTCCTCTTCCAAGAAACTTATTTGAGGTTTTACTTTATCCAACATGGCTACTTATTCAACTTTCGATAAAGCTAGACAAAGACTCGGCACGCAGTACCGAGGCTTTGTCCTAGCATTATCATTATTATTTTCTTCTTCGCTTGTTGCAGGTGATTACATCGTTACAATTATTGACGGTGTAAGAGTTACCGAATTTGGCGATAAGGGGAAAGCCCCGAATCAATACCCGCTTTCTGTTGGTGATTTGAATGTTGTCAGCTCTGTAATCGTAACCAATAGCAAACAAGGTGTCCTTGTTTCAAATTTACCTGAACAAGAAGATGATTAATTATCTTTGTATATAAGTTCGCATAATTTGTTCGGACTTTATGTTCATTAAGCCCGTATAACAGAAAATAATAAGCCCGCTGTTATGCGGGCTTATTTATACATAAACCGTATTATGAGAACTTATTGCTTTCAGCTTCCTATCTTAGTTATTGCAAAGCTTCTCTCAATTGCGCTCTGAATATTCTCTTTTACATCATCGTCATTGCACTTACTTCTAGCTATAGCTAGCTCATACTGCATCTCATGGTTCTCGTATTCTATTTCAAATAACCGTCTTTTTAGGTCTTTGATTACTATAATATCGTTAATGTTTCTAGTCATTTGAATATATCCCTTTGCCCTTTCTTCTGTACATATTCCTTTATTAGGCGGCGTATTACTTGTGACGAATTCAGATCCTGATCTTCACATATATCATCAAATACTTTCTTTAAATTTTCGTCTATTCTTGCTCTTATTACCGTTGTCTTATTATCCATAGTAGCCTCTCTGTGGTTAATGCGTGGCTCTAGTGTAGCTACAAACAATTTAAATATCAAGCGTTGATGAATGAACAAATGGCTCTTTATTTGTTTATTTTGAAATGCTGACAAGCGAACGCGCGTCAGTTTTTAAAGTACGGGTTTCTGTGACACCCGTACTTTGGTGCGGACATCCGCACTCCCTCCTTATTTAAAATATGCTGATTGTTTTTTGTTTGCCTACTTCTACTCGTGGCAATGCTTCCATCAAAATCTTGTGTAATAACTCGCTTTCTTTTAGTGGCTCTTTGTTTTGAGCTACTAATTTTTTATTTAATTCTATACTTCTTGATCGCAATAATTCCGTTTCTGCGGCTGTTAATCTGAACATTTTCATTTCAAGCCCCTTTTATTGTGTCTATCTTACTATTTTACGCGTTTACTTGTTGACAGGTTTTGTATTTACGTGTTTACATAGCTACATCTTCCATTTTGTATACAGGTAAATATGTAACTGATGTTTTACGATTGGCTCACAATTTTTCAAGATCA
>CALCCU010000024.1 GCA_937900515.1 uncultured Gammaproteobacteria bacterium | reverse complement strand
TCTGTGTGCCTGAAAAGCCTTTTATTGGTCATATTCAAGGTGATAATGAAGTCGTTGATTGGGCTTTAATGTGGCAGTTAGAGGCAGGTGATGAATTAGCTGAGAGCTATGTTAACTTGATTCCAACTGCACAAGGTGGCACTCATGTTAACGGCTTACGTACAGGACTTCTTGATGCTCTTAAAGAGTTTTGTGAGTTCCGAAGCTTGTTACCAAGGGGGGTAAAACTATCACCTGAAGATATCTGGAACCGCTGCTGTTATGTGTTATCTGTTAAATTAGAAGATCCTCAATTTTCAGGACAAACTAAAGAACGATTATCATCACGCCAATGTGCTGGATTTGTATCAGGTGCCGTGAAAGATGCTTTTAGTCTGTGGTTAAATCAGCATACTGAAGAGGGTGAGAAAATTGCTGAGTTAGCCATCAGCAACGCTCAATCAAGATTAAAACAAGCTAAAAAAGTAATTCGTAAACGTGTACAAAGTGGTCCTGCATTACCAGGTAAATTATCAGATTGTTCATCACAAGATGTGACGCGAACCGAGTTATTCTTAGTAGAGGGTGATTCAGCGGGTGGTAGTGCTAAGCAAGGGCGTGAACGAGAATTCCAAGCAATTATGCCACTGCGAGGTAAGATATTAAATACGTGGGAGGTGGAGTCAGGTCAGGTACTCGCATCCCAAGAAGTACACGATATTGCCGTTGCCATTGGGGTCGATCCAGGTTCAGACGATCTATCAGGCTTACGCTATGGCAGAATATGTATTCTCGCCGATGCCGACTCTGATGGTGCTCATATCGCAACGTTATTATGTGCCTTGTTTGTAAGACATTTTAGGCCCTTAGTTGAAAAAGGTCATATCTGTGTCGCGATGCCACCATTATTTCGAATCGATGTCGGTAAGCAGATTTTCTATGCTTTAGATGATGAAGAGCGACAAATAATCTTAGATCGTATTGAAAAAGAAAAGATTAAAGGGAAAGTCAACGTTCAGCGATTTAAAGGTTTGGGTGAAATGAACCCATTGCAATTAAGAGAAACAACCATGGCGCCAGATACGCGTCGTTTAATTCGCTTAACGATTGCAGACGATGATGACGTGAATGAGCAAGGTTCGCAAACTGACGAAGCAATGGATCGGTTATTAGCTAAAAAGCGAGCGCCTGATCGTAAACAATGGTTAGAAGAACAGGGTGATTTGGCCACAGTATGATTAAAAATATGAGCGTTTCACAATGAGTACATTGGTTGATGATTTAGAACAGTTACCAGTCCGCGACTTTACTGAAAAAGCGTATTTGGATTACTCCATGTATGTGATTTTGGATAGGGCTTTGCCACATGTAGGAGATGGTCTTAAACCCGTGCAGCGACGCATTATCTATGCAATGTCTGAATTAGGTTTAAGTTCGGCATCGAAGCATAAAAAGTCAGCGCGTACTGTTGGTGATGTGCTTGGTAAATATCACCCGCATGGTGACTCGGCTTGTTATGAAGCAATGGTATTAATGGCTCAGCCATTCTCATATCGTTATCCTCTTATTGATGGCCAAGGTAACTGGGGCTCGATGGATGATCCTAAATCGTTCGCCGCAATGCGTTATACCGAGTCTAAGCTAGATGCCTATGCGCAAACACTATTAAGTGAATTAGGCCAAGGCACGGTGAATTGGGTATCCAATTTTGATGGCACGATGAATGAGCCTGAATTATTACCTGCTCGACTACCAAATATTTTGCTAAATGGTGGTAGTGGTATCGCGGTTGGTATGGCGACTGATATTCCTCCTCATAATTTGAGAGAGGTCGTTAACGCTTGTTTGCAGTTATTGAAAAAACCGAGCACAAAATTAGATGAGTTATTAACCGATATTCAAGGGCCTGATTTCCCTACTGGTGGAGAAATCATTTCAAGTCAAGATGAATTACTTAAGCTCTATACCACAGGCCGAGGCAGTGTTCGTCAACGAGGCTGTTACGTTAAAGAAGATGGCAATATCATCATTAACGCGCTGCCATATCAGGTTTCTGGTGCTAAAATTATTGAGCAAATTGCTAATCAAATGAGCAATAAGAAATTGCCAATGGTCGCTGACTTACGTGATGAGTCTGATCATGAATACCCGGTGCGACTTGTGATTGTTCCGCGCTCAAATCGGGTCGATATTGAAGGTTTGATGTCTCATTTGTTTGCTACGACAGATCTAGAACGTAGTCATCGCGTCAATATGAATATGATTGGCTTAGATGGACGTCCACAAGTCAAAAACCTACGTGATCTATTATTAGAATGGCTGACTTATCGTACTGAGACAGTTCGTCGACGTTTGCAGTATCGCTTAGACAAAATTATTGACCGTTTGCACGTATTGGAAGGGTTGTTAGTTGCTTATCTTAATATTGATGAAGTGATTGCAATTATTCGAACAGAAGATGAGCCGAAACCTGTTTTAATGGAACGGTTTGGTATTAGTGATCGACAAGCCGAAGCTATTCTGGAGTTGAAATTACGCCATTTAGCCAAGTTAGAAGAAATGAAAATCAGAGGTGAGATTGACGAACTCACTGAAGAACGTAAAGCCATTGAATTGTTATTAAGCTCTGAGACTCGCTTGAAAACTTTGATTCGCAAAGAATTAACGGCTGACGCTAAGAAGTTTGGTGATGATAGACGTTCCGCTATTGTTGAGCGTGGTACTGCCAAGGCCTTGAGTGAGTCTGAATTATTGCCTACCGAACCCTTGACTGTTGTTTTATCTGAAAGTGGTTGGGTGAGAGCAGCAAAGGGACATGATGTTGATGCTGAAGGATTAAACTTCCGAACTGGTGATCGTTATATGCTTTCGGTTAAAGCGAGAAGCAACCAGCAGATTATATTCCTAGATTCAACCGGGAGAAGTTATTCAGTGCCTGCACATACCTTACCACCTGCAAGAGGACAAGGCGAACCACTGAGTGGTCGATTCCAAATGCCGCCTGATTCCCGTTTTGTTGCCATGTTAGCAGGTGATTTAGATAAACCTATCTTGTTATCAAATAGTGCTGGTTATGGTTTTATTACCGTTTTAGATAATTTATTGGCCAAAAACAAAGCAGGAAAAGCCCTGTTTAATTTACCTGATGGTGCCGAAATCTTACCACCATTATGGGTTGAGAATACGGATAGCGATACCCTAGCCGTGACAACGGGTGATGGAAGATTATTGGTCTTTGCTGTAAGCGAAATGCCGAGTTTGAATAAAGGTAAAGGCGTGCGTTTGATTAATATTCCACAAGCACGGTTTGCAGCAAAACAAGAGTGGTTACATTCTGTCACTGTTGTGCCTGAAAGTAGTAGCCTCACTATTCGAGCAGGAAAGCGCCACTTAACATTGAAACCGACTGATTTAGTCCACTATACCAGTGAGCGAGGTAAGCGAGGCAATAAATTACCTCGAGGGTTGCAGAAAGTCACTGATGTAGAAGTGGCTTAGTGATAAATGTGTTTAGTCGGGAGTAATGACTCCCACTTTTAAGAGTCGTTCAAACTTTGATGCTTGTATTGGTTTACTGAATAAGTACCCTTGTATTTGATCACAGCCATATTGGCAAAGAAGATCTCGCTGAGCACTATCTTCAACCCCTTCAGCAACGACGGATAAGCCTAGTTTATGTGCGAGTAGGATTGTTGATGAGACAATCGCTTGATCTCCACGATCAGATGTCATATTGACGATAAATCCCCGATCAATTTTTAGAACATCAACTGGGAATTTTTTTAGGTAACTGAGTGTAGAAAAACCTGTTCCATAGTCATCGATGCTAATCGAAATTCCTAGTTTTTTAAATTTCGTAATTGTTTTGATCGCATCATCCATATTATGCATGGCGATATTTTCAACAATTTCAACACCAAGGTACTGTGGCTCTAATTGCGATTTATCGAGTGAATCTTCAATTAATTCAAGCAAGTTTTGTTGCTGAAATTCACGAGGTGACAAGTTCACGCTGATGTTGATTTTCTTAAGCCCTGCATCTTGCCATAATTTATTTTGTCGGCAGGCTTGATGTAATATCCAATTACCAATTTGTCGAATCAGTCCATTTTCTTCAGCAATAGGAATAAAATCGAATGGTGAAATGATGCCTTCAAATGGATGATTCCAGCGAATCAAGGCTTCTGCCCCCAGAATCTCTCCTGTTGTAGCATTTACTTTTGGTTGGTAATAAAGTTCAAACTCATTTTTTTCAATGGCACGATGCATATCGCTTTCTATTAGCAGATTTTGCATTGACTTCTGATTTAGCTTTTCAGAGTAGAACTGAGCATTGTTTCTACCTTCTGATTTGGCAAAATACATGGCTGAATCAGCGTTCTTCAATAGTATATCTGGATGAGTACCATCGCTAGGATAGGTGGCAATACCTATGCTTGCAGCAATATGAAGGTTACGAGTTTGACCACTAGTGATCACTTCAAAGGGACTCGAAATTGCTCGTAATACTCTATTTGCTAACAATGATGCCTGAGAAGAGCATTCATTCATATCATGCTCAGGGGCAATAAGAATGACAAACTCATCCCCACCTAACCTTGCTACTGTATCTTCGTCTCTGACAGTTTCTTGTAATCGTTGAGCGACATGCTTGAGAATTTGATCTCCCACAGTATGGCCAAGTGAATCATTCACAGTTTTAAAGCGATCAAGATCAAGAAACATTAATGAAAAATTATGTTTATCTCGGGCAGCATGCTTTATCGCTTGCTCTAATCGATCGTTTAGTAATTGACGGTTGGGTAATTGAGTTAGCGGATCATGATGTGCTTTGTGATAGAGCTGAATTTCCCACTCTGATTTTTCTAAGGCGATGGCAAAACGGTCGCCAAATTCACGAAGTCTTTGGGGCGTTTCTTCGTGAATTGACTCGGTTTGAAAATGGAAAAACAGCAATGCTACCAGTAAGTCTTGTTTTAAAATGGGGACTAAAATCGTATCTTGCTTTTCAATTATGTGCTGTGTGTTGAATATGTATGATGATAATGTTCCAGGTTGAAGCTTACTGTCTGAGATAGTGACGGTTTTTTGTTCGATTAAAAAGTTAATCTCATCATTATCGATAGAATGAGATTCGATAAAGGTGCCATGGATCTGATTTTCATCTTCGAAGTAGATGTTGAGCATATTTCGATCTGACTCATCAATGACACCTATTTGTACAGATGTTGATTCAACAGCAGTATTAGCCAAGGTCAGGGTGGTGTTAATGATGTCTCTGAGTGATGTACTGGATAAAATCAGTTGATCAATTTCTGACAGCGTTTTTAAAAATTTAAATTGTTGATTGATTTTAGCTGACATCGTATTAAATGAATCTGCAAGCTGAGTAAATTCATCATGGGTATTGACTGAAATGGGATGTAAAAAGTCATTATTAGAGATACGCGCGATACCTTTGATTAACGCCTCTAAAGGAGTTAAATAGTGTCTTATTTGAATGCTAGTCAATAGTGCAATAATAATGATTGTCAAAATACTAATAATCACAAATATATTACGTAACTGATGGACGGGCTTGAGAACAATATCGGCATCTGCTGTGGTAACAATTGTTAGTTTTGGGTAATGAAAAGATGGCTCTAAAAATAATGTCCAAAAACCAATATAGAGCTCTTGGTCCGCATCAAGCCATTTGCTATTGCCCGTTGTAGTTTGCTGCCAATTAGATTTTATAGTGTCAAGTTTGGGTTGTAATGCGAGTTGAGAGCAAAAATGAACTTGATTGTGCTTGCCATAGATACAAAAGCCTCTGCTATCATCGAAAGTATCAGCATCCCCCCAAAGAAAGGTATTGTTAATAACACCAATATACATATCATTACTTTCAGAGCCTTGTCTGATCATATAAAACTTAGTTGGTTGGTCTACGAATTGCTCGGAAATGAGAATAGGGTATCCCGCCTTGAGTAGAGTGATATTTTCATCTGATAGTGTTGGTAGTTGCTTAGCGGAATCAATTTTATTATTAACTAAGTTAATGATTGAATGGTTAGAGATATTCACTTGATATAAATGACTAAAGCCATTGGCTAGTCGGTAAAGTTTTGAACTGTTATTACTCGATAACTCAATAAGATGAAGTTGTAGTTGTTGGTCTGCAAGTTGGAGTCTTTCATAAATGGCTAAGCCAAATTTTTTTGAATCTTGACGTAAATCTTCTTCGATATTTTGGCTGGTATTTTTAGTTGTCTCTAAGAAAGAGTAAAGTGCTAATACACAAGATGGCAGCAGTGCCGCAATCAGAAATAAAAAGAAGAATTGGCGTGCGACTTTATATTTTAGAAAGGTTCCTTGTAATTTCTTCATAATGATACAGTCAACTAATAGTCTTTAGCTTTGCCGATAAATTGGCCATTATTCGCTCGCACGATATCATCATGGCTTAATTTAGATGTGAAGGGAGGCACACTTTCGCCATCAGGCCCTTTGCTGTATAGATCATAATCAGTATTTACGGGGACAAGATTTTTGTCCTTACGAAGTTTGCCTTTACCCTCAACAAGGGAAATATTTAAATATTGATATGGGGTTCCCCATGGGTCTACCAGTGAGCTAACTTCATTGAGTGTAGCGGGGTATTT
>CALCCU010000023.1 GCA_937900515.1 uncultured Gammaproteobacteria bacterium | reverse complement strand
TTTTGCTTGTTCTACAGCGTGCCCCGTTCCTTTTTGCTCATGTTGCATCACTGTTTTAAAGCCTTGCTGTTCTACATGAGGAACAACCACATCAGCACCATTGCCGCAGACTACTACAAGCTCAGCAGGATTCAGTTTTTTAGCTGTATCAATAACATGTTGCAATAAAGGCCTTCCAGCCAAAGTATGCATAACTTTAGGCTTCTTAGACTTCATGCGTGTGCCTTTACCAGCGGCAAGAATAACGATGCTTAATGACATTAAGGTGTTCCAGTTATAGGGTAAGAATTCATTCTAACAAATTTTAGTCAAAAAAAAGGCCGTCATAAAGACAGCCTTTTTTATTCACTATATAAAACTAAACTTAGTGATTAGCACCTTTTCGCATACGATCGATTGTACGCAATTGAGCCATCGCTTCAGCAAGTTTTGATTGTGCTTCTGCATAATCAAGCTTAGCGTCATTGTCACTCAACGCTTGCTCTGCATCTTCTTTTGCCGCTAGCGCTGCTGCTTCATCAACATCATCTGCTCGCATAGCTGTGTCAGCTAGTACAGTCACAATATGAGGTTGAACTTCAAGCATACCGCCTGATACGTAAAATTGTTCTTCTTTACCATTCAACAATACGCGAACTTCACCAGGTTTTAGCTGAGTAAGCATTGGTGTGTGACGTGGGTAAATACCCACCTCACCCATAACTGCTGATGCAAATACAGCTTCAACTGAACCAGAGAAGATTTCTTTCTCAGCACTTACAATATCGACATGAATTGTCATTGCCATCATTTAGCTCCTAAAATCTTAAAGATTTTTCGCTTTTTCAACAGCTTCTTCAATACCACCAACCATGTAGAACGCTTGTTCTGGTAGTGCATCGTAGTCACCGTTTAAGATGCCTTTAAAGCCAGCCAATGTATCTTTTAGTGATACGTATTTACCAGGTGAACCTGTAAATACTTCAGCAACGAAGAATGGTTGTGACAAGAAACGTTGAATCTTACGTGCACGAGATACAGTTAATTTATCTTCTTCAGATAATTCATCCATACCCAAGATCGCAATGATATCTTTCAATTCTTTATAACGTTGTAATGTACCTTGAACGCCACGAGCAATTTCGTAATGATCGTTACCAACAACTAAAGGATCTAATTGACGACTTGTAGAATCAAGTGGGTCGATCGCAGGGTAGATACCAAGTTCAGCAATAGAACGTGACAATACAACTGTTGCATCTAAGTGAGCAAAGGTTGTTGCTGGTGATGGATCCGTTAAATCATCCGCAGGTACATATACTGCTTGAATAGATGTAATAGAACCAATCTTAGTTGATGTAATACGTTCTTGTAATACACCCATTTCTTCAGCAAGTGTCGGTTGGTAACCTACCGCTGATGGCATACGACCTAACAATGCAGATACTTCCGTACCCGCTAATGTGTAACGGTAGATGTTATCAACGAAGAATAATACGTCACGACCTTCATCACGGAAATTCTCAGCCATTGTAAGACCAGTCAAAGCAACACGAAGACGGTTACCTGGTGGCTCATTCATTTGACCGTAAACCAATGATACTTTGTCGATTACGTTTGAATCTGTCATTTCGTGGTAGAAGTCATTACCCTCACGAGTACGCTCACCTACACCAGCGAATACAGAGAAACCATCATGCTCAATCGCGATGTTACGGATAAGCTCCATCATGTTTACAGTTTTACCAACACCGGCACCACCGAACAGACCAACTTTACCACCCTTAGCGAAAGGACATACCAAATCGATTACTTTGATACCAGACTCAAGTAACTCATTACTTGCTGCTAACTCATCAAAAGTAGGCGCTTTACGATGAATAGACATTTTCGCCTCTTCACCAATAGGGCCTTTTTCATCAATTGGATTACCTAAAACATCCATGATACGACCTAGTGTTTTTTGGCCGACTGGTACTTGAATCGCTTCACCTGTGTTTGAAACAGCTGAATCACGCTTTAGACCGTCAGTGACACCCATCGCAATCGCACGAACAACACCATCACCTAGCTGTTGCTGTACTTCAAGCGTAAGGCCAGCTTCATCAACTGTTAACGCGTCGTATACTTTTGGTAGGCTGTCGCGTGGGAATTCCACGTCAACTACGGCACCGATAATTTGTACAATCTTTCCAGAGCTCATCTTGCTTCCTCTTTCAATACGTTTAGGGTTACACCCTGTTATTTACTTTATACCGCAGCTGCACCGGCAACAATTTCAGATATCTCTTGTGTGATAGCTGCTTGTCGCGCTTTGTTATAAACCAGCTGAAGATCATCAATAATGTCACCCGCATTGTCAGATGCGCTTTTCATCGCAACCATACGAGAAGCTTGTTCACAAGCAATGTTCTCAACAACGCCTTGATAAACTAAAGATTCGATATAGCGAACCAAAAGGTTATCTAATACATCTTTAGCATCAGGTTCATATATATAGTCCCAGTGATGAGACATTTCTTCGCTTGGTGCTTCAGGCATAGCTGGTAACAATTTTACTACTTTGTTTTCTTGAGTCATCGTATTAACGAACTCATTGTAAACAAGGTATAAACTGTCAATTTGACCTTCTTCATAGGCATCAAGCATGATCTTCACAGCACCCACTAATTCGTGAGCACGTGGAGCATCGCCTAACTGCACAGCTTGTCCTTTATGATTGACGGGTAATCGAGCAAAAAAGCTAGATGCTTTTTGCCCAATTGTACAAACATCAACTTCCAAACCTTTATCAGTTTTGTCAGAAATGTCTTTCAGTACTGTTTTAAATAAGTTGTTATTTAAACCACCACATAAACCACGATCAGAAGAAACAATAATGTAACCAACACGCTTTTCTTCTGCCCTATCCTGTAAATACGAATGTTTGTATTCTGGATGAGCATAAGCCAAATGTTTAATTACATTATGAATCTTATCTGAATAAGGACGCGTAG
>CALCCU010000022.1 GCA_937900515.1 uncultured Gammaproteobacteria bacterium | reverse complement strand
CCCACATGAACAGGCTTGGTTATAGCTGGGCATTAAAAAGCCCGGCAAGTGTAGACGCACTAACCGGGCGAGTCTTTCAATATAAACAGCGTAGAAGGCTGCACATCAAACGAAATACCAAGTCTGAATTGTAACAGAATTTAGCAAATTTCTACAGTAAAGACTTGGATATTCCGAGTGTATGATAACCAGCTTCAGGCGCTGTCGCAACAAAGGCGATAGCCATGCAAGAAGAAATTAGAGAAACCACACCGTTCTGGCTCAGTGTCGTAACAGCCACAAAGGGCAACGCCACAAAACGTATCGTACCTGATGCCCACGGTCAGCCAGTTAAAGACGAAAAACACTCGCTAGGCATCTCGCGCGGCCAAATCAAAGCGCTCTGTATTGATGGCTTAGCCGGGTTACAAACGGTTCTGAGAGGAATCACACCCAAACAATGTTTGACTCATGGTGTCCCCAAAAATACCACCGAAAACGGCCAGACTTGGGACTTAGTGACGAAAGAAAACGACGCTGGTCAGCCGGGTGTGCTCGCACGGTCATTAAAAAATTTCGAGTATCCGGCCAACACCAAACTCTTGATGCTAGACATCGACCCACACCCCGCGTCACCGTGCCAGCTTAAGACACCGCATGAGGCTATCGGCACGTTGACCGATATTATGCCGGAGCTGCACGGTATTGGCTGGCTAGCGACCACTAGCACGTCAAGCGCTATCAAGTGCAAGAAGACAGGTGAATGGTTAAAACCACCGGCGGGCATGCACGTGTACTTTCTGGCCACCGGCGATGTTAAGCAGTTTGCAAACACACTCAAGATTCGCTTATGGCTGGCTGGGTTAGGGTTTTGTCGCTTGGCTACACCGAATCAACAAACGGGCGTTGCGATGGTGCTAAATCGAGCTGTTTTTGATTTGTCCGTATTCAGTCCTGAGCGGCCTGATTTTGTCGCGGGTGCTCTGATACCACCAGGCGCTTCTTTTTTTCAGGATAGGCCGGAGCCGATACTTTCACCGGGTAGCATTGCTGATTTGGATGCGTTGCCCGTACCAACGCGGGAAGAATCAGCTGAGTATCGAACACGCCTACACCAAGCCAAAGCCTCATTGCGATTGCAACGTGAACAGCACGTTGCCCACTGTTACCGAGCAATGCATCCAGATGCGGATAGCGCCACGGTACAACATCACGTAAACCAGCAGATAGCGCGGGCCGATGCGGGCGAACTCAGTGGGAGCCATCGCCTTTATTTAGATGATGGTCGTGTGGTTAGTTTTGACGACCTGGGTAAAGATGATGATGGTATAACGCTCGCTGACCCCTTAGAAGGGCTAAGCTATGGTCGCACAAAGGCCTATTTTCACTGGAACAAAGGGAAGCCTTTTATCCTTAGCTTGGCGCATGGTGTTAAGACGCGCTACACACAGCTTCACGATAACGCAGCGGATTTTTGCATTAACACTGTAAACGATGTACAGAACCGCATGCCACGGCTGGTCGCTATTCGAGCAACCCACGGCACCGGCAAAACCGAACGGATTATTAAACCGCTGGTGGCTGAATCAGAACGCGCTGTTGTTATCGGGCATCGCGTGGCACTGGCACGGGACACGGCGAACCGGCTAAACCTGGATTGCTACCAAGACATCAAGGCTGATTTTGTTTACGCCGTCGATCATCTAGCTATTTGCATCAACAGCCTACCGGCCTCTAAATATCAGTCAGCACCGGCTATGGAAGCACCTGATGTTGTCGTGCTCGATGAAGCTGAGCAGATTATTACCAGTATCGCCAATGCTGGCACCATGAAAAACAGTGTAGGGCGAGTTACTGACCGCTTGAAAGAGCTATGTCGAACGGCAAAACAGGTGGTGTTAAGCGATGCTGATTTATCAGAACAGACGGTGAAGTTTTTCGAGAAGTTTTTGAGCTGCGAGGCTGAGTGGTACACGCACGAGCCAAAACAGCCTGATATTACTGTTGTAATCCAAGACTATAAAGCAGGCATCACACAGCTTGACCACGACTTGAAGCATAAAAACGTGCTGGTTACAGCGGACAGCGCAAAGTCATTACGCCAGTTAAGCCGGATTGTTCCAGCCCATAAGTCCAGTCTATTGATTACCCATGAGACAACAGGCGGTAAAGCGCAAAAAGCTTTTCTCAGCGATCCAGAGGCCGCGCTATCGGGTATCAACACGCTACTCTATAGCCCAACAGTCGGCAGCGGGGTATCACTGACTACACCACGTTTTGATGTGCATTATGTGATTTACACCGGGACCATACCCCCAGCAGAAATCATCCAGCAGGCGCGACGTGATAGAACAGCAAAGCATATTATTCTGCTAATGAAGGGTGTTTGTCTGCGGCCACAACTGGAAGCTGATCCCGCGAAACTAGCCCAATCTATCAAGTTGGCCAATCGGATTGAATACCGCGAGGCCGCTGTGCATTTTTCAGCATTTGATGACTTGCGTATCCGTACCATGGCTGCAACTAATAAAGCGATGCGTAATGCCAGGGACTCCTTGTTCAGGCTGCTAAAAAAGCGCGGTTATACCATCATCATTGATGATAACAGCACCAAGAATACTGAGCTGGTGCGAGCCATATCAGAACAGGAAGAGCAAGCGCGGCGTACCGAGATACAAGAGGCTGAGCCACTCGATAATGTCACCTATGCCTATATTGAAACAGGACAGCGAGCACTAACCCCTGCGCTAGCCGTGCAATATGAACGACACCGCATTACCGATGCGCTGGCGCTAGCCGATGACGCACCTATAGAGCCAGAGCACTTTGACCTATGGGCTAATGGGAAAGGCGAATCCACCATAAAAAGAGCTATCAACGTGTTCGGTAGTCAAGACACTAGTTCAACTAGTTCTGACCATCAGCAAATCTATGAATACTCACTGCGACAATTTCCAGTCCTACAGCAACGACTGTACAGTCGAGTACTTATCCAGCTGGGGATTGATCGACAAACAGGGGAGGGGAGCTTTGACCATGAACAAGCCCTGTCGTTATGGCACGACCTGAAAATCACCGGTGAGGGCATCGCCGCACTGGTAGGCATAACAATACCGGAACAGGCCCCGAAGTACCCAAC
Source organism: uncultured Gammaproteobacteria bacterium (assembly GCA_937900515.1). Taxonomy (GTDB): domain Bacteria; phylum Pseudomonadota; class Gammaproteobacteria; order Nitrosococcales; family Methylophagaceae. Next base: position 310 of record CALCCU010000022.1, on the reverse strand, counting down.
CCGCTGGGCGGTATCGTTGCTAAAAGGATTAGGGCTTAAAACAATAAGCCAGCAAACCCGGGCTAATAACCGGCGCAGGACCTACCAGATTACCGCAGACAGTTGGGCCTTGATGCAAGATATCATTCACCGACACCAGCCCGATGATTCAGGGTGTCACACACAAGCTCTATATATATTCTAAGACATCATGCGAGACAAAGGCCTCGAAAAATTCTACAGCCGCACGGCTTGGCGTAGACTTCGCATCATCCAGTTAAAAGACGCACCCTTGTGCGAGCACTGCAAAAAAAATGGCTTATTCGTACCA
>CALCCU010000021.1 GCA_937900515.1 uncultured Gammaproteobacteria bacterium | reverse complement strand
AATTTCAGGCACATAACCATAACCATTAATGACTGCTATTTTTTTATCTTTTATATGTTCAAGGTCTTCGACATAATTTTGTGAATCATGCATTGTGATGACTATTGGGCTTGAAATATAGTCATTGGTGAAAGTGAGTAAAGAATTTAAATTTGAATCGCTCGTTTCCGATAATACATCTATCCCATCATTCTCAATCTTCTTGATGGCATCTAACCATGAACTCGACGGCACTATTTCAAACTTAAACCCAACTTTCTTTTCTATTAACTTTAAATATTCAGACACAATACCTATGTATTCACCATCAGCAGTGAATGCCTCATAAGGAAGCCAATTTGGATCGCCTGAAAAGCGAATCGTTTTATGCTTTTCTAGCCATTTCTTCTCAGCATTTGTTAAGCGAAACCTTTGTTCATTATTTACCTTCTCTACTCCTAGCCACTTACGTTTTATTTCTGACAATTCAGAACCTGAAATAGAGTGTAGTGCTTTATTTAATATTGATTGAAAAACAGCCCAGTCATCACGAACAGCAAAACTTAGCTGTTGCCTTTGTAAATCATTCACAGGGTGTATTTTAAGATTAGTAATTACACTGTCTTCTACAACCCAATTTGCTGCTCCTTGATTCCCTATATAGGCATCCGTTTTTTGATATAAAACTGACTTCAGTGCCTCAGATGTAGAGGGATAAGTCACTATATTTAATTGGGGATAATCAGTAACCAGAGTTTCATGTAGAAAATAATTTTCCTCTACTGCTACAGTCTTATTTTTTAGGTCCGATAGTTTGGATATACCGTTAAAACTACTATGAGTAAACATGGAAATAACGGGATTCAAATAAGGCTGTGTGAAAAGTAGGTAAGCTGATTTATCCTTTGTTTTTGAAACAGAACTTAGCACATCAACTTCATGATTCTTTATTGCTACCAGTGTGTCATTCCAAGTAGGTTTAGGAATAACATCAAACCTGATAGACAGTTTTTTCTCTAGTAATTGGATAATATCGTGGCTAATACCATTCATATTCCCTGATGGTTCAATGAATTCATAAGGAGGCCAGTTTGGGTCAATACCCAACCTAACAACTGGGTGTTCTATTAACCATGCCTGTTCCTGTTCAGTGAGGTTAAGTGGTTTATTAGTTTCTCTTGCTTCGACTCCTAACCATTTACTCCTTATCGCTCTTTTTTCTTGTTCCGTAATCGCTTTTAAACCTTTTTCAACAATATTAGCTAAGTCGACTTTATCTTTTCTCGTTGCTATATGCAGAATCCCCTTAGACAAGTAACGCGTAGACTTGAAAGGTATAATAGTGTTAATACCCTCCTTATCAAGCGTATAGACTAAGGAACCATAGCTGTCATAGAGTAAATCAGCCTTCCGCTCCAGCACAGCATCAATGGCATCTCCAAACGAGCCCACAGTAATAATTTTTATTGCCGGGAAGCGTTGCTTAATAAAATCAATATGGGCATACCCTTTCGGTAACGCTAGTCGCTTATCATCAAGGTCGGAGAGTGTTTGTACATTCAGATCATCACGAACAAAAAAGTAATCTAATACTTCTGAGTACGGAGAGGAAAATGTCAAAAACTCCTCCCTTTGCTTCTGCTTGTATACAGCAGGAAGTAAATCAATTTTCTTGGTGCGAATACTTTCTAAATTTTCATGCCAATCAGCAAAAACATAGCTAAACGTTAAACCTGTTTTTTCTGCAATTAACTTTAAATATTCTTGTGAAACGCCTGCATGTTGCCCTTGCGAATTCACAAAATTAAAGGGCGTCCAGTCTTTACTTGCACCCACTATTATCGGTGAATTATTTCGAACCCATTCTTGCTCTTGCTGAGTTAAGGCTGCTTTATTGATATCACCTGAAAAACTGGTTTGAGAATAGAAAAGAAGACCGAATGCTAGCAATAGCAAAAGGTATGGATTGAACGTTTTATGAACAACGTTTTTCATAATATTAACGATAGTTAAATTTCATTGGAAAACATTAGCTAATGTTAGAAATTGCAACAAACTCATCTAAATGTTCCAGTAAAATATCAACTAACTGGGGATCAAATTGTGTCTCACTATGCGCTTTAATATAGATAACCACATCATCTATCGCCCATGCTTCTTTGTAACTTCTAGCATGAGTTAAGGCATCGAATACATCAGCTAAAGCAACAATACGCCCATAGATATGAATTTCATTACCTTTTAAGCCTCGAGGATAACCTGTGCCATTCCATTTTTCGTGGTGTTCATATGCAATAGTGGCAGCAGACTTTATTAACCTTCTATCCGATTTCGATAAGAGATGATAAGCATTACTTGTGTGCTTTTTCATTATCTCGAACTCTTCTTCGGTGTAACGACCTGGTTTATGAAGGATATGAGGAGGAATTGTCATCTTCCCGATATCATGCATCGGTGATGCGTGATACAAAGCGATTTCATCTTCACCATTCATACTCGGGTGATAATGAGCCAGTAGCGATGAAATTTCAGCAACTCGACGAATATGCTTACCCGTCTCATCAGATGTTGCTTCCATTAACTCAGTCAACATCCAGATCATTTCTTTCTGATTGTCTTCTAACTCTGTTGTTAATCGTGCTTTTTCAAACTTAGATTTGATTTCTAAATCAATATTTAATTGTTTTAATGCTTTTTTAGCTCGATAGTTATCTGTATTTGTTCTAACTCGTGCTAATAACTCGCTTGCATGAAACGGTTTGGTCACATAATCAGCACCACCTAGTTCAAAACCTCTGGTAATCGAATCAATATCGGTCCTGGCAGTTAAAAATATAATGGGAATGTCAGACCATTGAGGGAGTGATTTTAATTTCTCACAGACTTCAAAACCATCCATAATCGGCATCATGACGTCAAGTAAAATAAGCTCAAATTCTTCTTGCTCACTTTCAATGATAGACAGAGCCTCAGAACCATTCTGGGCATAGGAAAACTCATAATTTCCTTCCTGTAAAATATTCATCGCCATTTGAATGTTTTCAGGCACATCATCTACGATGAGTATTCTATTCTGAGATGTCATAACGTAAGCCTTATCCTTGCTTTATCATTGACATGAGCTTATATCTAAAGACGATTATCTGTCAATTATCATTCTGTATCTATTCAAAATTTCCATATAGAACACGACACTAAATTGTCATAAAAAGGCTTGGAAACCACCAGTAAATTTAATATCACTGGTGGTTTCTTAATCGTTTAGAATTTTAACGTCATACCAGCATAAACTGAACGTCCCATTCCTGGCACAGTGGTTCCCCAAGCAACGCCTGTACCTGACATTGTTTTACCTTGCCCGATATAAGCACCAGAAAGTGGATCAGAGTAAAGCCGATCAAATAGGTTTTCAACGCCGAAGTCGAATCGAGCTTGCTTAAATTCATAGCTTGTTCTTAAATTAATAAGCCCATAACCTGATGTTGCTATTTCATTTCGTTCAGCATTGAGGTCATCTTTAGATGAAACTAACTTCCACTCAATACTATTGTGCCAACTATTCATACTATGTTCTAACGTAAATAGTCCATTGAGAGGCATAATGTTATACAGCTTATCTCCTGTATCTCTATTTTCACCATGTACATAATTAATATTCGCAGTCGCACTCAAACTGCCTTTATCACTCGATTTAAAAATACTCTTATAAAGAGTTATATCCAAGCCATAAAGACGAGCAGATTGATTTTGATATTTTAAATAAACAAAACCATCTTCTCTTGTTTGATTAGCAGCTGTACACGCCGCCCCCATCATCATTGCTGTGCCATTTACAGAACAACGACTCGCATCAATATAGTCATCAACATAACTAATATAAGGCGTTAGTGTTACATTCCAATCTTGTTGCTCAGCATCATGCCAATCAGCTGTAAGGCTCAAGGTATGGGCAATTTCAGGATCTAGTTCTAAGTTACCGACATAACCATTGCCATCTCCAGCTAGATTAACCATTCGCATTGCCATGCCATGAGTTGACCATGAATATCGTTCATACAAATTAGGTGAGCGTGTTTTCTGAGCATAACCTAACTCATAGGTCTGTGTATCTGTTGGCCTAAACTGAGTTAGCAATGTGATATCAAAGTTATCATCTGACTTAGCGCGACTCGCATTATTGAAATTTACGCTATCCGCACCACCAAACATGGTGCTATATCCTTGCACATCACCGCTATCCATTCTCACATTCTCATAACGAATACCGGCTAAGGTCATCCATTGGCTCGACCAGTCCGCTTCCCATTCAGCGAACACACCATAACGATCACGCTCACCATTATTGATATTCCAAAAAGTATTTGGTGACATCCCGCCAGTGCCTGATGCTTCCCAATAATCATCAAGTTTATAGTGTTGAATATCTGTACCAATACGCATCAAATCACGTTGAGATAGGATGATTTCAGTTTTAACTGATACCCCTTTATTATCACCTTCTGTTTCCATAGGCATACCTGGAGCATTACCATAAAGGTATTGTTTATCTTCACCAAACTGCATCTTATGGTTCGTATTTTCACTATAGATTGATGATTCAATCGTGCCCCAATCGAAACGACCTTTGTGCATAAAGTTGATCTGGCTGCTTTTATTTTCAACCATATCCATACGTTGATTTGGCCAGCCCTGATAAGGAATATTTTGATAACCCAACTTAAGTTGCAATAAGTGATTGTCACTATGAATTGCAATGCCTAATGCATGATTCGTCGCTTCATAACTTGTTGAACCAACCTCATCACCATCAAGCCAGCCACGATCAACAGCTGCTAAACCTGCTGGTTTGAAATTACCACCAGCATCGTAGTTATTACCTTTCGCAGTTGACCCATTGTAGCTAAGGCTAAGATCTTGGGTTGCCAATGTCGCTGCGATGTTTCCACCTCTCACATCACCATTAGATCGATAATATGCACCTAACTCGCCTTTTTTAATGACTTCGCCTGCTGATTGAGCAAACTCGGGTTGTGATGACTCAACCAACACTGTACCGCCGATGCTATCGCCTCCCATACTCACTGGTGACACACCAGCATATAACTTGATACTACTAACATTAGTCGGATTAATATATGAAAGAGGTGGGTTCATATGATTGGCACATGCAGAGATGAGATCCATACCATCCACTTTAATTCGCAAGCGGTCATCAGCTAAACCATGAATAGCAGGCAAGCTCGATACACCACCAGCCCCATACAAAGAAACCCCTGGTAAGCCCTTCAGTAATTGTGCAGAATCACTGACAGAAGATTGCAATGCATTAATCTCATTTTCACTTAAACTTGCTGTTTGATTAAACAATGGTCTAAGTTGCTGTTCAGAGATAGTTACTTTTTCTAATATTATGCTATCGTTACTGTGCTCGGCATAGGCATAACTCGAAGTCAGTGAAGCTATGATTAAACTGAGTGAAAGGGGTTTCAATGTTGGCATAAGGATCTCCATTTGTGTGCTTTATAAGATATCTTGTGCCGCGTATTCTAGGTTGGTCTTTACTCTACAATGTGTGTTATATCCACAGAATCTGTGTGTATTAACCTAATTTTGATAAGCCTAGTGCCTATTTTTTATAATTTATTAGCATTTCATGATATGGATCAATAGCAAATGGATGCAATATCAAACAAAGTTCTTTCTGAACTATTCAGCCACGGAGTTAGATGGCTATCAAACCTTGGTCGAGCGAGAGCAGAACGTAAACAACAGTCAATTAATGCCTTACGTAAAGTCATTATTGCCTCACGTCAAACAGCTGTTTATATAAGGCAACTCAATGACACGGGGGAAATAGATCATAGTACAGAAAGTAATTTAGCCGTTTTATGGACTGAGCTTGGTTTTGCTTTGGAAGATTTACAGCTGAACAAACTTGCCAAGCGTTGTCAAATAACGGGCAAACATTGGTCTAATCCACAACACTTTACCAATGAGTTTCTCGATAAAGCAGATATCAGTCTGAATAAAATGGAAAAAATGGCGAAATTAATACTACTTGATGTTCAGCGTTGAATAGCTTATTTATTGAGATCATTAATGCCAAAATCACCACTTTCTTCAATATAGATATAAGGCATTAAACTACCCACATCTAATTTCGCTTTGAAGAGATAATTAAGAGAATCTTTTCTTGTAGATAGCAATTGCTGAATTAAACGAGCACCACCCAATAAATCAGGTGTTGCTTGAATAACATAATCGGCAGTGCCGTAGCCTTCAATTTTAGGTAAGTTAGGTTCCGCCCCCGTTAAGATCCTATTTCCTTCGATTTCCACTGAATAACTCATACCTTCAATCGGTAAAGCAGCTCTGTTAGGGTTGACTACACGTAAACCTATATTAAAGCTCGGAACACCTTGATATTCTGGCGCTAATGAAAACGAAGTAATACTCACCTGTGGTTTTTCATAATTCGGAGAGAGCGTAGCACATGCAGACAATACTACGAGTGTCACTACAACGATAAAACTTTTGAATACCGGCATGGCTCTCCCCTATTGTTATTTGTTCAGTCTACCTTGTATTGAGCGCTTAATGCCAGTAGTAAGCATCATGATGCTTGAGCTAAACGGTGTTGATTCATCATACGGTTAACCCCATTAAATAATGCCTTAATTGCTGCGGTCGTACTGTTTTCATCCTGACCGACACCAAAAATCGTATTGTGATCACCTATTTTTATTTCGACATAACAAACAGACAATGCATTAGACCCAACGCCTACACCATGTTGATGGTAGTCAATTACGTCAATTTGATAGCCAAAGTGGGCCGATAAAGCATTAGCTGCAGCATCAATGGGGCCATTACCTATACCATTTAATAACACTTCCACCTTATGATGAGAAGCCACTATCGATGCCGTAACATTTGCATCATTATCACTGCTTATTTTATTACTCTGATGACCATAAGGTGTTTCAACAGTAAGGTATTCCCTACGAAATAATTCAACAATATCGGTGCTAGTGACTTCTTTACCTTTACCATCACTTACTCGTTGGACTGTTTTACTAAATTCAATTTGTAAACGGCGTGGTAATTCTAAGCCCGTCTGTTGCTGTAACAAGAAGCTCACTCCCCCCTTACCCGATTGACTATTAACTCGGACCACATCCTCATAGCTACGACTGACATCAGCAGGATCAATTGGCAAATAGGGTACTTGCCAGTAATCTTGATCGTGTTGATGCGAAAAACCTTTTTTAATAGCGTCTTGATGAGAACCAGAAAAAGCAGTAAACACTAATTCACCAGCATAAGGATGTCTTGGATGGACTGGCAATTGGGTACAGTTCTCAACCAACTTTCGAATCTGATCAAGATGAGTGAAATCTAAATCAGGGCTAATACCTTGAGAATATAAATTTAATGCCAAAGTCACTAAATCGACATTCCCTGTTCTTTCACCATTGCCAAACAAACATCCTTCAATACGATCAGCTCCAGCCATGACTGCAAGCTCAGCTGCTGCAACTGCCGTACCACGATCATTATGAGGATGAACACTTAAGACAATACACTCTCGGCGTTTAATATGTCGGTGCATCCATTCAATTTGATCGGCATAGTGGTTTGGCGTAGACATTTCAACCGTAGCAGGTAAATTAATAATCATCTTGCGTTCTGCTGTTGGCTGCCAAATAGCTGACACAGCATCACACACTTCCTTAGCAAATTCTATTTCAGTGCTAGAAAATGCTTCAGGTGAATATTGATACGTCCACTCAGTATCCTTGTGTTGGCTAGTATATTCTTTCACCCAACGCGTGCCACGTTCAGCCAAAGCTTTAACACCCGCTTTATCAGTGTTATAAACAATATTACGGAAATCGGGTGCCGTTGGATTATACATATGCACGATCGCGCGTTTAGCCCCTTGCAATGAAGCCACCGTACTTGCAATAAGATCTTCTCGAGCTTGGGTTAACACCTCAATCGTTACGTCATCAGGTATGTGATCTTCTTCAATTAAACGACGTACAAAGTTGAAATCAGTTTCAGATGCAGATGGAAACCCCACTTCGATTTCTTTAAAGCCAATTTCAACTAATTGCTTAAAGAAACGCATTTTAGTCTCAACCGACATAGGGTCAATCAAGGCCTGATTACCATCACGTAGATCAGTACTCATCCAAATCGGGGCCTGATTAATAACAGCCTCTGGCCATTGGCGATCGGTCAATTTAATTGGCTGAAATCGACGGTATTTGACTGATGGATTAGTAATCATAATTATCTCTTCATAATATTCACATTAAAATATGCATAAAGGGCTGTTGATAAGCTCAACAGCCCAGCAATGATGTTTTGGCTATTCGAATTTGATTAATTCGAAGTTATCTCAGGTAATTATCATCACGGATAATGATGTTTTCACCTCGTTCCAAACAACGCTTTTGACGCATTCATCGCTGCTTTCATGCATGTGGAATAGTATAAATAAGATTGACCAGCATTAAATTGCTAATATTGTGATATATTCTTATATAACAGAATTATATTGCTAGAATATA
>CALCCU010000020.1 GCA_937900515.1 uncultured Gammaproteobacteria bacterium | reverse complement strand
TAAGGCACCCTAAAGATACTAGTCAAGCTGAACCGCTCTTCCGATCTTAAGGCACCCTAAAGATACTAGTCAAGCTGACTTTAAGTATGTAGGTGTTGAATTATTATTTGAAAAAGATGAAGCAGAAACCATTGATTTAGTTATCGGTGAAGATGGTAAAGCGATTGGCAAGATCGTCGGCGATAATATTGTTGATGAAAACGGTAATATCGTCGGTAAGATTGTTAATGGTAAAGCCGTTTCATTAGACGGTAAATCCTTAGGGAAAATTGTTGAAAATGTTCGTGAAGATGATCCTTTGCTCAATGTTGCTGAAGTAGTAGATGTGGTTCGTGACGCGAACGGTAATATTATTGGTAAAGTCGTTGATGGCAAAATTATTGATGAGTTTGGCAATGTAGTCGGTGAGGTTAAAGACGGTGTGGCGGTTAGCAGTTCGGGTGAAGTGCTAGGTACCATTGAGAAGGGCGTAGCACTGGATATCAATGGTAATGAGGTTGATTTATCAACATCTCAAGCGGCGCAAAGTGCAGCTACAGAAGAGGTGGTGCGTGATGCAGATGGTAACGTCATTGGTAAGATTGTGGATGGCAAAGTCATCGATGAAAATGGCAATGTTATCGGTATGGTTAAAGACGGCCAAGTAGTGGATGCTGACGGCAATGTGATTGTTGATAGTGTTTCCGTGACGGCAGAATCTCCAAATGCAGATGTACTAGTTCGAGATGCTGATGGCAATGTGATTGGAAAAATTGTCGATGGCAAAGTGATTGATGCAAATGGCAAAGTGATTGGCACTGTTAAAGATGGTCAGGTCGTCGATGCTGATGGCAACGTTATCGCTAGTAATGTCAGTATTAAAGTTGAAAACCCAGTAGTAACAACTACTGAAACCGTGGCAACACAATATCAAATAGAGTTTGTTGATGTCATTCTAGGCGGCACCGGTTCAGATGGTATCGTACCTGTGACCAAAGTACGTAAAGAGTAGTAATAACGATGACATTAATGATAACTAAAACTAGTGAAAATGAAATGATGAATAAATTATCAATCTCTAAAATGCAATTCATATTTTTGGTCTTATGCTTAATGGCAGTGATGACCTCGGTGGTGGATGCCAAGGAGAAACGGGTATTGCCGAAAACAGTTACTTTGTATGAAGGTGAATCAAAAGTATTGAATGCGCCTAATATCGAGCGAATGTCTGTGGGTAAAGTCGACTTATTAAGTACTACTTTATTAAAAAGCGGTGAAGTCGTTTTAAGTGCCGATGGTGCAGGTGAGACCAATATGCAAGTCTGGTTTGCCGATGGTCATCGTGAAATCCTTCCTGTAGTGATTGTGGCTACTAATGGTTGGCGTGAAGCATATGAAGTGAAAGAGCTATTAAAAGATGTCCCCGGCATTAAAGTGACTACATTAGGTCGGCGCGTTGTTGTTGATGGAGAGCTGCAAGCTCGGGATCTTGAACGGGTTAATCTATTAAAAGAACGCTATAGCGATATTTTAATATTAGCTCGAACGATTACTACTGATAGCGAAGTGCTTGAAATTAAAACATTCTTGCAAGGAATTCCAGGTATCAAGGTAAAAGTGATTGATCAGCGAGTAGTAGTCGATGGCAATATCGAAGCGCGTGATTTAGAACGGATCAAATTATTACAAGAACGCTACCCTGATATTCTTGTTTTAGCGCGTGAAATTACCCCATTTGAACAGCAGATGATTCATTTTGATGTGCGAGTAACTGAGTTTTCAAAAGATCAAACAGAAAAACTGGGTATTGATTGGCAGAAGAGTTTTAGTGGCCCTATGTTGAGTTTAGCTAGGAACGTGATTGTCGGTGGACAAGTGCTTCCCGCTCCGAAGGCTAACTCTACTACGGCTGCGTTTGATACCTACTCTACAGCTGATCGTTCTGGTGGCGCTTACTTTGGTATTGCCACAGAACTGACTTCAATTATTGATTTACTGGAAGACTCGGGTGCAGCAATTACATTAGCAAACCCACGTTTGACGGCAAGAAGTGGCGGTAAAGCTGATTTGACTGTGGGCGGAGAAGTACCTGTTGTTACTAGTTCATCAAATGGTAGCAGTGTTGAATATAAAGAATACGGAATTATTCTTAACTTAGAGCCGACATTAGATACCTATAACAATATTACTGCCAATGTTGGTGTTGCAATTAGTCAGCTTGATTTGGCTAACGCAGTAGGTGGACAACCAGCATTTAAGAAACGAGCAACCAGTAATGAAGTAAAACTAAAACCTGGTGAGACGTTGGCCCTATCAGGCTTGTTAACCCGAGAAGAACAAGAATCAACCAGCAAAGTAAAATGGTTGGGTGATATTCCAATTTTAGGCCGTTTATTTAGATCAGATAACTTCACTTCTGGTGAAACTGAAATGGTTATATTTATCACTCCTACAGTAATGACAAACCTAGATGGAGGCATTAATCAGGCTGAAATCAGACGTGCTGCTGAATTAGTTGATACATTTGATAATAGAAAAACAAATGGCCTTTTGGACTAGAGTATCGCTATGTTTGAGTTAAAAGTATTAGACAAAAAAGGCCGTGAAGTTGAGACCGTCCGCTGTGGTGCTGATGCATGTGAGATAGGGAGTTCACGTGATGGCATAATTCGAATTAGGGGCTGGCGTGTTTCACCTCGTCACGCCCGATTTACCCGAGAGTTAGCAGGTATTTTCATTGAAGATGTGAGTAATGGTAATGGTATTACCGTTAATGACACACTCATTGAGCGTCATGGTCCTGTTTCAGAACAAGATCTGATCATGATTGGTGGTTATCAAGTTATTGTTAAGCTGATAGAGGATACCCAAGTTTCAGCGATTGATCCGAATGACTTAGCTGGTACGCCCGCGGTTGAGTTGACTGAAGAAGGCAAACTAGCCGTCAGTCAGAAACTATCTCAAGAAAAACGAGATCTTCGTGACCAATATATGGAGTGGGCAAAGTATATTCATCAAGAGTTATTACGCCAGATGGATTTACGTCGAATGCATATCGATGAATTGACCCCAGCTATGGTGCGAGAGCAACTATCAGGTTTGGTCGATGAAATTATAGCCTCAATTGCATCTCAACTTCCCGAACAAGTTAAGCATGCTGATTTGAGTAAAATTGTACTTGATGAAGCCATTGGCTTAGGAGCCTTGGAGGAGTTGTTAGCGAATCAAGATATCACTGAGGTGATGGTAAATGCTTACAATGATATTTATATTGAAAAAGCGGGGCAACTGACTAAAAGTGAAGTGACATTTACTAGTGATGCTGCAGTTATGTCGACGATTGAACGGATTATATCGCCACTCGGGCGACGTATTGATGAAAGCTCACCCATGGTCGATGCGCGTTTAGCTGATGGTTCTCGTGTTAACGCAATTATTCCACCTTTGGCTTTGAAAGGGCCATGTATTACGATTCGAAAATTCTCAGATAAGAAGTTAACGGATAGAGATTTAATAGCTTATGCGACTATAAATGAATCAATGGTGAGCTTTGTGCGAATGTGTGTAGAGCAAAAGAAAAATATTATTGTGTCGGGTGGTACTGGTTCAGGTAAAACAACCTTACTTAATATTTTATCGAACTATATTCCAGCAGCTGAACGTGTTATCACAGTGGAAGATGCTGCCGAGTTGAAATTAGTACAACCGCATGTAGTTTCACTAGAAGCAAGGCCCGCCAATATGGAGGGGCGAGGACAGGTGACCATTCGTGACCTCGTAAAAAACTGTTTGAGGATGCGACCAGATCGTATCGTAGTGGGTGAGTGTCGTGGTGGTGAGGCCTTAGATATGCTCCAAGCAATGAATACGGGGCATGATGGTTCTCTGACCACTGCGCATGCTAATACACCGAGAGATATGTTACGCCGGATGGAAGTTATGGTGTTAATGGCGGGTATGGATTTACCTGTATCAGCGATTCGAGAGCAAATAGCATCGGCAGTACATATTGTGATTCAGCAATCCCGGTTTGGTGATGGCTCACGTAAAATTACTAATATCAGTGAAATAACGGGTCTTGAAAGCGGCACGATCCAATTGAATGAAATTTTTCGTTTTCAACAAGATGGTTTTGATGAGAATGGCCGCATAAAAGGTAACTTTGTTGCAACGGGCATGGTGCCAAAATTCTATGAAGAATTGCAGGCGCGGGGCATTGCTGTAGATATGAGCATTTTTCAATCATGATGGATGCGATCTCACTGTTCACACAAGATTTGATTAGTGTTGTATTGTTGGCATTGATTGTTTTACTAACCTTTATTTGCGTGATGGGGCTTATTTCTACATCAGGTGGATGGATGCAAAGTGCGGGGGCATTTTACAAACAGAAATTTACCAAAACAGCGAATAATCAATTAGCAGATATGTTTGTCTTTGCTGATGCGAGTAGCTTATTTTTAATTAATGTCCTTGCGATCATTTTGATACCAGCATTTGTACATTACTTGTTCCAATTATGGGTGATTACGTGGAGCGTATTAGGTGTGGTATTACTGATCCCTGGTGTTGTGTGGGCAATATTGCGTAAAAAACGATTGGCGAAATTTGAAGAGCAACTACCAGATGCCTTTGTGATGCTGTCGAGCAGTCTGCAGTCGGGTGCAAGTTTAAATATGGCTTTAGAAACGGTTACAGCTCAATCCCCGGTACCGCTGAGTCAAGAGTTTGGATTGCTAGTGAAACGTATGCGTTTGGGCGTGACCTTAGAAGACGCTTTAGTTGAACTTGAACAGCGTTTGCCATTACAGAGTTTCATTATGGCAAGTTCAGCGATCCGTATTAGTCGAGAGGTCGGTGGTAACTTGGTTGAAACTATCAATAGCATGGCCAAAACATTAAGACGTAAAAAAACGATGGAAGGAAAAATTGACAGTTTGACTGCACAAGGTCGAGCTCAAGGAGTTTTCATGGCGATGTTACCGGTTATTTTAGCTGTGTTATTGAGTTTTCTTGAGCCAGAAGCAATGAGGAAGTTATATACAACTAAAGAAGGTTTAGTGGTGTTGTTTATTATGGTCTCTATGCAAATTTTAGGTTATGTGTTTATTAGAAAAGTCACATCGATAGATACTTAACAGGAGATGAATTGCACTTATGTTTGATGATTTGATCGCTCTATTAGCTGGTCTCAGTGTAGGAGGTAGCACGACAGCTATTATTCTTATTGTGATGCTGTTAGTAAGTATGACCGCAGGTGAAAGTAGAAAATATATGGATCCACCGCCGGTATTCATGATGGCTGTTTGGCCTTTAGTACGAATTGTGGTGTTTTTTATTGGCAATAATTTACCGTCATCGTATTTAAATAAGATTGATATGAAGTTACAGAAGAATGGCTTGACCTTTGTATTATCAAGTGAAGAATATTTTTCTGCCTGCTTTGTGTTTGCCTTGCTTTTACCAGGCTTAGCTTTTTTCCCATTAGCCACTTCAGGCGATGCTAATATGAGTTTGTTACTATTACTTGCTCTAATTGGTTTTATATTGCCTGAGGCATGGGTGAGAGATTCTCGTAGAAAAAGAGATAAAGAGGTAATTCAGTCACTACCTATCTATTTGGATTATTTGAGTATGTGTGTGGATGCCGGTTTGAACTTTGCTGGCGCACTTAAGCAAGCGGTGGAAAAAGGTCCTAAAGGGGCGATGAAAAATGAATTCCGTATTGTACTTAGGGATGTGAACTCTGGACAAACTCGTGCCGATGCCTTGAGACGTTTAGCGGACAGGGTCGATTTGAAAGATGTAAGCGTGTTTGTAAGCGCGGTTATTCAGGCTGAGAAAATGGGTACAAGTATGCGTGATACCTTACTTATACAGGCTGAACAGCGACTTGATGAGCGATTTCAACGGGCAGAAAAAATGGCGATGGAAGCACCTGTAAAACTGGTTATTCCCTTAGTTATTTTTATTTTCCCACTCACGTTTATGATCTTATTATTCCCGATTGTTGTGAAGTTTATTGAGCAGGGTAGTTTGTGAGGCATGGAAAGATTAGTGTTTGGCACAGTGGTAATAAAGTAAACATACTTTCAGGTATGCAAACACAATCGTTAAAAGAACGTTTGTGTGGATTATTAGTATTAGAGCCTCTTAAACCTCAACAAGCATTATGGCTCACACCGTGTAACTCTATCCATACTGTGGCAATGAAGTATGATCTTGATTTGATTTATTTGGATAGGCACAACACCATATGTAAATTGGTTGAAAATGTGAAACCATGGCGAGTCAGTGGTTGTTTAAAAGCGAAAGTGACTATTGAGCTGCCAGCTGGCAGCATTAAGCAATTTAGAGTTCAATATGGGGATCGGTGCGAATGGCAAGACTAACGTTAATGTTATTTTTGATACTAAATTTAGTTGCATGTACGCAAAATTCAGTTAAAAAAATTCAAACGACATTAAATACGCAAGTTGAGGCTGATAACTTTTATGCACAAGGTGATTGTGAGAATGCCTTACCGCTCTATCATACTTTATCTGAAGCAATGTCATCGGATACACAAAGTCTCCTAAGAATTGGTAATTGTTATGCGAAGGTGAATGATTTTTCTCGGGCTGAGCAAGCTTATCAGCAAGCTTTGCTGAGAGATAACCAATTTGTGAAAGCATGGTATAACCTTGCTTATGTACGCGCACAGATTTTAGCGAACACAGTATCTGATATGTATAAGAACGTGGGGCCAACATCGATAGAATCTCAGCAAATACGTGATTTGACGCTGGAAGTGCTTGCTCCATTTAAAATTGAACTCGATACACCTGAACATGGGGAATAATAAATCAAAAAAATTTATCGCTGCCTGTGTAGTTCATAGGAATAAACAAGGGCAAGCAATGATCGAATTTTTGGTCGTTATTCCTGTACTGATTCTATTAATTTTTGGTGCGATTCAGATTGGTTTGATTTATTCGGCTAAGACAACACTTAACTATGCGACCTTTCAAGCGGCCAGATTAGCTGCGGTGAATAATGCCAGTTATAGTTCAATGAGACGAGGTTTAATAAGAGGCTTGGCACCGTTATATACGAGCTCATCAACACTCACCACTATTCGAACTGATATTGACGAAGGTATCTCTAGCAGCAGTGGTCAACGAGATGCTCAGTCAGAAGTTGATTCTTTCACTCGAATTATTAGAATCAGTCCAACTAGCAATCACTTTAAAACAGCAGCATTTGGGGTTGCAAATAGCAATGGAATCTATGAAATTCCGAATGATAATTTAATGTACCGACCTGAAACTCAACAAGATGGTGTTTCAATTCAAGACGCGAACCTATTAAAAATTGAAGTACAGTATTGTTATAAATTAATGGTGCCGTTGGTTAACCGAGTCATTGGTAGTCTCAGTGAGCTGAGAAATAAACGAACCAATCAAGCTGTTTATGAAACAGTAAATGATCCTAAATTTGCTGATGCAAACCGTTATTACATTAATCAAACTGCGGCGGCACAAACAGCACTTGCAAGCTACGACCAACTTTGTGGTGAGCGTGGGGCGGGAAATGAAGGATTCATTATTTCAGCAAATGCAATTGTACGTATGCAATCGCCAGCATTTGAAACGGATGACGACAATAACTTCGGTGGCTACATGTGTGACGGTGACAGAATGGCTTGTCCTTAAAGGTAGGACTAAACATAGATAAAAGGGTATTCTATTACTATCCCTGTTTATTTATTGAGGTTAGATAATGCGAATTCTTGTTTTAATTGCAATTGGTTTATTACTTTACGTGATTATAGGGAACCTATTGCGACGCAACAGAACTTCTTCTACAACTATTTCTGCAGAAAAAATGGTGCAATGTAAGCATTGCAAACTACATATCCTAGAGGATGAAGCATTACGTTCTGGCGATGACTTTTTTTGCTCCAAAGAGCATTTAGAGTCTGAAAAATAAGCGCTCATTATGGCTTCATTCAATTTTGGTCATGGAGAGACTGAAACCGTAGCAGCATGGCGAGAGTTAACGGTTTTTTCTGCTTACCGATTATTTCTGGCAGCAGTATTATTTTCTGTTTTTTGGTTAAAATTACCGCCTGAATTTTTAGGTTCGAAAAATCCATCGTTATACACTCAAGTTACATTACTTTATCTACTACTTGCTTGTGTCCTTGCATTTTTGTCGTTTAAAGAGTTCGGGCGATTTCATACGAATACACGGTTTCAACTGATTTTAGATATTGTCTTTCTTATCTCGATTATTGATACCAGTGGTGGATTGTCTAATGGAATGGGATTATTACTCGTTGTAGTTGTCGTTGCTGGTGGTACTCTTATTCCTGGTCGCCAATCTGCTTTTATTGCCGCCCTTGCAACCTTAGCGGTCTTATTAGAAGTTAGTTATTCTCAGATTGCAGGTGATGATGTTACTAAGTACAGTCATGCCGGTATGTTGGGAGCAACATTCTTTGCAACGGCAATTTTTGCTCAGACATTGTCTCAAAAAATGAAAAAAGTGAGTCAATTAGCTGATCAAAGAGGGCATGATGTAAATAAACTGGCAATGCTGAATCAACATATCATCAGCAGTATGCAAACGGGTATTGTGGTCGTTGATAGTAATGGTAGAGTTTCTCTTAGCAATCATTCTGCACGCGAGCTTCTCGGTATAAAAGGGGAATATAGCGATTTATCATTGCGTTATCTTTGCCCCGTATTAGCTGAACGATTATCTTTATGGAAAAGCAGTCATCGTAGTAGCTTTGACCCCATTCAAGTTAACACCGATGATGCAGCTGGTGTACTGGCTCGTTTTACTGCTCTTGAAAGCGGTGAAACCTTAATTTATGTTGATAGTGCTTCAGCATTATCTCAGCAAGCACAACAGATGAAACTAGCTTCTCTTGGGCGATTAACAGCCAGTATTGCACATGAAATTCGTAATCCATTAGGGGCAATTAGTCATGCAGGAGAGTTATTAGCCGAGTCACATGAAAATGATCCTGTAACTACAAAATTAACTAATATTATTCAACGTCATAGCGCGAGAATGAATGGTATTATTGAAACAATTCTATCAATGAGTCGTCGTAAAAAAGTTGAACCTAAAGTCATCATTCTTGCTTTGTGGTTGGAAAGTTTTATTACTGAGTTTTGTGAGATGAATAGAGTTGAAGCGGGTGAAATAGAGCTTAAAGTGTCGTCATCACTCGCTCGAGTGAATATTGATGAAGAACAATTTCATCAGGTAATGACCAATTTGGTCAATAATGCATGGCATTATTCTGAGGAATTAGATGAGTCGGTAAGAGTAAGTTTGTCTTTGTTTGTACAAAATCACGATGTCATTATTGATGTAAAGGATAATGGCAAAGGTATTGCTGAAGAGGTACAGGAATATTTATTTGAACCATTTCATTCTGAGCGTCAAGGTGGTACGGGGCTTGGCTTGTATTTAGCACGAGAATTATGCCAAGCAAATGGTGGCCAGCTTAACTATATTTCTGAGCCAGAAGGAGCACGCTTTCGAGTGACTTTTCCAATTGAAAAACAAGAGGCGTTACATTGAATCCACAAGCTTTAATCATTGATGATGAGCCAGATATCCTTGAATTATTGACGATGACGTTATCTGCGATGTCAGTGGACTGTGTTACGGCTGAAAATATTGCTCAAGCAGAGCAAGCGTTGAAACAACAACATTTCGATTTATGCCTGACGGATATGCGTTTGCCTGATGGCAATGGCCTTGATTTCGTTGCGATGCTACAACAGAAGTTTCCAGAGTTACCTGTTGCGGTTATTTCTGCACATGGAAATATGAGCTTAGCGGTTCAAGCATTAAAGCTAGGCGCCTTTGACTTTGTTTCAAAACCGCTAAAACTGAGAGTGTTAAGAGAGCTGGTAACATCAGCACTTAAATTATCCCCCCGAAAAGTACAAAAGAAAGAACGTCGATCTCGTAATCAACTTCTTGGTGATACCGATGTAATAAAAGCATTACGAGGAAAGATTACTAAGCTTGCTCGTAGCCAAGCTCCGGTTTATATCAGTGGTGAGTCGGGTACAGGTAAGGAGCTAGTTGCTAGGTTGATTCATGAATTGGGTTCACGTTCTGAGCAGGCTTTTGTACCGATTAACTGTGGAGCAATACCAGCTGATTTAGTTGAAAGTGAACTGTTTGGACATAAAAAAGGTGCTTTTACCGGAGCCATTTCAGATAAAGAAGGACTCTTTCAAGCGGCAAGCGGTGGTACTTTGTTTTTGGATGAAGTGGCTGATTTACCACTTATGATGCAAGTAAAGCTATTAAGGGCCATCCAAGAAAAAATGATTCGTCCTGTAGGTGGTCATGAAGAGATAAGTGTTGATGTGCGAGTACTTTCTGCCACACATAAAGATCTTTCTGAGCGTGTACGAAATGGTGATTTTCGGGAAGATCTTTACTATAGGTTAAATGTAATTGAACTTAGTGTGCCACCACTTCGACAACGACAAAATGATATTCAACTGCTGGCTGAACATATTTTAAAAATTACAGCTCTAAAAAATGGGATGTCTATACCTAGTTTCACATTGGCCGCACTGGATGCACTTAATCATTATTCTTTTCCTGGTAATGTTCGTGAATTAGAAAATATTTTAGAACGCGCACTCACTTGGTCTGAAGGTGACATGATTGATGTCGATGATCTGATGCTTCCGAGTACAGACTTACCAAGAGTAGCAGAGCCGCGTGAAAGTATGGGGGGGATCCCATCTAGTAGTTCGCAAGACTTAATCAATCCAGAGAATGACTTGGGTAGTCAATTAGAGCAACAAGAACGAGAGCTAATTAAAAATGCTCTCGAATCTACTCGGTGGAATAAAACAGCTGCAGCGAAAAAGTTGGGCATTACCTTCAGAGCATTACGTTATAAATTGAAGAAACTAAACCTAGAATAAGCAGAACGGAGAAGCGATGACGGCATCAAGCGCACAAAAATCTGATTTAGGTTGGAGCCAAGTACGAGAAACAGTTCGAATGATGACGCTAGCTGTAGCTCAGATCGAAATGTCTATGAAACAAGGTGAAGAGTCCGTTGATACATTAGCGAAGGCTTTTACGACAATGGCTGCGCGAATACAAGTCATCGAGTCATTTGCGCAAGAAGAAAGTATTGAACCTAAGAAAATTTTGCAACAGTGTGAAGCTGTATCTGCTGAAATGAAACATACAATAATGGCATTTCAGTTCTATGATATTTTGACTCAGCGTTTAAGCCACGTATCACATTCGCTCGAATCACTAACTGATTTAGTAGGGGATAGTTCTCGTTTATATAGCCCGGCTGAATGGTTGATATTACAAGAAAAAATAAAATCGAAATATAGCACGTCAGCAGAGCATGATATGTTTGACATGGTTATGCAGGGCATGTCGGTGAAGGAGGCGCTACGAGAGCAGAACGATAATAAAGGTGAGGATGTGGAGTTATTTTAAAGTTTGTCGTTAACCTTCAATTCTTGACCTAATAGTAATAAGGCACTTTATTGTTTTGAGTAAAGTGCCTTATTACTGATTATTCCTGCGGAGTATTAGTGTCTGTTAGTCTCACTGCAATCGCATCCGTGGTACTTAATACAGCATCTCGCTCTGATAATTTTAAGCTAACTAATACTTTTACTAGACTATCTGATGCCATTTCTGAGCAAACTATATGTCCTGCTGTATTACCTGCTTCATTGACTATTTCATCACCTACAGTCGGACATTGAGTACTGGCGATTTCAGCTTTAAACATACGTCTGCTAGGCGAGCCAAGGTAGTGTAACCGGGCCACCACTTCTTGACCTGGGTAGCAACCTTTTTTAAAACTCACACCGTTAACTAAGTCTAAGTTCACTTGTTGAGGCGTGAACTTCTCTTTTGTCTCTGGAAAAATCATAGGCAGGCCAGTATCTATTGTGCCGATATTCCAAGTTTTTTCTGAATTCAGTGACCAGTTTAGCTCTTTAAATTGGCTTAGTACGGCTTCGATTTTATCTTTTGGAATAATGCATAAACATTGATTATGAGCGAGTGATTGGTAACAATCTTCATTCAACCCTAGAGTGGAAGCATGAGAGATATCATTATTATTAATACTCAATAATGCGACATTGTTAGTTTCATTTGTTATTGTGACTTTAGCACGTAAGACATACATGCTCAGACGCTGTAGTAGTAGCTGACACATACTTGACGGCAATACCAATTGATAAGCATCTTGGCGGCGAATAAGTAGAAATAATGCAAATAAACGGCCTTTAGCGTTACAAAAACCTGTTAATTGACTTTGGTTGACTGCAAGTTCTGCGACATCATTAGTCAGAAGGCTTTGCAGGAAGCTTTGAGAATCATCACCAGTGACTTTCAATAAGCCCAACTGAGGCAGCGGTGTAAAAGTACTTTCAGTATTTATTGTTTGTGCGTTGGATAGTGTATGTTGCTGTTGAATAGTTGTTTGCCAAGAGTTAGTCATAGTATCTATTGTTTATCTAAAGAGAAGTTGAGTTATTGTATTGTAACTGAAATAGGGAAGTTTAGAATTGACACGGATTGTTTTTAGTTTACCGATTGGACGCTCAAACTGGATGTTAACTTATTTTATAGCTATCCATTGTTTGATGATGGTGACTTTAATGAGTCTGCTCGGTATTTGTTATCAGCTGCTAATAGTACTGTGTTTACTACTCGTCAGTTTTATTTATTACTGCCGTAAATATCAATGGCTACAGTCAGACAAGTCAATCATTCGGATAGAACGAGATGCAAATCAGCAGTGGTATCTTATTCAAAAAAATGAACTAAAAAGCTCTGCCTACCTTTTAACGTCGAGTTTTGTTATATCTTCTTTAGTGATATTGCATTTCGAGGGGCATCAGTCAGTGACGATATTTGCAGATGCTGTTGAACCTGATCTCCTAAGACAATTACGAGTTTATTGTCGACGACCTAGTACTTTTTCTCGAGAATAGTGTCTTTGGCTTGCATTTTACTCAGTTCCGGGTAGTCGAGAATATAGTGTAGACCTCGACTTTCCTTTCGTTCTAATGCCGATGTGATAATGAGTTCGGCTACATCAGCAAGGTTGCGTAGCTCCAGTAAATCACTGCTAATACGGTGCTGACTATAATAGTCATCTATTTCCTGTTGCAGTAAAGTTAATCGTTGACGTGCTTTATGTAGTCGCTCATTAGATCTTACAATGCCAACATAGTCCCACATAAATCGACGCAGTTCATCCCAGTTATGACTGATAGAAATGGCTTCTTTCGCAGGTTTAACTCGACTCGCATCCCATGGCGAGATCATTGGTAACTCTGTATTGAGTTGAGGAAGTAATTGTGTGATTTTTTGTGCTGCACTGCGAGCAAATACCAGGCACTCTAATAAGGAATTACTAGCCATGCGGTTGGCACCATGCAGTCCTGTATGGGCTGTTTCACCAATTGCATACAGCCCTGAAATATCAGTTTGACCATCTAAATTGGTCATTAAGCCACCACAGGTATAATGCGCTGCGGGTACAACAGGAATGGGTTCTTTAGTTATATCTATCCCAAAAGTGAGACAACGTTGATAGATAGTTGGAAAATGTTCTGTAATAAAGTCTTTTGGTTGATGGCTAATATCCAGGTAAACACAGTCATCACCTAAGCGTTTCATTTCATGATCAATTGCTCGTGCGACGATATCTCGAGGTGCTAATTCGGCTTGAGGGTGATATTGATCCATAAATGGAGCGCCATTGGCTAAAATTAGTTTTGCACCTTCACCTCGTAAAGCTTCACTGATTAGGAAAGATTTTGCTTTTGGATGAAATAAACATGTTGGATGGAATTGAATAAACTCCATATTGGCAACACGGCAACCTGCACGCCAGCCCATAGCAATGCCATCACCCGTCGAAACATCTGGATTACTTGTATATAGATATACTTTTCCAGCTCCACCTGTAGCCAGCACCGTTATTGGTGCAGTGAATGTACGTGGCGTATCGTTTTTTATATCTAATACATAACAACCCAGACAAGTATTTTCTTCTTGTCCCAATTGTTTACGACTAGTAATAAGATCGATGCCAATATGATGAGGAAATAAGTGAATATTTGGATGCGCTTTCACTTTCGCTAAGAGTGTCGTTTCTACTTCGCGACCAGTTGCATCAGCAGAATGAATAATGCGGCGATGACTGTGGCCACCTTCTTGAGTTAGGTGGTAAGTTTCTGAGGTGATGCCATCTTTGGTAAAAGATACACCTTGTTCTATTAACCATTCAATACTTTCACGGGCATGTTTTACGGTATAGCTGACAGCTTCTTGATCACATAACCCTGCACCTGCGAGTAATGTATCATCGATGTGAGACTGCAAAGAGTCGGCTTGATCTAATACGACTGAAATACCGCCTTGAGCATACAGTGATGCGCCTTCTTCAAGTTGACCTTTTGATAAAATTGCAACTTGTGCGTGATCAGCTAAGTGAAGTGCATGGGTTAAACCAGCAGCACCGCTGCCAATAATAAGAACGTCAAAGTGATATTTAGTAGTCATTAATCTATATAATTAACAAAGTAGTCGTTATTTTGCACTGTTTAAGGAACAAAGTTAACTCATTATGGTCAATCAGATAACAATAAAACATAATCTCCAGCAGAATGGAACGAGCTGGGTGAAAGGATGAGTGTGGATTTAGAGCTAGTACAACGTGTACAAGCTGGTGATAAAAAAGCATTTGATGTATTGATAATGAAATATCAGCAACGCATCGTGCACGTTATTACTGGCTTTGTGCATGATCCGGTTGAGGCATTAGACGTGGCGCAAGAAGCATTTATAAAAGCATACCGAGCAATTCCGAATTTTCGGGGTGATAGTGCCTTTTATACATGGTTATATCGAATTGCCATTAATACAGCTAAAAATCATTTAACAGCAAGGTCTCGGAGACCTCCTGCAGTAGACGTTGATGCAATGGACGCGACGAATTATTACGATGCAGCAGAATTAAAAGAATTTGAGACTCCAGAAAGTAGTCTTGCGACTGATGAGCTTCAAATGGTGATTCATCAGGCGATTGAAAGCTTACCTGAAGATACAGCTACAGCAATTAAGTTACGTGAATTGGATGGTATGAGTTACGAAGAAATAGCACAGGTTATGGATTGTCCAATTGGTACGGTACGTTCACGAATTTTCCGTGCACGTGAGTCAATCGAGCAACAAATACAAGAAACAATGAATGAAGGGGAACAACAATGACAGCCAATCATAATGAACTATTGTCTGCGTTAGTTGATGGCGAGTTACAGGGCAAAGAGTTAGAGCTAGCTTTAAATTTAATTCACACAAATGATGATGCACGTAGTCAATGGCAACGTTTTCAACGAACCAGCGACATAATGCACGGGCATAGTTTAAGTCTTGATAATATTGACTTAACAACGCTTCTATCACAACGACTTAGTCAAGAACCTATTTATTCATCGGCATCAGATGATAAAACTGCAAAAATATTTACTTTCACGAAGCCCATATGGAAACAAGCGGCAAGTCTAGCTGTCGCAGCATCAATAGGAGCGCTCGCTGTTGTCGGTGTAATGAATAAGCCTGAAAATCAATTGATACCGATAACGACGCAAGTGGCTGCAGTGGAAACAACGGCTGCACCTATTATTACGGCTCAAAATAGTAAGCGTTGGACTGTGAGCGAACAAGATGTTGAGCATCGCTTAGATACCTATTTGGTTGATCATAACGAATACACTGGCGCATCAGGCGTATTTTCATATGCACGAGTTGTATCCTATGACGAGGGGCAATAAGCAATGAAGTTTGTTTGGCAAACGATACTGGCTTGTAGCTTATTAGTAAATGTAACTGCTCATGCTGAAAATGATGTAGATAAAACACTTGAGACTCTAGGTCTTGTAGCCAAACAGCTTAATTATGACGGGATATTTTCTTTTCAAGCTGGTAATAAAGTTCAATCGATACGTATTATTCATTATGCTGATCGGCAAGTAGAAATTGAACGTTTAATTTCATTGAATGGTGTGACACGCGAAGTGATTCGTACCAACGATATGGTTACTTGTGTTTACCCGGAAGGTAAACCCGTACAAGAAAATCATAGACCATTAGGTCGCGGTTTTCCCACTGATTTATTGCGACGATTACATGCCGCATCCGACTATTATCACATGAGCGAAGGGCTGGAAGAGCGAGTAGCAAACCATCATACGCACGAATTAGTTTTGCAACCAATTGATAATTATCGTTATGGCTATATCTTGAAGGTTGATAAAGATAGTCAATTATTATTACAAGCCACTTTAATTAACGAAGTTGGAGATGCCTTAGAAACGTTTGCTTTTTCATCTGTAGAGATGAATATTGATATACCTAAACAATTACTCGAAGCTGAAATTCAGGGTAATGAAATGACTTGGAATCGGAAAGAACAAATGGAGCGGCGTCATACTATAGCAATGGGGCAGAAAACATCACCATGGAAGTTAGTTTGGCTACCTGAAGGTTTTGAGTTAGTGACTCAAAAAAGTCGTTTTAAAGCGATGAATGGTGCACCTGTAGAGCAGCGTGTCTATAGCGATGGCTTAAGCTCTATTTCAGTGTTTTTTGAGAAAATACGAGCTCAACATGGCCATTTACATGGTCGCTCTTTTAAAGGCATTGTAAACGCTTTCGGTACGATTATAAATAATCACTTTGTGACTATTGTTGGCGAAGTGCCTGCTATGACAGTAGAAAAAGTGGCAACATCGATTCAGTATATTGATGGTGAAAACCAATGATCGAACAATCCGCCAAGGTTGTAAGCTGTGATGATTCGACTGTTTGGCTAGAGGCAGAGCGACAGTCAACCTGTAGTGGTTGCCAGTTAAAGCAAGGCTGTGGCACAGGCTTATTAGCGAAGCATGTAGGTAAGAAATTTACTCGTATATCCGTTAATAAAACTCATGACGTTACAGTCGGTGAGCAGGTCCAGTTAGCCATTCCTGAGCAAGCTTTATTGCAAGGTGCATTTGTGATGTACATATTGCCACTTACATTGATGTTTATTTTTGCTGGTATCGCTAATTTTTTAAATTTTAATGATCTTGTGGAAATTTTTGCAGGCCTGAGTGGTCTATTTATCGGTTTCTTATTGGTGAAAATACGTTTAAGCCATAACACCGATGGATTTAAAGCAAAAATTGTAGAGGAATAAAATGATGAAAAAGAGCAATGTTTTGACGAGCTTTATAGCCGTTTTTATTTACCTATTTCTTAGTTTTAGTGTGCAGGCACGTTCTTTACCTGAGTTCACTGAATTAGTTGCTGATAACGGCCCTGCAGTAGTTAATATCAGTACAACAACAAAAGCTAAAGGCAAACGGACTCAGTTACCGCAAGGTTTGCAAATGCCTGAAGGCACGCCATTTGATGAATTATTTAAACACTTTTTCAATCAGCCTGGTCAACGTCCTCAACCTTATGAGGCTCATTCTTTAGGTTCGGGCTTTGTATTGTCATCTGATGGTTATATTCTAACTAATCATCATGTCATTAAAGATGCAGATGAAATCATTGTCCGTTTTAATGACCGCAATGAGCTTGAAGCAAAAGTCTTAGGCAGTGATGAGCGCAGTGATGTTGCATTACTTAAAGTAGAAGCAACTGGGCTTAAAGCTGTCAAGTTAGGCGATTCCACTAATCTTAAAGTGGGTGAATGGGTATTAGCTATTGGTTCACCATTTGGCTTTGATCATTCTGCAACTGCAGGTATTGTTAGTGCGATAGGGAGAAGTTTACCGAGTGATAGTTATGTGCCATTTATTCAAACAGATGTTGCCATAAATCCTGGTAATTCTGGTGGCCCGTTATTCAATTTGGATGGTGAAGTGATTGGGATTAATTCTCAAATATATAGCCGTACAGGCGGTTTCATGGGGGTGTCTTTTGCAATTCCAATGGATGTAGTCATGAATGTCGTTAGCCAGATTAAATCACAAGGCTATGTTAGCAGAGGTTGGTTAGGAGTGGTGATTCAAGATGTGACTCGTGAATTAGCTGAGTCATTTGGATTGAAAAAGCCGCATGGTGCATTAATCTCAAAAGTTGTCTCTGATAGTCCTGCATCAAAAGCCGGCTTTGAAGCAGGTGATGTGATCCTCAAATTCAATGGTAAAAAAGTGAATACCTCATCTGAATTACCACCGATTGTCGGTCGTACAAAGATCGGTAAATCAGTTCCAGTTGTTGTGATGCGGGATAATAAAGAAATTACTATTCAAACAACAGTTGAAGAATTACCTGAAAGTGAACAGCTTGCACAATTAGAGACTAAAACAAGCCGCTTAGTTGATGAGCGATTGGCTATTGAAGTTGCTGACTTGAATAATGAGCAGCGAGAGGAATTAGCTATCGAGCAGGGCGGTGTTTTTGTTGTTAACGTTGAGCAAGGTCCCGCAGCACTAGCAGGGGTAAGACCTGGTGATGTTTTGATAAGCCTCAATAATAAAAAGTTAACTGATGCGAAACAATTTTTAGATCTTGCTAAAAGCTTAGCTAAGAATAAGGCTATCCCTTTATTAGTGCAGCGAGGTAGTGGCGCAACATTTTTAGCATTACGTATTAGTGGTGATGAAAAATAAGCATTCGCTTAGTAATTTTATACTAGACACGACAGCCAGACGATTTTGCCGTAAAATCTAGCAGTTATATTTATATAAATCGGTCGAACTACAGTAATGTCTCGACCGATTTTTTTATTGCTAATTTTTAAGGTTATCTAATTTTTATGGATCATATCCGTAACTTCTCAATTATTGCTCATATTGATCACGGTAAGTCGACTATTGCTGATCGCTTTATCCAAGTTTGTGGTGGTTTAACTGATCGTGAAATGTCAGCTCAAGTTCTTGATTCAATGGATATTGAAAAAGAACGTGGCATAACGATTAAGGCCCAGTCTGTGTCGTTAGACTACAAAGCACGTAATGGTGAAACTTATCATCTGAATTTCATCGACACACCTGGACATGTAGATTTCTCCTATGAAGTATCCCGTTCTTTAGCTGCCTGTGAGGGAGCGCTTTTAGTTGTTGATGCTGCGCAAGGTGTTGAGGCTCAAAGTGTTGCTAACTGTTATACGGCCATTGATTTAGGTTTAGAAGTATTACCCGTACTTAATAAAATTGATCTTCCTTCAGCTGAACCTGAGCAAGTATCACAAGAAATTGAAGATATTATTGGCGTTGATGCAGTTGATGCGGTGCGCTGTAGTGCTAAAACTGGGCTGGGTATTGAAGATTTATTGGAAAACTTAGTTGAACGAGTACCTGCTCCAACTGGCGATCCTGATGGAGAGCTGAAAGCACTGATTATTGACTCATGGTTTGATAGTTATGTCGGTGTTATATCTTTGGTTCGTATTAAGCAAGGTAGCATTAAAAAGCGCGATAAAATCAAAGTTATGTCAACGGGCCAAGAGTATCAAGTAGAACAAGTCGGCGTATTTACTCCGAAAAGAACAGAACATGCAGAACTCTTTTGTGGTGAAGTGGGCTATATCATCTCTGGGGTTAAAGATATTGATGGTGCACCAGTTGGCGACACCTTAACGCATGTTCACAGAGGTGCTGCAGAAGCTCTCCCTGGTTTTAAATCAGTCACGCCTCAAGTGTATGCAGGTATATTTCCTGTGAGTTCGGATGATTTTGAAACGTTTCGTGAAGCCTTGGCTAAATTACGATTGAATGATGCTTCATTATTTTTCGAGCCTGAAAGCTCTCAAGCATTAGGCTTTGGCTTTCGATGTGGCTTCCTTGGTTTACTCCATATGGAAATCATTCAAGAGCGCCTTGAACGTGAATATGATTTAGATTTAATCACAACAGCTCCTACAGTTGTATTTGAAGTATTAACGCGTAAAGGTGAAGTACTCAAGATCGAAAACCCTTCGTTGTTACCTGATATTGGTACGATAGAAGAAATTCGTGAACCTATTGTTATTGCTGATATTTTAGTTCCGCAAGAGCATTTAGGTGCGGTGATTACATTGTGTGTTGAAAAGCGCGGTGTTCAGAAATCAATACAATATATGGGTAAGCAAGTAGCTGTTAGTTATGAGCTACCAATGAATGAAGTTGTCATCGATTTCTTTGACAGAGTGAAGTCCGTGAGCCGTGGTTATGCTTCATTAGATTATCACTTCACTCGTTTCCAGCCGGCTAAACTAGTTAAATTAGATATTCTGATTAATGGTGAGCGAGTTGATGCATTGTCTATGATTGTTCATACTGATCAAAGTATTGGTCGCGGTCGCCAACTAGTTGAAAAAATGAAAGACTTAATTCCAAGACAAATGTTTGATATTGCGATTCAAGCTGCTATTGGCGGGCATATTATCTCACGTTCAACAGTGAAAGCGATGCGTAAGAATGTAATTGCAAAATGTTATGGTGGTGATGTATCACGGAAACGTAAGTTATTAGATAAGCAAAAGAAAGGTAAAAAACGAATGAAATCAATTGGTAAGGTTGATGTTCCACAAGAAGCATTCTTAGCTGTTCTACAACTATCGAAGAAATAAGAGAAGGATCTTAGAATGAGTTTTCCAGCAATAATGGTTGCTCTTGTTGCCGTCACAGGCATCATTTGGCTAATTGACAGCTTGTTTTTTGCTGCTAAAAGGGCAAAGCAAGTATCTGAAGACGGCGTACTTTTGGCTAACAATAGTAATGGGGTAAAAGATCCTTTAATTGTTGAGTATGCTAAATCTTTCTTTCCTATTATTCTTGCCGTACTCGTTATTCGTTCATTTATAGGTGAACCATTTAGAATTCCATCAGGCTCTATGTTGCCCACTCTACATGTTGGTGACTTTATTTTGGTTAATAAATTCTCTTACGGAGTTCGTTTACCAGTACTCAATAGCAAAATTCTAGAAACAGGCCAACCAGAACGTGGTGATGTCGTGGTGTTTCGTTACCCTAAGGACCCATCTGTTGATTATATCAAGCGAGTTGTTGGTCTGCCGGGCGATACAATCGGGTATTTCAACAAAACAATCTATATTAACGGTGTAAAAATAAACCAAAGAGAAAAGCAAAAAACAGATGATATGTTAGGTATTATCCCAGTGAAGCATGAACTCCGTACTGAAGTTTTGGGAGAGCATGAGCACTCATTATTGATTGATCCTAGTCGTCATTTGGTTGAAGGTGAAATGGTTGTACCTGAGGGCGAATACTTTGTAATGGGTGACAACCGTGATAATAGTAACGATAGTCGCTTTTGGGGAACCGTGCCAGAAGGAAATTTAGTGGGTAAAGCATTCTTTATTTGGATGAGCTGGGATTGGAATTCAGGTGGTATAGTGTGGACTCGTTTAGGTAATAGCATTAACTAGAGGTGTATGACATGAAAAAACAGCAGGGAATGACTCTAATTAGTTGGGTGATTGTATTAGGTGTAATTGCATTTTTCGCCACAATAGTAATTCGTGTATTACCTATGTACCAAGAGTACTTTGGTGTTGTCCGTATTATGGATGGTATGAAAGAAGAGATGAGCACTAACAAGCTGACCAAAGCTCAAGCTAACCTTTTATTGATGAGACGATTTAATACAGGCTATATCACTAGTGTTAAAAAAGAACATATTGAAATTAGCCGCGGTAAAAATACCACTAATGTGACGAAAATTGTTATTGATTATGAAGTGAGAGTTCCATTTATAGCTCAGATTGATTTAATCGGCCACTTCCATAAAGAAGTCGATGTAGAGCCCAAGATTAGAAGATGATAACGATAAAACAGAAAAGTTTATGTAAGCAGTTACAAGTATCATTCAAAAATAAAGCATTATTACAGCAAGCGCTAACACACCGAAGTGCTGACTCGAGTAACAATGAACGATTAGAATATCTTGGTGATGCTATTTTAAGTTTTGTAATAGCTGAAGCTTTGTACGAACGTTTTCCTCAAGTGAAGGAAGGTAAATTAAGTAGACTGCGAGCTTCTCTTGTTAAAGGTGTTACGCTGGCTGAGATTGGTCGAGAATTAAACCTTGGCGATGTACTAATTCTTGGTCCAGGAGAATTAAAAAGCGGCGGTTATCGTCGTGAATCGATTTTAGCTGATGCGGTTGAAGCATTGTTTGGTGCTATTTATTTAGATAGTGGCTTAGAAGAAATTAAAGCGTTGATATTACGCCTGTTTGCAGAACGACTTGCATCAATTGATGTGAATGAAGCAGTGAAAGATGCGAAAACACGTTTACAAGAATTATTACAAAGTCGGCAGCAGCCTTTACCTATCTACAGTGTAAAAGAAGTTAAGTCACCGACAAATCAACCACGCTTTGAGGCCTCTTGCCAAGTCGCTCTATTAGATAAAGTTATTATTGCACAAGGTGATAGTCATCGTAAGGCGGAGCAAAAGTCGGCAGAACGCGTGCTGAAATTATTAGAAGGTAAATTATGACGGATACTTCATTTAAGTCTGGCTACGTTGCAATTATTGGTCGTCCAAATGTGGGCAAGTCAACACTGATTAATCGCGTATTAGGCCAAAAACTGTGTATTACCTCTCGCAGGCCCCAAACAACACGCCATCGTATTTTAGGGATTAAAACTGACGATGATAGTCAGTTGATTTATGTTGATACGCCGGGCTTACATATTGATGATAAGCGAGCAATGAATCGTTATATGAATCGTGCTGCCGCATCATCTATTGATGACGTAGATGTCATTCTATTTGTGGTCGACGGCATGAACTGGACGAAAGAAGATGAGTCAGTACTTGAACGCTTACAGAAAAGTGCTAAAGCACCCGTTATTTTAGTTGTTAACAAGGTTGATAAGCTGGCTGATAAAGAGGTGTTACTACCTCAAATTGAGAAGCTGTCAGCTGAGTTTGATTTTGCGAAGGTTGTGCCAATCTCTGCACGTAAAGGCGTAAATTTAGATGAGTTAGAAACGGAAATAAAAGCCTTAATGCCTGAAGGTGAGTTGATTTTCCCAGAAGATCAGTTTACTGACCGTAGTTCACGTTTCTTAGCGGCTGAATTAGTACGAGAGCAGTTGTTCCGTCACTTGGGTCAAGAGCTTCCTTATTCAATAACCGTTGAAATTGAACAGTTTGATGATGAAGACAAAATGTATCGTATCGGTGCTGTCATTTATGTTGAACGTGATGGTCAAAAATCAATCGTAATTGGTAAGGGGGGAGCACTTCTTAAATCTGTTGGTCGTGATGCTCGAATTGAAATGCAGGCCTTATTTGATAAAAAAGTCTTCCTGAGATTATGGGTGAAAGTCCGTGACGGTTGGGGCGATAATGAGAGAATGTTGAAAAACCTAGGTTATAACGACGAGATTTAAAGGCGCTAGGCGTGAATGTAGAATTAACTCCTGCTTATGTATTACATCAACGCCCATTTCGTGAAACGAGTGTTTTATTAGATATTTTCTCTAAACAGTTTGGTCGAGTTAGTTTAATTGCCAAAGGAGTTAGGAATAATAAGCGAAACCAAAATGGCTTATTGCAGCTATACCAGCCCTTATTAGTAAGTTGGATGGGGAGAGGAGACTTGCAAACACTGACTTCTGTTGAAGTCGATAAGCCTCGCTATATTCTCCAATCACAGTCTGCATTATGCGGACTGTATATTAATGAACTCGTTGTTAAGCTCTTACCTATGCATATTGCGGAGCCGAGTGTATTTGATGCTTATGAACAGATCTTAGAGCGTTTGCAGCAAGCTGATGATATTGAAGTTGCCTTACGTTTATTCGAGAAATGTTTATTAATGCACCTTGGTTATGGCTTAGTGTTAGACCAAGAGGTTGAAACAGGTGCGACTATTGAACATGAGCAACGTTATCAATATCGGCCAGATTCAGGCTTATATCGTTGTGTGAACCAATTAGATAAACCATCTATATCGGGACGAAGTTTGCAGCATTTGTTGATGGAACGAGACTTTGATAAACAGAGCTTATCGGAAGTGAAGCAGATGATGAGAAGCGTGATACATTTTTATTTGGGTGGCAAGCCCCTACGAAGTCGACAGTTATTCGCGTCGATGAAACAATATAGTAATTAAGGTTAGAGAAAGATGGCAATCTATTTAGGCGTCAATATTGATCATATTGCAACACTAAGACAAGCGCGTGGTACACGTTATCCTGACCCCATCCAAGCAGCGATTGAAGCCGAACAAGCAGGGGCTGATGGTATTACCTTGCATCTTCGTGAAGATAGACGACATATACAAGAACGTGATGTCGCTATGTTATCTGATATATTGCAAACTAAGATGAACCTGGAAATGGCTGTTACTGAAGAAATGATGGTAATGGCTGAAAAATATAAGCCTTCTGACTGTTGTCTCGTGCCAGAGAAGCGAGAAGAGCTTACTACTGAAGGCGGTTTAGAAATTGCTGGGCAATTATCAAAAATGAAAGATGCTTGCCAGCGCATGGCGGAATCAAAGGTGATCGTTTCTTTATTTATTGATCCCGATTTCAAACAAATCGATGCTTCAGTTGAGTGTGGTGCACCAGTGATTGAACTACATACTGGTCGTTATGCTGATGCAGAAACAGTTGAAGAAGCTCAAAAAGAGCTACAAATTATTATTGATGCTGCTGACTATGCCCATAAATTAGGCTTACAGGTTAATGCTGGCCATGGGCTTAATTATCACAATGTCGACAAAGTCGCTGAAATTCCACAAATTGTTGAGCTTAATATTGGTCATGCTATTGTAGCTCGTTCTGTATTCACAGGTTTTCAAACAGCTGTACGTGATATGAAAGAACTGATGGTTGAAGCGCGAAGAAGATGATTTTTGGCATCGGAACCGACTTGGTTCATATCCCTAGGATGCGGGTATTACTAGAGAAGCATGGTGATAAATTTGCACAACGGATTTTAAGTGCAAGTGAATTTGAGTGCTTCCAGACAGCCTCTCAGCCGGCCGCATTCTTAGCTAAGCGTTTTGCTGCTAAAGAAGCAACATCCAAAGCTTTAGGTACAGGGTTTCGAGATGGCTTGAGTTTAAAGCATATTTCTGTCAACAATGATGAAAAGGGCAAGCCAGAGCTAAACTTTAACGATCGTGGTCTAAGCTTGCTTGATGAGCTTAATATTGGTCAAGCCATGTTAAGTCTAAGTGATGAAAATGAGTACGCTATTGCTTTTGTGACATTATTGGAACGATAAAATGAAACACTATCCTACGATTGATGCATTTGTTGGGAATACACCGTTAGTTCGATTGCAACGTTTACCAGGTGATACCAGTAATACTATTTTAGTGAAACTTGAAGGCAATAACCCTGCAGGTTCAGTGAAAGATCGTCCAGTAATGAGTATGATTCGTGAAGCACAAACACGAGGAGATATTCAGCCTGGTGATACTTTGATTGAAGCGACGAGTGGTAACACCGGGATTGCTTTAGCAATGGTTGCTGCGATATTGGGTTATAGAATGATTTTGCTCATGCCTAAAAATATGAGTGAAGAACGTAGAGCTTCTATGCGCGCTTACGGTGCCGAAATTATCCTAACGGAAGGAATGGAAGCGGCTCGTGATTTAGCCTTAGAAATGGAACAGCAAGGGAAAGGAAAGGTGCTGAATCAGTTTGGTAATTTTGATAACCCACTTGCTCATTATGAAACAACAGGACCAGAAATCTGGCGAGATACCGACGGTGAAGTGACTCATTTTGTCAGTGCAATGGGGACGACAGGAACCATTATGGGAACATCTCGTTATTTAAAAGAGCAAAATGAGTCAGTTCAAATTGTTGGTGTACAGCCAACCGATGGTTCTAGTATTCCTGGCATTCGTCGTTGGCCTAAAGAATATTTACCTACTATTTTCGAAGCGGAACGAATTGATCAGACGATAGATATGGAGCAAGAAGTCGCTGAAGACACCATGCGTCGTCTCGCTAGTGAAGAAGGTATTTTCTGTGGTGTCTCATCAGGCGGTGCTGTTGCTGCTGCACTACGACTCTCTGAGCAGGTAGAAAATGCAGTGATTGTCAGTATTATCTGTGATCGTGGTGATCGGTATTTATCAACAGGTGTGTTCCCCGCACAATAGTATGAAAAAACCACTATGGTTTATTGTGATGATTTACCTTCTCTTGTTGCCAGGATTGAGCATAGCGAGTCAGAAGTTACAATTTTCTATTGCTTCATGGCAGTTAGATGATATTCAGGCAAAAAACCTAAACTCTGATATCCAACTGACTGAAAAAGGTCTGCTCTTATCTGCGTCTGCAGATTGGATAAAATTAGCAGAACCTATTGGCACAATTAAAGATATTACATTGCAATGCGCACAATTAGTATTCGTTTCAGAACAACTTTCATGTTCGAAAGGGAGGCTAGCATTCATTCATCAGCAATTAGGCGAGCAATCGCTTATATTTGAAGTAATCGCTCATCCTGATACGAATACTTATAAAGTAGAAATATCAGGTATAAAGTTAGCCTCTTCAGTCTTTTCCTTAACAGTCAAAATTAATCAGCATAGTTGGAAGATCTTTGCAGATAGTGCTCAGATAGAACTTAAGGCACTCATGCAGTTTATCGCACCTTATTTATCAGCAGAACAAAGCACATCGCTAGCTGCTTGGAATTACGAGGGTAAACTTCAGTTAGATATCGATGTTATGGGTATAAATAGTAAGGTTGAGAGCATTAACCTTGATTTGAAAATACAGGCACTCGAATTAAGTGATAACCAGGGAAAGTATATTAGCGAACAGCTTTTGAGCGATGTGCATTTATCACTAGAAAATAAACGTGATGATTGGCAGTGGCAGAGTAAGGTTAATATTAATGGCGGCCAAGCCTATGCTGACCCCGTGTTTATAGACTTTAATGACACGCCGTTTGAATTACTTTCAGAAGGGTTATGGCTTAACAAATCTAAACAATTTCAGCTTACTAAAACCCGATTTGAACAAAAATCGGTGATGGCGTTAAGCATGAAGGGGCGAGGATCTCTATCTCAAATTGAATCCCTAAATGTTGAAATAATGCCATCAGAGCTTCAAACACTTTACTCCATATGGGGGCAACCTTTTACACTAGGAACGCCTATGGATAGTCTTGATTTTACGGGCAAGCTTGGCCTGACGTATCAACAGCAAGGCGACAATTATCATGTGTCTATGAATATGGATAAAATTTCAGTTTCAGATCAAGCAGGCCGTTTTAGTCTTGATAATTTGTCAGGTGTATTCGGCTGGTCAAATTATCAACAAATAGCATTGATCGATATCGAGTGGACGAATGGCATGGTGTACGCCTTAACGCTAGGTCCATCGCACCTCAAAGCAAATGTCGAGCATGAAACTGTCGTATTGCAACAGCCTTGGTTGTTACCTATTTTAGATGGGGAGCTCCACATGACTGAGTTTAGTTTAAAAAAGCATGACAATGATTTACCCGAGTGGACGTTTGTAGGTGAACTGACGCCCATTTCAATGACATCATTGAGTTCAGCATTAGGGTGGCCTGTCATGCATGGAAAATTGTCAGGCGTCATTCCGAAAGTGAGTTATGCCAATCAACAGGTCAAGGTCGATGGCATATTGAAAGTTAATTTGTTTGAAGGCGAGACGCTTATTAGAGATCTACAGTTGGACAATCCTTTTGGTGTACTTCCGCACTTAAGCGCTAACGTCACAATGGATAATATTAATTTAGAAACACTCACACAAACATTTGATTTTGGTAAAATTACTGGAAAATTGGATGGTAAGGTAAATGGACTGAGACTTTCTAACTGGAAACCAGTTGCTTTCGACGCAGAATTTTCTACGCCAGAAGGAGATAAAAGTCGACGCCGCATCAGTCAAAAAGCAGTAGATAGTTTATCTCGGGTTGGTGGTGGCGCTGCGGGAGTATTACAAAGAAGTTTTTTACGCTTCTTTGAGGACTTTTCATATCAACGCTTAGGCCTAAGTTGTAAGCTTCAGAATACGGTTTGCGATATGTCAGGTGTCGGTGAAGCGGAACAAGGCTATTATATTGTCAAAGGGGGTGGTTTACCTCCACGTATTAACGTTATCGGCTATACTCGCCGTGTGAATTGGCCCGATCTTATTGAACGTTTAGAAGCAGTGAGTAATAGTGATGGCCCTATTATTCAATAAATATAGAAACGTAAGGAGAAAAGATGAAATTATTTAGATGGTTAACAAGCAGTTTTGCTGGATTAATGCTGGTATCTTGCGTGACTATTAATATTTATTTTCCCGCTGCAGCAGCAGAGAAAGCGGCTGATAGAATTATTGAGGATGTGTGGGGGCCAGCAGAAGTTAGTCAGCCCAAAAACAAGGAGGATAATGGAGTAGAACAACAGAGTTTGAATACACCATCACAAACTCAACAAGTGGCGATTAGAGTATTGGACTGGTTTATTTCACCAGCAGCAGCAGAAGTAAATATAAATGTTAGCTCTCCTGCTATTAATGCTATTCAGACCAAAATGAAGCAACGTCACAATAGCTTAAAGCCTTACTATAATAGTGGTGCTATTGGCTTGACGGAAAATGGTCTAATAGTCATTCATAATGCCAAAGCAATCGCTTTAAAAGACCGTAATAAAGTGAATAGCCTAGTTGCTGATGAGAATAATGATCGTAAGGCTCTTTATGCTGAAATCGCTAGAGCGAATGGTCACCCAGAGTGGCAAGCAGATATTCAGTCGACCTTTGCGCGCCGATGGGTAGGTAACGCTAATAAAGGCTGGTGGTATCAATCCGCTGGAAAATGGCTACAAAAATAATTACAGATTAAATTGAAATAAAATCCAGTAGAGCTTAAGGCTTTGCTGGATTTTTTATTTTTACATATAGATGAGAATAGATAGACATGGCACGACGTAATCGTAGAAGACAAAAATTACCGCAAGATCCAGTTGAAACACAGATTGAATCTTTAGTCGCGAAATAAAGACCTGTAGCTTTC
>CALCCU010000019.1 GCA_937900515.1 uncultured Gammaproteobacteria bacterium | reverse complement strand
CCAACGTATTAACAAAAATTGCATGGTTATGTTTAATCGCTCCAGGCTGCGCTGATGGAGTAGCCCCCTGTAAGTACAATATCACTACCAATTATAAATAGGGGACCAAAAGCGAAGCCTGGAGCGATTAAACATAACCATGCATTTTTTGTTAATACGTTGGTGTAGCTTATGATTATGACTAGGCCTGTAAGACCGAGTGGTAATAATGTCCATCCGCGTATATAGATAAAATATAAGCCGATGGAACTGGTAATAGTTAAGGTGAACCACGCTAGTAATTTCACCTTATGTAATGAAGATGGATCAGCAGGTAATGCACCACTACCACCACTAAATGGCGTGCGTATAGTATTTAAATCGAGTCCACTGACAAAGTCGGCATATTCATTAAAAGCATTAACACTAATATGAGCTGATAGTGCGGCAATTAAAATCAATATAGTTAGTACCATATTAATGCTGCCTTGTTGCCAGTAGCTAATTGCAAAGGATAGGGATAATACCGCGGGTGTGAGTAATAAAAATGGTGGTCTCGAACTAGCGATAAGCGTTGATGATGTTGTCATAGTTATCCGAAAAACCAATAAGTAACAAGTATGGCAGCAATGATACCAGCGATATCTGCAACGATACCGCAGCCAGCGGCATGACGAATATTTTTAATACCAACAGAGCCAAAGTAAACGGCTAATACATAAAAGGTTGTCTCAGTGCTACCTTGGACGATAGAAGAAAGACGACCTGCAAATGAATCTGCACCGTGCACCTGCATCGTATCAACCATCATTGCACGTGCTCCACTACCACTAAATGGTTTCATTAAGGCAGTTGGCATGGCATCAACAAAACGATCATCATAACCTAACACGTGTACAGCATGCCTTAGACCATCTGCGAGCATATCCAGGGCACCACTAGCTCGAAATACACCAACGGCTACAAGCATGGCAACGAGGTAAGGAATAATGGTGATGGCTGTTTCAAAGCCTTCTTTTGCACCCTCAATAAACGCCTCGTAGGCATTCACTTTTTTAATAACGGCACCCGCTATAAATAGTATGACTAAAGAAAATAGGATGACATTACTGATTAAGGCCGACTGATTTAACATTTCGGCCTGAGACAACTGAGAAAAGTAAGCGACGACTATCCCTACTAAAATTGTAAAACCACCGAGGTAGCTGATAATAGTTCGCTCAAAAAGATTAATTTTTTGCACATAAGCAACTGATAATAGACCTACTAGAGTAGATGCATAGGTGGCTAGTAAAATAGGAATAAATACATCGGTTGGGTTGGTGGCACCGAGCTGAGCTCGGTAAGTAAAAATAGTGACGGGAAAAAGCGTGACAGCAGATGTGTTAATAACTAGAAATAGAATTTGAGCATTGCTTGCGGTGTGGTTTAAAGGATTAAGCTTTTGTAGCTCCTTCATCGCTTTTATGCCCAAAGGTGTCGCGGCATTATCTAGCCCTAATGCATTGGCTGAAATATTCATCACCATAGCACCTAATGCAGGGTGGTTTTTAGGAATTTCAGGCATCAGTTTGGCAAAAAGAGGGCTAAGGCTGCGAGTGAGTAAGGCGATAAAACCACTGCGTTCACCAATCCGCATAATGCCTAACCATAAGGCTAAAACACCAGTTAATCCCAGAGAAATTTCAAAAGCAGTTTTTGATAAGCTGAACATGGCAGTCATCAAATGACCAAATATTTCAGTATCACCAAAGGCGAGTAGTTTTATCAGTGCAACGATAAATGCAGAGACAAAAAAAGCAATCCAGATAAAATTTAGCATGGTGACTATTCTACCGATACTTTCAGTATTTGGAACTAGCTTTTTCAGGCATAAAAAAGCCCCCAATTAAGGGGGCTGATTCGTTGTTATTTTTTACGATTTTGACTTGGGCGACGTGATTTATCACGAGCACGGTCACGTGGTTTACCTGAGCGACGAGGCTTGCGAGGCGCATCAGAACCTGGAGCCGCTGAACCATCATTGTTATTTACAATGCTTAATTCTAGTTGCTTATTACCAACCCATACTTTTCGTAGCTGTTGGAATAGGTCTTTAGGCATGCCTTCTGGTAAATCAATAGTACTAAAGTCATTTTGAAGACTGATTCGACCAATATCTTTACTATCGATTCCTGCTTCATTGGCAATCGCACCAACGATGTTTTTAACTTCAACACCATGTGAACGACCTACTTCAACACGGTATGTTTGCATACCATCTTCACTACGGTGAGGAGTTTGATTGCCACGACGAGGAGAGGCAGAACGTTGTGAACGATCACCACGTTCAGGACGATCTCTACGGCTACCTTGCTCACGTTCTTTTCTTGCAGGACGTTCACGCACATGAACGACTGGTTTAAGCGGACGTGTTTTCTGAACTAAGTAAGTCAGCGCAGCAGCTACTTCTAATGGATCGGCATCATGTGATTCTTGGTATTTGCTAATGACTTCTTGGAAGAAGCCAAGATCTTGTGATTCGATAGTTTCACTAAGTTGTTCAGTGAACTGCATGACACGACGATCAGCAATATCTTCAGTACTTGGTAATTTCATTAAAGAAATTGTTTGACGAGTTGCTTTTTCGATAGCGAATAACATGCGTTTTTCACGTGGTGCAACGAATAAGATTGCTTCACCTTTACGACCAGCACGACCAGTACGACCAATACGGTGAACATATGACTCGGTATCGTAAGGAATATCGTAGTTTACAACGTGACTCATGCGGTCAATATCTAGACCACGAGCAGCAACATCGGTAGCAACAAGGATATCTAACTTACCTTTTTTCATACGGTCAATTGCTTTCTCACGAGCAGCTTGATTCATATCACCGTTAAGTGGTGAACTTGAATAACCACGCGCTTCTAATTTTTCAGCTAGTTCAGTCGTTGCATTTTTTGTGCGTACAAAAATGATCATTGCATCAAATTCTTCAACTTCAAGAATACGTGTTAAGGCATCTAATTTGTGCATGCCAGTCACTTGCCAGTAACGCTGATTGATACTTTCCATTGTGGTTGTTTTCGATTTGATACGAATTTCCACAGGATCTTTCAAATAATTTTTAGCTACACGGTGGATCGCTGGTGGCATAGTTGCTGAGAATAATGCGACTTGGCGTTCAGCAGGTGTTTCTTTAAGGATGGTTTCAACATCATCAATAAAACCCATGCGTAACATTTCATCAGCTTCATCAAGAACCAGTGACTTTAATTCACCTAACTTTAATGTGCGACGACGAATATGGTCAAGAACTCGACCAGGTGTACCCACGATAATCTGTGGATTGCGTTTTAATTGGCCTAATTGAACGCCCATGCTTTGACCACCATAGATAGGTAGGACATGCAGACCTTTCATATAGCGAGCATAGCTCTGGATAGCTTCAGCAACTTGAATTGCTAATTCACGAGTTGGGGCTAACACCAACATTTGAGGTGTTTTAGATTTTGGATCAATGCGGCTTAATAATGGAAGTGAGAAAGCGGCAGTTTTACCTGTACCTGTTTGTGCTTGGCCTAATAAATCGCGACCTTCCAGCAAAGGTATAATACTTTGCGCTTGAATTGGAGAGGGTGTTTCGTATCCAGCTTCATTTACTGATTTAAGAACTGCATCTGATAAGCCAAGTTCTGAAAAGGTAATTGTAGGAGTTTGTTCTGTGTCTGACATGTATTCGCCTGTGAAAGTCAGCTATAGACTAAGCAAAGCTGAGGGAGGGGTGATTAATCGAATAATTATACTTGAGTTTAACGATAAAGTATAGATAAATCAGTCTGTTAAATGTGTCGCTACCAGTAGGTGGTTTTGCTGCTGTCAGAACGTATCAAAATAAGGCAAAATGAAGTTAATTAACATTATTTTAATTAGGGATACTATTGTGGACCATTTCTCAGTGGATGCTTATACACCGAAAGAGATTGCAGCTAGGATTGAAAACTCAGGCGTAACGAAAAGTGCTGGTGATTTATCTAGAGTATTTGCCTTAGCTATGCTGGCAGGGGCTTTTATCGCCTTTGGCGCGGTGTTTTTCACCTTAGTTACTTATGATTCTGGTGCTATGGCCGCAGGGCTCATGCGCTTAATAGGCGGATTCGTATTTTGCTTGGGGTTAGTATT
This sequence comes from uncultured Gammaproteobacteria bacterium, assembly GCA_937900515.1. Lineage (GTDB taxonomy): Bacteria > Pseudomonadota > Gammaproteobacteria > Nitrosococcales > Methylophagaceae. The sequence goes on along the minus strand of CALCCU010000019.1, from coordinate 24,576 downwards.
AGTTGTGGTTGCTGGTGCTGAATTATTCACAGGTAATAATTTAATCGTGATGGCTTATGTGAATGGCAAAGTAACGCTTAAACAATTATTGTTCAACTGGGGTGTTGTATATATAGGTAACTTCATTGGTGCCGTAGGAATTTTACTATTGATCTATTTAAGTGGTCATTGGCAAATTGGTGGAGGAGCAGTTGGAGCGAAGGCGCTAGCGATAGCGAACGCTAAAGTGAATTTGACCTGGATAGAAGCTTTTACACGTGGGATATTGTGTAACATTTTAGTTTGTCTTGCGGTTTGGCTTTGTTTTGCTGGACGTACAGTAGTTGATAAGGTGCTCGCTATTCTTTTTCCTATTACGGCATTTGTAGCGAGTGGTTTTGAGCATTCTGTGGCCAATATGTATTTTATTTCTGCGGGCTTATTAGCAAAAACACAACCCGAGCTAGTACAACTTGCAGACTTAGCAAGTTTAGAAAACCTTACTGTAAGTGGATTTTTATTTAATAATTTATTACCAGTAACATTAGGTAATATTATTGGAGGCAGTATTTTTGTTGGCTTGTTCTATTGGTACATCTATTTAAGAAAATAACGTGGAGTAAATAATGTCAGATCATACATATAAACATATTGAGTTAACGGGTAGTTCAACGGAAAGCTCTGATCAAGCAATTCAAAATGCTATTGCAAAGGCTGCGGAGTCGGTTAAAAATATGCACTGGTTTAATGTGGTGGATACACGAGGGTATATTGAAGATGGCGGTGTTAAATATTGGCAGGTGACCATTAAAATCGGCTTTAGAATCGAAGACTAACAATAGGGCACTTGCCCAGTGAAATGCAATGGGCAAGTGCTACTCTATTTGGTTAATTTAGGCTGACTTTGAGAAAGTATGAACCCAAACTTTGTGGCTTTCATCCCATTCCATACCTTGATGCATTCTTAAAATAAGATCTTTATACATTGCTATGTTTGGATAGCCTTCGGCTTGTGCATCTGCATCAGTCATATCGCCAAGTGTTTTACGTTCCAGTCCTGTGACAGTGAACTCAACACCTTCTAATTCAAATTTTTCGCCTGGGTAAGCATAAATGCCATCGCGGCGTTGTTCTGTTTTTTTGCCAGCCAATACGGCTTCAACAAGTCTTGGGTGTGTTACCAAACGAGTAATCTCGCAGGTTTTTTCTGGATAGTTTGTTTGTGTAGTCATATTATTTTTTAATTTTAGTAAATTTAGAACCTTCCAACGTCAGGTTATACATGAGTCCTTTATTGCTAAATACGAAGCCGATAATAGGATCTTGTATATCTACCGTATTGATATCTTCAGATGCACCCCATTCGATCAACGCAACAGAACCATCAACACCCGCTTTCCACCCTTCACTGTTTCGGAATTTTTTTAGTGAATCATGAGTCATGAATATTAACACGACTGATTTTGACTGAGCTCCTAATTGAAAACCAATAGAGGCAGCAGCGGTACTGTAATAACTGACTGTTTTACCTGAAATCTGTAAGGCTCCTTCTCCATACTCACCACCTATACCAAAGCCTGCTTTAATAATCGTTGGGAAAACGAGCACACCTTTGGCTTGGCTCAGAAATTCAGCGCCACCAGGGATTTCAGTTTTAAAGCGTTTAAGTGTTTGTTTGACGCCAATATTTATTTCAGCTGAAGATGCTGCATTGATGATCGGACTAATACTGAATAAGAATGCTACTAATAGAGCTATAAAAGGGCGTGTAAAGGTCATTGTAATAAGCCTCTAAGAAATATAGAAGTATTACGGTAGCACGGAGGGAGCTTGAAATGATAGAGAGAAATAACCGAGAAGCCTGTTAACAAGCTTCTCGGTCACTAAATTTTATTTTACACCTTGGCTTGCTAGATATTCATCATAGCCACCGCGGAAGTCGATGATGCCATTTTCAGTAATATCGAAGATACGAGTTGCTAAAGAAGATACGAATTCACGATCATGACTGACGAAGAATAATGTACCGTCGTAGCGGGTTAATGCCATATTCAATGATTCGATAGATTCCATATCCATATGGTTAGTTGGTTCATCCATAATCAAGATATTTGGTTTTTGAAGTAATAATTTGCCAAACATCATGCGACCTTTTTCCCCACCCGATAGCACGGCAGCTTTTTTGTCGATAGAATCACCAGAGAAAAGAAGACGACCTAATGTACCTCGGATGACTTGTTCATCATCTGATGGTTTGCCCCATTGCTGCATCCATTCATATAGGCTTAGATCATTTTCAAATAAATATTCATGATCTTGCGCGTAATAACCGATATTGGCATTTTCAGACCATTTTACTTCACCGGTTAGTGGAGCCATTTCAGTGGCTAGTGTTTTAGCAAACGTTGATTTACCAATACCGTTAGGACCGATAATAGCGATGCGTTCTCCCACTTCAGCCATGAATTTGAAGTCTTTAAATAAAGGCTGTTCATCTTCATAACCTTGACTAAGGTTATTCACTTCGACAGCATTACGGAACAGTTTTTTGTCTTGTTCGAAGTTAATGTATGGGTTCACACGGCTTGAAGGCTTAATATCATCAAGCTGGATCTTATCAATTTGTTTTGCACGAGAAGTCGCTTGTTTCGCTTTTGATGCATTAGCAGAGAAACGACGGACGAAATCTTGAAGCTCAATGATTTGAGCTTTTTTCTTTTCATTATCAGAAATCTGTTGGGCACGAGCTTGGGTTGATGCCAACATGTACTCGTCATAATTACCTGGGTAAACGCGGAGTTCACCAAAGTCCATATCCGCTACGTGAGTACATACGCTATTCAAGAAATGGCGATCATGCGAGATGATTATCATCGTCCCGCTTCGCTGGTTGATGACATCTTCTAGCCAACGAATTGTGTTGATATCCAAATGGTTAGTGGGTTCGTCAAGTAGCATGATGTCAGGTTCTGCAAACAGTACTTGAGCCAATAAAATACGTAGCTTCCAACCTGGTGCCACTTCACTCATTGGACCGTAGTGTTGTTCTGTTGGAATGCCTACGCCAAGTAGTAATTCACCGGCGCGAGATTCAGCCGTATAGCCATCCATTTCAGCATATTCACCTTCAAGGTGAGCGACTTTGATACCATCTTCTTCTGACATTTCAGGTAGGTTATAGATGCGATCACGTTCAGCATGAACCTCCCATAATGCTTGGTTACCCATGATCACAACATCAATAACTCGCTGGTCTTCGTATGCAAATTGATCCTGTTTCAAAACGGCAAATGTTTCGTTTACATCGTAGCTAACATTACCCGCAGTAGGCTCTAACTGTTTAGAAATAATCTTCATAAATGTGGATTTACCACAGCCATTAGCGCCAATTAGGCCGTAGCGGTTACCATCACCGAATTTTACGGAGACATTTTCGAATAGGGGCTTAGCACCAAATTGCATGGTGATATTTGCAGTTGTAAGCAAGATTGTGTTCCTGTTTATATGGGAGTTTTGAAAAACTCGCCATTATACATGAACTTACTTATTTTCGATAAGCTTGATTTTGGCTGATCGAGATAATTTTTTTATTGCGGATTCTCTTTTTGAAGCGCTGCTTCGGTCTACGTGCTGTTCGTGATAAACCATTTCTCTGGCTGGGCTAGTGTGAAAAAAACGAGCCCCTTTTTGTTTGGCTTGGTGTTCTTTAAAGCGGCGCGCTAAATCAGTGGTAATGCCAGTATATAAATGACCGTTTTCAGCTTCAACGATATAAACAAACCAAGGTTTATTGGTGGTCAAAATTCAGTGCTACGGAGTTGATGCAATAGCGTAAACCTGTAGGTGCGGGACCATCGTCAAAGACATGTCCTAAGTGAGCATCACACTGCTTACATTTTACTTCTGTACGATCCATGCCAAGGCTTAGATCTTGAGTATGACTGACTTTACTATGTTCAATAAGGTTAGAAAAGCTTGGCCAGCCACAGCCTGAATTGAATTTGGATTCAGATGAAAATAAGGGTTCTTTGCAGCAGACGCATTGATAAATGCCTTCCTCATTATGGTCTACGTACTGACCTGAAAAAGGTGCTTCCGTGCCTGCTCTTCGAGTAACGCGGTATTGTTCATCACTCAGTTCTTCACGCCATTGTGAGTCTTGTTTGATAAGTTTATCTGTCATGAATGGATCCGAATTTAAATCTTTGAATGTAACTTAAATATAATCTTAAGCTTGCTCTACACAATTTCGACCTTGGGTTTTTGCTCTATAGAGCGCTGAGTCGGCACGTGCAATTAATTTATCTTTGCTTTCCCCAATTATATACTGACTAAGACCAAAACTTGCTGAAACAATGATTTTTTCACCGTTAATTTCAAAGGGAGTGGCGTTAATTGCAAGCCGAATTTTTTCTGCAAGATGCATTGCATTACCTGCATTACAATCAGCTAATAAAAAGATGAATTCCTCTCCCCCCCAGCGACATAGGGAGTCTGAATCGCGTAAGTTCTGACTTAGAGTTTCTGCAAACTGAGTTAAAATTGTATCACCAGAAATATGGCCATATTGATCATTAATCGCTTTGAAATGGTCGATATCGACAAGTACCATGCTTAGAGCTTGTTTATTGCGGGCTGCTATTTTAATTGATTGAGTCAGTATAGGTTCAAAGCCATGACGGTTATTTATGCCAGTTAATTTGTCATGTGTAGCCATCATTATTAAACGGTGCTGATATTTTCGGATGGTGAGATTGCCTAGAATCAACACAAGGGTCGTGATAATAAAGCTAACAAATAAGTTTATCCACAAGGTTTTTTGAATGTGGGCTTCTGGTTTACCGATTTGTTCGACTAAAAGGTACCAGCCTAATTCAGGTACAAAACGCGTATTTAAAAAGACTTCTTGTTCTTGCCTCATATAAGTGAATGAACCACTAGGACTCTGCAATATCTCATCTGCAATATCTGAGATACCTTCGCTTTGATGAAGATTAGGAAGGGTAGTTAGTTGTTTATGACTTAATGTTACCTGCCCAGTCAGATCGGCAAAGTAAACTTGGCTGTTATAGCTAGTTTGATAATATTCTATGAGTTCTTTCACTCGCTCTGAAGATAAGCCTACTCCGATGATGCCTAAATATCCGCCGTTATAATCAAAGATTTTGTAATTTATAAAAATATTAGTTTTTTGTTTGTCGACGGCATCAATATCGACATTAATATCATAGTTATCTTGTGAACCTGAGATAAGAAAATACCAATCATCAGCAGAATTATTAATGGAAACTTGTTTTATTAAGCCCGTAGAGTGGTAGTAATTACGGGTATCATCAGAGATAAAAAAGGCTGTTTCTGTTTTATATCGTTGCTGAATGGAGAGTAAATAATTGGTGATTTGATCAATGTTTTGTTCGCCATCCAGAATCCAATCTCGAACAAAGGTATCTTGGGCCATTAACGATGAAATAATGACTGTCGGTAAGACATCACGTTGTATTTCTGAATAAATATTATCGCTGGTGAGTGGGAGCGTATTAGCTCTAATGTATTGGTTGAGTGAGTTGTTGGCTACAAAATAGCTGACAAAACTAATAGATGAAAAGCCAATAATGAGTAGTAAGCATAGTATTAAGATGAAACGAGTTTTACGCTTTTTAATATGCTTCACTATTAAATACCACTACTGAATAAGGACATAAATTTTAACGATTACTCATTCAATAAAGATGATGTTGTCAGCTATTATTTTTGTAAGTAATTGTAAATTATACCCCAAAATGGTTTCTGATAAGATCGGTTAGAAGTCTGAACGTTTAAATTAATCTTTTAATTTTTTGGCGCATATGCCAATACTGAAGCGAAGCGCTCAACCATGTTGCTAATGCAATTGAAACCCAAACGCCCATAAGGCCTGTATTAAGGTAATGTATAGCGATAGCTATAAATGTAAACGGCAATATGATCTGTCTGAGAATATTGAAGTACATGGGAATAAGTGGTTTTTTCATGCCCTGCAAAGCAGCACCTGCCACAAAAGATAAAACATATGCCGGCAAAATTATAGCCTCGACATGTAGGTAACTGACGCCAATAGCGATAACTGCTGGGTTAGAAGTAAATATGCTGACTAACGGTTCAGCAAAGCTGAATAGTAATATTCCTCCTGCTACCATTAGTGATGCTCCTACCTTGATAGAGGTGTGAGAAGCATCATGTAACCGTATAAAATGCTTCGCACCAAAATTAACGCTGACCAGTGATAATACGGCTATATTAATTCCTATTGTTGGCAGTAATATGAGTTGTTCTATACGAAGAGCAATTCCTAAGCCTGCTACTGCATCTTCACCAAATCGTGCCACAGCAGCTGTAATAATCAGTGAGCCAATGGCAATAAAAAGCATATTAGTACTAGCGGGCACTGATTGAGTGATTAATGCGCGATAATAAAACCAGTTTGGTTTCATATTTTTGACAGATAAACTATTGGATAATTTGCTTTGTTTAACTTTCATGGTGAGGTAAATAGTGCTAGCTAACTGTGTGGTAGCCGTTGCCGCAGCTAGGCCATAAACGCCCCAGCCAAAGCCAAACATAAATAAAGGGTCTAATATAATATTAGCGATAAAAGCGACGAAGAGGCTGTTTCGTAAGCTGGTGGTATCACCTTGTGAATTCAGAATACCGTTGGCAGCCATACCATGAGCCATAAAGCCCAAGCTGGGTAGCATAATCGATAAGTATTGAGTGGCATCTTCAATATAGTCACCTTCTGCCGACATAAGCTGAAAAATACTGGGCAGTAATAGATAGAGCAACGCGCCAATGATGATGGCTGATAACCACGCAAAGGAGAGAGCGTGGCCACCAAACTTTTCTGCGCCTTGTTGATTATTTGCACCTAAGGCATTACCCACTAGCGCATTGGTACCTTGTCCGATACCTATTGAAACTGCAACGCCCATAAATATAATGGGCGCAGCTAATGAGATTCCTGCTAGAGCAGTTGATGACAACATACCAGCATAAAAATTATCAACGAGGTAATACATGGTATTGAAAAACATACCGATACTAGCGGGTATTGCTATTTGTCGTAATAGTTGTGGAATTGGGTCTGTAACAAGGTTCAAATGAGTGTCTTCGTGCTTAAAAGTATATCTGGCATATAGTAAAGGTATTTGACAGAGAAAGGCGTATTGATCTTTGATTTGGTCATGTTCAGATCTAACGGCCCATCATGAGCCAGTGAAATTTGATATGTTCTTGTTTAAGGTTGTCTTTAGAATTGCGACGCTAGTTCTATGACCAATAGCAGCTTTAAGCAAAACTTACACGGCTGAACATACACATCAGAAAGAATTAAAAGGAAGAGATATATGGCCCTAGAAAAAGCGCCCAGCTGGCAAGCACACTTAAATGGCGAGTTCGAGAAGGACTATATGCAAATGTTAAACGCCTTTTTAGATAATGAAAAAGAAGATGGTAAAGTGATTTATCCTCATTCATCAAATTGGTTTCATGCGCTGGAAACGACCCCGTTAAATGAAGTCAAAGTTGTTATTATTGGACAAGATCCCTACCATCAACCTAATCAAGCTCATGGTTTATGTTTTTCTGTTTTACCTGAAGTTAAAACGCCTCCATCGCTAGTCAATATCTATAAAGAACTCGAAGCCGACTTAGGTATACATCGGCCAAATCATGGTTACTTAGAGTATTGGGCGGAGCAAGGGGTCTTATTGCTGAATGCTGTGTTGACCGTTGAAGATTCGAAAGCGAATGCACACCAAGGTAAAGGCTGGGAAAAGTTTACAGATAAAATAATTAGTACCGTCAATGAACAGTGTAATGAGGTGGTCTTCTTGTTATGGGGAGGCTATGCACAGAAAAAAGGCGCAATTATTGATACAACGAAACATTGTGTGCTCAAATCAACGCATCCATCCCCCTTATCTGCTTATCGTGGATTTTTAGGATGTCGCCATTTTAGTCAGGCTAATACTTATCTTGAGCAACATGGTAAAAGCCAAATTGACTGGCAGTTACCGAACAAGGTTTAAACTGCGCAACTCTATTGGGTAGTGATAGCCGTGACCTGATAGAATGCGCGCCATGATAAAACTTAATCAACTCTCTATTCGTCGTGGTCCACGACTATTATTTGAATCAGCTAATTTGACCGTTCATCCAGGACAAAAGGTCGGCCTAACCGGTGCTAATGGCACAGGTAAATCAAGCTTGTTCGCATTGTTTCGAGGTTTGTTACATGCGGATCAAGGTAGTGCTAGTATTCCTGATTCATGGGTTGTTGCCCATGTTGCTCAAGAAACACCCGCTGTCGAAATATCTGCGATTGAATATGCACTGCAAGGCGATGAGGAATATATGCGTTTGCAGGCTGAGTTACAGCGTGCCGAAGCAGAACATGATGGACACTTGCAAAGTGAACTTCACGACAAATTAGCAGCAATAGATGGGTATACGGCGCGAAGTCGAGCAGGGAGATTGTTACATGGCTTAGGATTCACGGCTGAACAAGAAAGCCATCCCGTTACTTCGTTTTCAGGTGGCTGGCGCATGCGACTTAATTTGGCGCAAGCCTTAATGTGTCGTTCCGATTTACTACTGCTTGATGAGCCAACTAACCATTTAGATTTAGAAGCTGTGTATTGGCTAGAAGAATGGTTACGCAGCTATCAGGGGACCTTAGTATTGATTTCCCATGATCGTGATTTCTTAGATCGTGTGGTGACACAAATTGTTCATATTGAACAGCAAGCGATAAAAGCCTATACAGGTAACTACTCTGATTTCGAAGTCGCACGTGCTGAGCATTTAGCGCATCAACAAGCCGCTCATCAAAAACAAAAACGCGAAATTGACCATATTCGTAGTTTTGTCACTCGCTTTAAGGCTAAGGCAACCAAAGCTCGCCAAGCACAAAGTCGTGTTAAAGCATTAGAACGAATGGAATTAATCGCACCAGCACATGTTGATTCGCCATTCCATTTTAGTTTCTTGCCGCCGTCGCGGTTAGCATCACCACTATTAAGTTTAGATAAAATTGCCGTTGGTTATAATGACAAGCCGTTGATTTCTGGTGTCAAGTTATCGTTAGCACCGGGCGATCGTATTGGTTTATTAGGTCCAAATGGTGCTGGTAAATCGACATTAATCAAATTAATTGCTGGTGAACTACCTCCTTTGCAGGGTAAGCGTAAAGAAGGCAAAGATATTAAAATTGCGTATTTCGCACAACATCAGTTAGAACAACTTACAATGGATGAAAGTCCATTGCAGCATTTACAACGCTTAGATCGCCAAGCAACAGAAACTGATTTACGTAATTTCATTGGTGGTTTTGGTTTTCATGGTGATGATGCATTAGCACCAGTAGCGCCATTCTCTGGTGGTGAGAAAGCGCGGTTGGTGCTCGCCCTATTGGTCTATCAAAAACCAGCAGTATTATTACTTGATGAACCGACTAACCATCTCGATTTAGAAATGCGACTTGCTTTAACCATGGCGCTACAAGATTTTGAAGGTGCGTTGGTTGTCGTCTCACATGATCGTCATTTATTAAGAACGGTAGCCGATGAACTTTGGTTGGTATCAGAGGGAAGCGCTAAAGTGTTTGATGGCGATTTAGATGATTATCGTCAATGGTTATTGACTAAAGATAAAGCAGAAAAAACGATATCGAATACGCCAGCAGTAGCCAATAATAAAAAAGATGATCGTCGTTTAGCCGCCGAGGCACGTAAAAAGTTACAACCATTACGTAATACCGTTAAAAAAGCGGAAGAGAAGATGGATAAAGTACAGACCAAGCTGGGTGCAGTTGAAGAAAAGCTTGCGGATAACAGCCTGTATGAAAACGATGCAAAAGAGAAATTGAAAGCCTTGTTAGTTGAACAGGGCGATTTAAAATCAGAATTAGAGCAGCTTGAAATGGACTGGTTTGAAGCCAGTGAAGCATTGCAAGAAGCAGAAGACCAATAAGATACACACATAGAGATACACTCAGATGGCATTACTATCATTAAAACAACTGACCGTTAGCTTTGGCGGCCCCAACCTCTTAGATAAAGTTGAGTTTCAACTTGATCGAGGTGAACGCGTTTGTTTGGTTGGACGAAATGGCGCAGGTAAATCAACACTGATGAAGGTGATTGCAGGTGAAATAAAGCCTGATGGTGGGGAGATTATCGGTCAAGGTCTTAATATTGCGCGTTTAGAACAAGAAGTACCAGAAGGAACGGATGGCACTGTATTTGATGTTGTCGCACAAGGTTTGGGTGATATCGCGCCGTTATTAATTGAATATCATCATGTCATTCACCAATTAGAAACAGATAGTTCAGAGAAAGTGTTAGCAGCCTTAGAAAAAGCTCAACATAAATTAGAAGCTGTTGATGGTTGGTCAGTAGAGCAAAAAGTTGAAGCGGTGATTTCTCGCCTATCTTTAGATGGGGATGTTGATTTTTCGGCTTTATCGGGCGGGATGAAACGCCGTGTTTTATTAGCTCAAGCTTTAGTAAAAGAACCTGATGTCTTGTTACTTGATGAGCCCACTAATCATTTAGATATCGCTTCAATTACATGGTTAGAAGATTTCTTAAAAAGCTATGGTGGCACCTTATTATTTATCACCCATGATCGGATGTTCTTGCAGTCTATTGCTACACGAATCATTCAAATTGATCGTGGCCAGTTGGTCAGCTTTCCAGGTGATTATGCCAACTTCTTAGTGCGTCGTGAAGCCATGTTGGAAGAAGAAGCACAACAAAACGCTTTATTTGATAAAAAGCTCGCGCAAGAAGAAGTCTGGATTAGGCAAGGTATCAAGGCGCGCCGCACCCGCAATGAAGGTCGTGTTAGAGCACTTGAACAATTACGTCGTGAACGAGGCGAACGTCGAGAAGTTCAAGGCAATGTCAAAATGAAACTACAAGAAGCCGATCGCAGCGGTAAGTTGGTGCTTGAAGCTGACAGCGTGGGCCAAAGCTATGATGGTCGCCAATTATTTAAAGACTTTAGTACCGTAATTCAACGTGGTGATAAGATTGGTCTAATTGGTGCGAATGGTTGTGGTAAAACAACGTTGCTCTCTATTTTATTGGGGCGTAGACAACCAGAAACAGGCACTGTAAAGCTTGGTACTAAGATGGAAATTGCCTATTTTGATCAGCTACGTGGGCAGTTAGATGAAAATATGAGCGTGGTTGATAATGTCGGTCAAGGTAAAGATTTTGTTGAAGTAAATGGTGCTAGCAAACATGTCATGGGTTATTTACAAGACTTTTTATTCTCACCAGAACGTGCTCGCACACCGATAAAATCATTATCGGGTGGTGAGCGTAATCGATTATTACTTGCTAAATTATTTACTCAACCAGCCAATTTATTGGTGATGGATGAGCCGACCAATGACTTAGATGCTGAAACTCTAGATCTATTAGAAGAATTATTAATTGGTTATCAAGGCACATTATTATTGGTTAGTCATGATCGTTCGTTTATCAATAATGTTGCTACAAGCACCATTGTATTTGATGATGATGGCGAAGTGCGTGAATATGTGGGGGGATATGATGATTGGGTTCAACAGCGCACTCAAGATAAGCGAGCTCAAGCGCCAGTTAAAAAAGTGGGAGCGCCCAAAGCTCCAGCGAAGAAAGTTAGCAAAAAATCAGCCTTAACTTATCAAGAGCAACTCGATTTAGAGGCATTACCCAAAGATATTGAGAAGCTGGAATTAAAACAATCTGAATTACATAATAAAATCGGTCAGCCTGAATTTTATCAGCAAGCAGCCGACAAAATTGCTAAAACTCAGGATGAATTAGCAGCGCTAACAGAAGAGTTAGAAGCAATGTATGAGCGTTGGGATCTTTTAGAAGCAAAAAAATAAGGTAACTATATAGAACCTAGCTTACCAGCTGCTTTAGTATCGGCAGCTGATAAGTATGAGATAGAAGCTTAGAGCGAACTCTTTTGTTGTAAAAGGGTAGGGATATGTTCCGCTGATAGAGGCTGGCTATAATAAAACCCTTGGTAAACATCGCAGCCATGTTGTTTTAAGAAGGCTAGTTGTTGTAGCGTTTCCACGCCTTCAGCGACAATTTGCAAGTCGAGACTCTTAGCTAATGTGATGATGGCAATACAGATTGCAGCATCATCGCGATGGGAGTCACACTCACTAACGAAGAGTCGATCGATTTTAAGAATATCGATCGGGAATTTTTTAAGGTAACTGAGTGAAGAGTAACCTGTACCAAAGTCATCAATAGATAGCTTAATATTAGTTTCTTTGAGTGCTTTCATTGATGCAATACTTTGTTCGGTATTACCCGTTAACACCCCTTCAGTGATTTCAAGTTCGAGCAGGGATGTAGGAATATCATATTGCATACTGACCGATTCTACAAAAGGCACTAATGAAGGGTCGTGTAGGTGGCGGCCAGAAATGTTGACGGCAATGGGGAGTAAAGGCAAGCCTTGTTGACGCCACTCAGCTAACTGTCGAACAGTTTCAGTTAACACCCATTCACCAACATCAATAATTAAGTTTGATTTTTCAATGATAGGAATAAAATTATCAGGTGAAATAAGCCCAAACTTAGGGTGATTCCAACGAATTAAGGCTTCAAAGCCAACGGTTTCATTACTGATACAATCAACTTTTGGCTGATATTGTAAGAAGAATTGATTGTGTTCAATTGCCTTTGGTAATGCGGTTTCTAGCTGGAAATTTTGGTGAGCAGTTTGCTTCATTTCTTCACTAAATAATCGGAATGTATTTCTTCCAGCTTCTTTGGCCTGATACATAGCCAAATCTGCATGTTGTAATAACTGGTCAGCATTTACCTCACCATTGATTGAGAGTGCAACACCAATACTAGTCAAAACAGTGAGCGTATTATCTGTTAGTTCAACAGGTGAACGCATTTTTATTAGAATAGCCTCCGCTTTTTGGGCGGCTTGTGCTGCATTAAACTCACCTGATAAAACAACGACAAATTCATCTCCACCCCAACGTCCAACTAAGTCACTTTCACGCGTTACTTCTGTTAGTCTTTTCGCTACTTCACAGAGAAGTTCATCACCTGCTTTATGGCCTAGCGTATCATTGATTTTCTTGAACTGATCTAAATCTAAAAACATCAGAACTACAGTGCCGTGTACTTGCTGGTGATGAGTAATACGTTGTTCTAGGTTACTCATAAAGTAGGTGCGATTATATAGGCCTGTTAATGGGTCATTGTAAGCCAATAATTTAAGGCGGTTTTGCAGTTTTATTTGTTTGGTTATATCTCGAACATGCAGTGTATATTCTTGATCCTGATCATGACTATTACTGGTCGGTGTAATAACGACTTCAGCAGGAAATGACTCACCATCATAGCGAGTTAACTCACAGATATTATGACGCTTGAGTACTAAACCTTCACTGAGTGTAAAACCTTGTTCTAGACTTTTTTGTGCAGCCTCTTTGAAGCTATCTGCAACAAAAATATTGAAGAAGTGACGGTGATGAATTTGTTTCATACCAATGCCAAAACATTGTTCAGCTGCAGGGTTAAATTCTTGTATTTCGCCGCGGCTATTAATACTGATGATGCAATCCATAGCTGCATCTAAAATAGCACCTTTACGGTATTCACTTTGCTTAAATGCTGAAAAGGCATCATCACGCTGCTGGATTTCTTCATTCACTTTATCAATTACAAAATTGTACTGCTGGGCAATTTGACCCACTTCGGTGAAAGGTTCTACAGGTACTCGTAGGGAAAAATCAGCCTTTTCTTGTTGCGTATTCATTGCTGATAATAAGTCGAATACCTCGGTCGTGACTTGGTGTTCAGCAACATTCAAGCCGACAAGTTCAGATTTTTCACTCACACGCAGAGGATAAAAATGATTAATGATTCGGAAAACAAGGTAGGAAATAACAAAGCTGTATATGCCAACAGCAATGATGCCTGTAAATTGGACTTTTAATTGTTCAAACATCGATAGCCCAGTGCCTAGAGTGGCAGTATCACCAAATAAGGCTACAGCAAGTGTTCCCCAAATACCCGCAAAAAGGTGCACAGGTATAACGCCGATAGCATCATCAATTTTTTTATGTTCAAGCCATTTTTCACCATAAAAAACAATAACACCAGCACAAAGGCCAATGAACACGGCGGAAGAGACTGAAACCGCATGGCAGTTTGCTGTAATCGCAACGAGGCCGCCTAAGGTACCATTCATAATATGAACAACATCGATGTAACCATCTGTTTTGTATTTTAGAATGGTTGCTGTTATTCCACCCCAAAATGCAGCAAGGCAGGTATTTAACAAAATTCCTGGTACGGCATCTGTCCAGCCTAAGGTGCTACCGCCGTTAAAGCCGAACCAGCCGAACCAAATCAACATACCACCTAATATAGCCATTGGTAGGTTACTACCGGGAATACGCTTACCAGCAATATCATAACGGCCAAGACGAGGACCGATCACTAAGATAGCAGCTAAGGAAACCCAGCCTCCAACGGAATGGACAACGGTTGAGCCAGCAAAATCGACAAATCCTTGAAGTTCTAACCATCCAGTGGCTGTTCCAGAAATGATACCTGCCCAAGCCCAGTGCCCAACCCATGGATAAATGAGTAAAGTAATGGTGGTGGTGACTATGATGTAGCCAGTGTAGCTCATTCGTTCGGCAACGGCACCAGATACTAAGGTAGCTGCGGTGCCACAAAACATCATTTGAAATAAGAATGTGGTAATAAGCAGTGGGCTTGCATCATCACCAAAGAAAAAATAGGAAGTGCCAAATAAACCTGAAACACTATCACCAAACATAATGGCAAATCCAACGGCCCAGAAAATAGTGCTGGAGATAGTGAAGTCAGTAATGTTTTTTGCAGCAACGTTAATGCTATTTTTACTTCGAACCAGTCCACTTTCTAAACATAAAAAGCCCGCCTGCATAACAAAAACCAGCATAGCAGAACATAAGATCCAGAGAATATCCATTTACTTGATTTGCCTGATTTGTTTAATTGATGAGTGACTATTATTTATACGTGATAAAAAATTAAAAATCTAGCGGTATAGCTATCTAAGAAGTGAGTTTTTTTAAGAACTATGGCGGTAGTGCTCAAATAGAATGTGAGTGTTAAGATAAACCATTGAAGTTCTAAAATTTTTAATCAAAGGCAAGCTATGAGAATTAGAATAGTTTAATAATGACTGAATCTTCACCAAAGCTTATATTTGATCAGCAGGAAATGAATGAGCGTATTCGTATTTGGCAACAAGGCGAGCGTCGTTGGTTAGATTTTGATGATGGATTAATTCAGTCCGAGATTAATCTAGATAAACCTGAGTTATTACCCCAAGTATTAAATAGAGCCATGTTAGCGGGTATATTGTTTGAAGCACTTCCTAAAAGGATTTTGTTAGTAGGAACGGGGGGAGGTGCAACAGCTCGATATTTCTCTCACCGTTTTCCACATATAAAAGGTGATGCCGTTGATATTTCGGAGTCGGTTCTCTCACTTGCACGGCGATATTTTGAATTCCCTGAAAACGAGCAATGGCAAATAATACACGATGATATCAAGCATTATGTAGAGGTATGTACGGAACGATATGATTTGATCATCATTGATATCGCTGTCGAGCAAAAAACTCCTGAGTGGGTTTTTGAACAGCAATTTCTCAATCAATGCAAAGCTTTATTAACTGAGCATGGACACGTTTCGTTTAATCTATTAGTCGAAGGTGCTAATGAATTTATGCATTACTTATCAGCCGTGCGACGAACCTTTAAACAGCGAACAGTTTGCTTGTCGCTCCCTAATTATAGAAATACGGTCGTGCTTGCCTTCAACTCAGCACCAAGCTTTATGTCGCCTTTAAATGAACGAATAGTTTCTTTAGAGTACGATTGGGGAATAGAATTTACTGAGTTTTATCAACAAATGTTAATTGATAATCCAGCTAACAGCGGTGTATTTTAATTATTATTTATGATTCTAGTGATACGATAGGTCTAAGCAAAATTTAGGAAGTAAAGATGGAAATGATCAATGAACTAGTGACGCAGCTGAACAGTATTGTTTGGGGGCCATTAATGTTAGCGCTGATTTTAGGTGTAGGCTTATTGTTGATGATCGGTTTAAAAGGCATGCCACTAATCAAATTGATGTATGGATTTCAGATGTTATGGCAAGGCCGTCATAAACAAGAAGGTGAGGGGGAAATATCTCCTTTCAATGCCTTAATGACCTCGCTGGCAGCAACCATAGGAACGGGTAATATTGCAGGTGTTGCTACGGCAATATTCCTTGGTGGACCAGGTGCTTTATTTTGGATGTGGATGACGGCATTAGTTGGAATGGCGACTAAATATGCTGAAGCAGTACTCGCGGTCCATTATCGTGAAACAGATGATAACGGCAATCATGTTGGTGGACCAATGTACTACATTAAAAATGGTTTAAGCAGTCGCTTTGCATGGTTAGGAACTACGTTTGCTATCTTTGGTGCTTTGGCTGGCTTTGGTATTGGTAATACCATTCAAGCAAATTCAGTCGCTCATGTCTTATCTACAAATGCAGATATCTCACCGGTATTGACGGGCTTAGTTATGGCGGGTCTAGTAGCAATGGTCTTATTAGGAGGAATTCAACGTATTGCAGTTGTAGCTGGGAAGTTAGTACCTTTTATGGCATTGAGCTATATTTCGGCTGGCATTATTATTTTGATTATGAATGCTTCTTTAGTACCTGATGCATTCTCACTTATTTTTACCTATGCCTTTACTCCAATTGCAGCAACAGGCGGTTTTGCTGGAGCAGCAGTATGGGCAGCCATTCGTTTTGGTGTAGCTCGAGGTGTCTTTTCTAATGAGGCTGGTTTAGGTAGTGCTCCAATAGCACATGCTGCTGCAAAAACAGATAACCCTGTGCGACAAGGCACTATTGCTATGATGGGGACGTTTATCGATACCATCATTGTTTGTTCAATTACGGGGTTAGTAATTATTGTCTCTGGTGTGTGGACGAGTGGTGAAACGGGGGCAGGATTGTCTTCATTAGCCTTTGAAACCGTATTACCAGGGTTTGGAGGGTTGATAGTAGCATTTGGACTCACTATCTTCGCTTTTACTACTATTTTAGGCTGGAGTATTTATGGTGAAAAATGCGTGGGCTATTTATTTGGTGTCAAAGCCATTATGCCTTTTAGAATATTATGGGTCATAGCCGTGCCTATCGGTGCAACGGCAAATCTATCATTTATTTGGCTGGTGGCCGATACACTTAATGCAATGATGGCATTGCCAAATCTAATAGCCTTAATATTATTGAGCCCAGTAGTATTTAAACTAACTAAAGCTTATTTCAAAGAAGAAGCTAACCATTAAGTTAATTTAGTAAAAGTGATGGTATGCGCCTCATTATCATCACTCAAGTACATCACTTCTTCTTGAATATTACACTGTAACTGCATAGAACGTTGCAGCAAGGATTCAATGCCATCTTCAGCATTAATTTGAATAACCGATAGATTCTTAAATCGCTGATATTTATCTTGTTGCTGTTGCCACCATACGCTAGCCTTACCTTCATGATAGGTATAGATAATTACTTGTTTGGCACGGCCACAGGCTTTACGAACTCGTTTTTCATCAAGTTGACCAAAATCAATCCACAGCTCAATCTCATCCGTTAATGTTTTTTTCCACAGTTCGGGTTCATCATCGTTATTCATGCCTTTAGTAAAACTAAGCTGTTCATGAGCATTTATACTAAAAGCAATGAGGCGAATCATAAAACGGAAATTATTTTCAGATGGATGCTGAGCTACGGTAAGTTCATGAATTTGGTAATGATGTGTATCCATATTCGCAATCGAAAGGGATACTTTGTTGATGGTAGAGCTGATAGCCATAGTGCTACTCGATAATTAAGAACGGGGTGAAAGTAATAGATGGTGATCGATAGAAATAAAGCGAGAGGCTGCATCAATTAGAGATTTTGCCGTTAATTGAGGCACTCCATAAACTTCCACACTAGCATTATGTTTGTCACGTATTTTGTGAGCCAATAAGTCAAAGTCGCCGTCTCCAGAAGCCAATACAACTACATCGGACTCAGTTGCGTACTCTATAGCATCTAAGGTAATACCTACATCCCAGTCACCTTTCGATGAACCATCGGCACGTTGGATAAAAGGTTTTAGCTTTACTTCAAAACCAATTGCCCTCAATATATTTTGAAACTGTCGTTGCTTCTCATCACCACGTTCGGTGGTGTAGGCAATTGCTTTGACTACTTGTCGATTCGCTGTCGCGTTAGCCCAGAATGCATTGTAGTCAAAGTGTCGTTTATAAGCTTGTCGAGTGGTGTAATAAATATTTTGCACATCGACGAAGAGGGAGACAGTTTCCATTATGATCCTGTGTTTAGATTAGAAAAGGTGATGGAGGCTTAATTTATTCAGTCTCAAACTCAACGTGATTTCTACCATTGTGCTTTGCCTTGTAAAGCATTTTATCGGCTCTATTGATCAGTGATGAAAAGTCAGAATCTGTGTGTATTTCATCAACGGTGGCTAAGCCAATACTTGCTGTGACACAATGGTGAATAGGAGAGCTCTTATGAGGGATATTTTCATCCTCAATAGCTACTCGGCACTTTTCAGCTAATTGAGCTGCTGTTTGGTTATCTGTATTAGGCAGGACAACAATAAATTCTTCACCGCCGTAGCGAACAATTAGATCTGTAGCACGAGGGAAGCTGGTTTTGAGTAACTGTGCTACCTCTTTTAGACAGTTATCACCTTCGATATGACCATAAGCGTCATTATAATATTTGAAAAAATCAATATCGATGAACAATATTGATAAAGGTGTTGCTTGGCGTTGGGCTAGAGGAAACTCGAACTGAAGGAAGTTATCCAGAGCACGCTTATTAGCTAAGCCTGTAAGCCCATCTACCATCGATAATTGTTTGTATTCCAAACTCAATTCATGCAGTTGATCTTCCATGTTTTTACGTTCTGTAATATCAAACATGAACCCAACTATCTGTACTGTTTCATCATTTTCTCTAATGACGTGCACTACATCTCGAATCCAGACATATTCACCATTAGCCTTAAGAGCACGATAATCTGCCTCGTGGTCTGTTCCTTGATTGGACAACCTAATACAGTAGTTAACCGCATACTCTCTGTCATCAGGATGCATTCTTTCAACCCAGTCAGTCGTTGTTTTCCAACTATCGGGTGTCCAGCCCAACAATTCCTCTATTTGAGGTCCAACATAGACAAACTCTTGTTTTTTCCAGTCAATCATCCAGGGAATAGCCTTGGTGGATTCCAATAATGTTTTATAGAGAGTTGAATCTAGATGCTCATTCATTGAGGGGTAATCCATTTAAGGGTGATAAAAGATATCACACGGTTTGAGTAGATTGATAAAGTACAGTTTCTGAATTTTTTGACCGCTATGGCATATAGTGTTTTTTTATAAACGTCACAATAATCTGCGTAGCTTCCGCAATTGATTGTTTATTTGAATCGATAATAATATCCGGATGTACGGGCTGTTCAAAAACATCAGACACTCCAGTGAAGTTTTGTAGTTCTCCTGCTTGAGCTTTTAAATAAATCCCAGTCTTATCTCTAGCAATGCAGGTTTCTATATCGGCCTTTACATAGACTTCAATATAATTATTGGTCATGTCAGCAATAGCTTGTCTTGTTTCAGTGTAAGGTGAGATAAATGATGCAATGGCAGACACAGAATTATTTTGTAATGTTTTAATTAAGTGACCAACACGAGTGAGATGTTGATGACGATCATCTCGTTTGAAGCCTACATTCGGAATAACATCTCTAATATCTTTTGAGTCGATTCGCTCGAGAGGTATGTCCAGTTTGTTTAGCTCGGTATAAACAGCATCTGCTAAAGTACTTTTCCCTGATAGTGGTAACCCTGTAAACCAAAGGTTAAAAGGCTCAATACGTTGCTTACCAAACTTTATTTTTTGCCAAGCTCGTTCATGGAAAAAATAGAGTAATATTTTTGCAAGGGTTTCTAAAAAACCTGCTGCGATAGCAAGATCAAGCCGTCCAAAAAAGAAATAGACGATAATTATCGTCGTAGTCGTAGCAATGAAACGCCAGCTTATTCCTTTAAGCAGTGAACGCTTCTTTGTTTCGATATACATTAAAGTGTTCTATCATTCGTCTAATAGTGCATCACGATCATCGCTGTGTAAGCGAGGCATAATCCACATTTCATACATTGATACTATCCACATAAAGGCGAATGATAAGGCCATTGCAGCACCACCAATAATGGTAAACCAAGCAAAGTTAGGGTTTAACTTTGTTAGCCACCAAGAGCTTATATCAATAATTAGGAAGAGGTAAGGCATCACAATAACAAACGCTTTAAGGTATTTAGGAACGCCAGCTGCTAGACTGAAAATAAGCCCTACGAACATGAAGATAAAAGCGATACCAAATAAGTGAATATGGGAAACACGTGCTAATGATGTGAATGACGCGCCAGTATCTGTTTTTGCTCTTTCAGCAATATTTTCAAACTTAGTCCAATCAGGGATGGGTAAGCCTGAAGATGCGTTATGACAGGCGATACAGTTCGTATCAAATATCTTACGAATACCAGTGTCATTAAAGGCTTGCTCATCAGCGCCCTTATGTACCCAGTTAATGATTTTTAGGCGATCTTTTTCTGGAACCATTAACTTCATTGAACCATTTAATTTCGCTTCAAGTGCCGACCCAGAACGCTTGCCGTAATAACTATAAACAATGTCATCCACCGATAAACCCATTTCACCATCAGCCATACCATGCGTGAATTGAATTTGTACCACGGCCATCAAATAGCCAACGGCTACAACGATTAAATAACCAGTAAATAATGCCTTAAGTGCAATACCTTGACTGCAAAGATTCAGTTTATGTGAAGGGGCTGCCATGTTACTTCTCTCTATTTATTATTATATTGGTGTTTATACTATTACAGATTAACCATCCCGTGTAGTCAGCTCATTAACTATTTACCAAAAACTTGTTTCAATAACTCTGTGGTTCTTGCTGAAGGATTGTCTCGGATTTTCTTTTCTTCCTGAGCAATTACAGTGAATAAGCCATTAAGAGCTTGTTCAGTAACGTAATTTGGCAGGTCCAGATTGATTGTTTGGCCGACAAATGGCACAGCTGCAACTTGTTCTGTTAAATCGTTATAGTATTTGGTTGTACCAACTTGATTAAGCGACTGCTGAATATTAGGAAGAAATAATTCGGTTAATTGCGTACTCGTCTTGTCTTTAAAATACTGTGTAGCGGCATCATCAGAACCTTGCAAAATTGCATTTGCATCTTGAATACTCATGCCTTTTATTGCTTGAACAATGATATTGGTCGCTTCAGGTGCTGCGGCTTCTGCAGCATGGTTGATACTTTGTTCAAAGTCATCGGCCAATGCGCTTAAACCAAACTGTCTCATTAAACCACTGGCTTGTTGTAACTCAGGAGGCATGGCAATTTTAATCAGTTCATTCGCTAAATAGCCATCTTTCTTACTGACGTTCTCAACAGCTTGGCGAGTACCTATTTCTAGCGCTTCTTTTAGACCAGAGATAATAGTGTTGGTATCTAAATTTGTAGAGAGTACTGGTTTAGGTGAGTCAGAGTTGGTAGGCGAAAGTATTTCTTCTCCAGCGCCGAGTATATCTCCCAATAATGAACCCCAGTCAGCGTAGGTGACGCTACTGAATGTGATGGTGGTAAGTAATAGGGCGCTGCTAAGTTGCTTAGTGAATATCATAATGCTGAATATACTTTATACTAGTTTTTATTGGGAATATCATAGCAATAGGGCTAGATTTACCCTAGCGTTTTTATTTTAGATAATGAAAAAGTAGTTTTAGTATCTACTCGTTGTAATCATAGTTTCAATATGTAGGGCGATGATGGGAGTGAGTTAAGATTACTTCGTCAAACTAGCAAATAAAGCTGGTAGTTTCTCCGGTAGTTTACTGACGTTATCAATCACCATATGTTGATTGCCAAAAATATCATTCACATAGTCATCGGCATTAGGGTCGAGTGTGATGCAGTAGCTGTAGATGCCTTTTTGGTCGAGTTCTTGTACAGATTTATGGGTATCTTCAATCAGTAGTCGTTCATCATCAACATCAATATCCGCAGGTTCGCCGTCGGTTAATATCAATAATAGTTTTTTATCGGCTTTTTGTGCTTCAAGGTAGTGAGAGGCATGACGCATTGCTGCCCCCATTCGTGTTGAATAGCCAGCTTTCATACCTGCAATACGGCCTTTCACGCTATCATTCCATTGTTCGCTGAAACCTTTTATATGGTGATAACGTACATCGTGACGTGTATTTGAATGAAAACCTGCAATGGCGAATTTATCACCGAGTTGCTCTACTGACCATGATAATAAAGAGGTCGATTCTTTACATAAATCCAAAATGCTTTGTGTCGCCCCTTGTGGAATATCATTAGTTGACTCTGATAGATCTAGCAATAACATTACGGCAATATCACGACCATCATGACGGTGACTCATATTGATTCTGGTATCAGGTTGGCTACCACTTTTTAGATCAATGAGTGAGCGAATAGCAATGTCTAAATCAAGTTCAGAACCTTCTTCTTGATAACGCACCCGCACATAATTTTGAGGTTTTAATAACTCAAGGATTTGCTTCATACGTTTAAGTAGTGCGTTATGCTTTTCTAGTAGTTTATCGATGTCTTTCGCATTACCACCGGGATGGAGTGATTCATACACACTCACCCAATCTGGGCGATAAGATTGTGAATGATAATCCCATTCAGGGTAATGACGGGGAGGTAAACCTTCTGGCTCTTCTTCTTGAGTGCTAGAACGGTTGTCATCGAATGATTCTTCTTCATCACCGTCTTCAATATATTGCCACATGTGACGGTTATCATCGCGGTAATCAATTTCAGTATTATCAAAAAAAACATCGGAGAATTGATCGCTTTGAATACGTGTGCGTGCCACATAAGATAGACCAATACTAGCAATTTCTTTAGTGCTAGACTCACCTGTTTCCATGATTGCATTAAATCGGTCTACAAATTCGAGTAAGTCTGGATTTGTGTAACCGTGGTCTGGGTCAAGTAATGCCAGAGATAACATAGCTATACGGTGACGCAGGCAAGATTGTGTTTCAGGATTGCAAGCACCTTCAACTGGCCGAGGGTGTAATTTGATAAACAACTGGCGTAAACCAGGGTATTGTCTAATGGCGAGTGTTTCTACTCGTGCATCTTCGACAAATTCAACTGCCATACGCTGAAAAGGGCTGTAGTTATCGGCAATGATTGGACGAGTCCAACGTGCATGAGCAGCCATATGAGCAAGGCTTGCACGGTATCTATCTATTCCTGTCACGCCATTGATATCATCATAGACATCAGGGACTCGTACACCTAGGTTATCGAAGTATGGTTGTGGCTTACGCAATTCATCAAAACCCAGTGAGTAAGGTACAAGTTGTGGATCGGTCTGCCATAAACCTTGCATGTAAAGGTTTAATTTACGCTCATGATCATAGAACAATGTGCCATGACGTTCTCGTTGCAGAATGGCTAAGCTATCAGCTGATTGCAGACTGAAGAAGTCCCTTTGTCTTTCTGGGTGGCTACTATAAAAGCGTATGCCGTAATTAATCCAATTTTTTAGGCCTGCCAAAGACAGTTGGCTAATGAGATAAGGTATTTTATCTAATAAATCTGGAAGGCTTGGGCTCGGAATAGTTGCATGATGACCATGTATTGATACTGATGTGGCTTCCATCATGTCGAATATAATGTCAAAGTAACTTTGCAGAGCGGCTATATCACCTAGGCGGCGAGAGACGGGAAGCAGTGTCTGCATAAATACAGGAATCGCTTTACCATTGATGGTACGAGAGAACTTCCATACGGTTTGAGAAATTAGTTCTACAACTTCTTCCCCGATATGGGTTGCAATGGCAGGGGTATCTTCTAAGAAGCTGAGTACGGGCTCGACACCACGACCAATTTTACAAATTAGTGATGCGCCTGCGAGGTATGCTTCGATGCCTTGTTCAGATAAAACGGCAGTGGCTTCGAGCATACATTGATCGAAGACAGGATCGATTTGTTCAAAACCGCAGCTAAGCTTTTCCCGGTATGGAGGTTCAATATCTTCACTCATGATGTCAGTCTGTTGCTAGGCAAAAACCGTGTTAATCGCATGATCAAGCGTATCGCGAATATCTTCATCATCAGTAATTGGCCGAACCAAAGCCATTTTACATGCGGCTTGTGGAGCAATACCTTTATCTATCAGTGTTGCAGCATAAGTAAGAAGACGCGTTGAAATACCTTCGTCTAGGCCGTGACCTTTTAGGTTACGCGCTGTTGTAGCAATCTTAACTAACTTGTCTGCTAATTCTACATTGATGCCTGTTTCTTTTTGTAAAATTGAAGATTCAACCGCTTCGCTTGGATAATCAAATTCAAAAGCGG
>CALCCU010000018.1 GCA_937900515.1 uncultured Gammaproteobacteria bacterium | reverse complement strand
TGAATAAGGCAAAATATGATCAAAATGAAGCTCATCTGTTGAGCCACACATAGTACATTTACCACGATCTCGCTTCCAGACCTCTAACTTAACGTGGGTAGGAATAATTCTTCGATGTTTGGACTCCTTGAACTCTATGTCTGTAGAAACAGAGTTATCTAAAAGTTCCTCGATCGCTTCTAAACGAAACTTAAATACCTCTCTATTTCCATCATTTTCTCGCCATGAGTCGGTAAGATGGAATAATCCGTTATACCCCCAGATACCCTTACGTAACTTTTCATAAACACGAATCAAGTCAGGTGCTTTGTTTCCTGCCTTAAAGTCTTGAGCAACTTTGTGGAATTTGCCATTATCGGTCAGGTTACCACTTGGCAGAAACTCCGGTTGATCCACTAATTTTGGAGTTGGTACTTCTGGTGTACGAGAGTGATCATGTCCTTCATAAATCAATACAGCACCTTCGTCCATAACTTCATCTTGGTATGGGGAATTAGGCTGAAGAGACATTAGAAATACTGAGTGACCACCATGAAGCCTAAAGTTCATGCCTCTTTGAAGTGACGATCCTTCACGTCTACACATCTCAAAGTATGAAATGATCTCATTTTCAGCTTCCATAAGTCCCTTTAAACCAACTACTTCTTCTTAACCGGTCTCTTCCACCCTTCAACCGACTTAACCTTAGACATCGTCAACGTCAACGCATCAGCCGGCGCATCCTTCCGAATAGTAGATCCAGCCCCAATCGTCGCGCCATCCTCAAGCGTAACCGGTGCTACTAACTGCGTATCCGACCCCACAAACACTCTATCACCAATCGTAGTACGATGTTTATTGGCACCATCATAATTACACGTAATCGTACCCGCCCCAATATTCACATCAGCGCCCATATCCGTATCGCCAATATAACTCAGGTGATTCACTTTTGAGCCTAGCCCAATATTGGCATTCTTGGTTTCAACAAAGTTACCAATTTTAGCTTTAGCAGCCAGCTTAGTATCTGGACGTAAACGTGCAAATGGTCCTATCGTACAATTGGCACCTACTTCTGAATTTTCAATAATGCTATTGGCTAAAATAATGCTACCCTCAGCAATACTACTATTGATAATAGTACAATTAGCACCAATTTCTACATTATCAGCAATGGTGTTTGTGCCTTCAAAAATCACATTGATATCTACATGAATATCTTGGCCTGTCGTGAGGTCGCCACGAATATCGATTCGAGCAGGATCGACTAAGGTAACCCCTGATAACATCAGCTCTGTAGCTTTTCCTTGTTGGTAATGACTTTCTAATTCAGCTAATTGCAGTCGGTTGTTGACTCCTGCAACTTCCATTTCATCATCACAGATGACTGAATCAATAGGCATACCTTGCTCTGAAGCTTGAGCGATGAGATCAGTCAGATAGTATTCGCCTTGAGCATTATTGTTATCAAGCTTAGCAATTGCGTCATTGAGCCATTTTGACGGAATGCACATAATACCGCTGTTTACTTCATTGATTAGCTTAGTCGCTTCATCAGCGTCTTTCTGCTCAATAATTCTCAGCATATTACCTTCTGCATCACGAACAATACGGCCATAGCCAGTCGGGTCGTTTAGCTCTGTTGTTAATACTTTAAGGCTATCTTTGTCACCTTCATTAATGAGTGCTTCAAGAGTACTATGTTGAGTCAGCGGAACATCACCATAAAGCACTAAGATTTGATCAGAATTTTTAAAAAAGTCTTTTGCTTG
>CALCCU010000017.1 GCA_937900515.1 uncultured Gammaproteobacteria bacterium | reverse complement strand
AGTAATCGTCATTCTCACTATTTGGCTACTCACCTTAGCACTACTCATAATGTGGTTAGGAGCATTCAGTAAATAATGCCCCATACTGATATTTAAATTTATCTATTCAGTCTGGTGTGCAAGTCGATATTCACTCCCCCAAGCACAAAGTAAATCTAGGGCTGGATTCAGTTTTTCAGCAAGTTCTGTCGAGGTATATTCAACCTTTGGTGGCACTTGAGCATACACATGTCGAGTAATCAACTTATCTGCTTCCAGTTCACGTAATTGGGTAGTCAACATTTTTTGAGTTACTCGAGGAATGCTCCGCTTTAACTCACCAAATCGAAGCGTTTTTCCTCGCAGGTGATACAGGATAATCACTTTCCATTTTCCACCAATCACATCAATCGCTGTGGCAACAGGACACTCATCCATATCATCGCATTCTGCTGGAGCCAATGATTCAAGTGGAATATTTTTTTCGGCTTGAGCTATTGTTTCTGTCATTAGGCACCTATATGAAACTAAATATCAAAATCGTGCGTACTTGCTAATCACTCATACTCACTCTATAGTTACAAAAGTATACTAAACATATAAATGATACAATAAATATTTTTTACACTCATGCCCTGACGACTACTCTACAAAGGATTCAATTATGGCTTTTGACACTCTTTTCAGTGAATTCAAATTAGGTGATTTAACATTACCTCATCGCATTGTGATGGCCCCACTCACCCGCTCGCGATCTTCCCAACCGGGTGACATACCTAATGATATGAATGCAGAGTATTATCAACAACGCTCAACTGCAGCATTAATTATCAGCGAAGCAACGCAAATTTCACCTCAAGGTAAAGGCTATGCTTTCACACCTGGCATTTACTCTAATGAGCAAATTATTGGCTGGAAAAAAGTGACTGATGCCGTTCATGCAAGTGGTAGCCGAATCTTCTTGCAAATGTGGCATGTAGGTCGTGTTTCTCACACCAAATTACAGCCCAATAATGCCCTACCCGTTGCACCATCAGCTATTGCCGTTGAAGGCCAAGCATTCACCTATGAAGGTATGCTTGATTTTGAAACGCCTCGAGCTTTAGAAACCGATGAAATTTCGGGTATTGTCGAGCAGTATCGACAAGCAGCACTCAATGCTAAACAAGCTGGATTTGATGGCGTTGAGATCCATGCCGCTAACGGTTATTTACTCGAACAGTTTTTAAAAGACGGTACCAATAAACGTGATGATATTTACGGTGGTTCTATCGAAAATCGTACCCGCATCGTATTAGAAGTAGTCCAAGCAGTAACAGATGTTTTGGGTAGTGAGCACGTTGGTATTCGTATTTCGCCTACAGGCACCTTCAACTCAATGACCGAAAGTAACCCACAAGCTTTATTCAATTATTTAGTTGAAAAATTAAACCCATTTAATCTCGCCTATATTCATGTAGTTGAACGTTTTGGTGATGTAACTAGTAATAACGAGTTTGATTTTGTTCAGCTGCGTCGTTTATTTAATGGTGCTTATATTGCAAATGGTGGTTATACAGGCAAGTCGGCAGAACAAAGCTTAACTGAAGATAATAGTGACTTAATTGCATTCGGGGTGCCGTTTATTGCCAACCCTGACTTACCTGAACGCATCAAACAAGGTGCAGAATTAAATGTTGCAGATCAAAACACATTCTATGGCGGTGACGCTAAAGGTTATACCGATTACCCTAGATTAGGGTAAATTTTAAAACAAGCTATTCTTCCTTGATTTAGCAGGCTATTTATATTTACTTATAGATAGCCTGCATGCCTTTACAAGCCTAAAACCACTTAAATTCGGGATATTTTATATCCTTAAGCTTAAAGGCCATAAGAGTTGTAGTCTATTATCTTTATATATTGACAGTGCGTTAAATAGTTAACTATTCGCACCAACTTCTCTTCCACTGTCATAACTCTCAACATAAACTATACTTATCCGCTAAAAAGTAAGAAATTAATATGCATAAACATTCAATAGAAGCTTGGCAACACAATCACAATTTCTCAGTCCATAACGAGAAAGGTGAACGACGAACACACTATGTACTGCTATTAACCGCCATTACCATGGTCGTGGAGATTATTGCAGGTAGCATTTATGGTTCGATGGCGCTACTAGCAGATGGTTGGCATATGAGTACTCATGTTGCTGCTTTTGTTATTGCAATCTTTGCTTATCGATATGCACGACAGAATGCAAAAAACTCGGCTTACTCCTTTGGCACAGGAAAAGTTAATGTTCTGGGTGGATTTACGAGTGCTATCGTTTTATTTGTTGTCGCACTAATCATGTTAGTTGAATCGCTCCATAGATTTCTTGAGCCACAAACGATTCTGTTTAATGAAGCAATTTTCGTTGCGAGTTTAGGTTTAGTCATTAACCTTGTCAGTGCGCTTCTTTTAAAAGATGACCACCATCACCATGATCACGATCATTCTCACGAGCATCACCATGATCACAACTTAAAAGCTGCCTACCTACATGTATTAGCTGATGCGATGACTTCTTTACTCGCCATCGTTGCACTAGTGTCAGGAAAATATCTGGGCTGGAACTGGCTCGACCCCATGATGGGGATTGTCGGAGCGATTATCATCTCACGTTGGTCATATTCTTTATTGAAATCAACCGGTCCGATCTTACTCGATGCCAGTATTGATGAAGATTATAAACAAGCAATCAAACAAGCAATCGAAGATAACTCTGATACGACTATCTCTGACATCCATATATGGAAAGTAGGTGCTAATCACTACGCGGCAATCATTGCTTTAGTCACTCATAACCCTATGACTACTGAGCATTACAAACGTCAATTGAGTCGGTTTCACAAGTTATCTCATATAACGATTGAGATAAACAAATGTGAGGCTGAGTCTTGTCTTAAAAGCTAGTTAATTAGCCGATTAAATAAAACGGCTACTACTCCCCGCCAACTTCAACAGCATCAATTGATGGCGTTGCTGCAGGCAATTCAGCTGGTTTATTTCGCTTACTTGGTCTAATTCCTAATGCAGTGGCGCAAGGATCAACATCTGCCGTTACACGATCTAATAAGCCTTCTGCTAATAGTGATAACCCACCCGTTGCAACTGCTGTACCGACTGATGCACCTGTAGACAAAGCACCTCCTAGGTCAGCACTAGGCGAAGGGTTAGCTAACGTACCTGCTAATTTAACCAAAGATACAAACTTACTTGCACTAATTCCTAAGCCCTCTTTAGGCTCTGCTTTAAGACTAATATCTAACTTTTCATTTTTTAGATTAATATCGCCATCACCCAAAATATTTAATTTATCCATCGATATAGCAATTCCATTTTTAGCAGTTGCGATGCCATCTTTGATAGTAAAATTCACAACAGCACATTTTAAGGCCGTGTTGCTCTCTCGCTTAGAAAATGGATTTAACATGCCTGCTAATTTAGCCAATACATCAGCACCCAATGCACCCATTACTGAATCTACCAGAACACCATCTTCTACTTTGACTGTAAATTGACCATTCAAACCAGCCATAATCTGACTAACGCTTTTACCCTGCCCCGATAAATTAATATCTATATCTGTTTTTGCACCTGTTAACGTATCCGTTAACTCAGCCAGTTGGTTGGGCTGCAAGCCTTTCATTGTTAAATCACTTGATAATACAGCTACTTCTTTTGCGGCATTTAAGCCAACTGTTCCGCTTAACTCTCCACCAGCCAAAAAGCTTTGAAGCGGCTTAACTAATAATTTACCGCCATTTAAAGAGACCGAAATATTTGTTTTAGCAATATCTAAACTACTCGTTTTAATTTTCTGTGCTTTTAGAGAAACATCGGCGTTAAAGGACCTTAATGCTTGTAAATCTAATGGTTCTTCTGAAAATATGCGTTCATTCTTCGTTTTTTTCTTATCCGACTTAACTTTCTCTTTACTTTCAAACATTGTTAAATCGATTAAGTTAGCACTTAGCGTTGCTTTAATACTCGGTACTTTATTGGCCATATTAATCGATGCACTACCTGAAAGATCAGTTTTACCTGCCTGTAAAATTAGTGAGTCAATTAAGTAATTACCTTTATCAAAGTTAATATTACCAGTCAGTTTCACTGGACTAAGAGCAGGTAAGTCAGTTCCAGCTATTTTTGATAATTTAGCTAAGGAATCAACACCCAGCCTAATATCGAGCTTTGGGCGCGTAGCCGATGAAATAAATGTCAGCCCCGCCTTAACCTGCCCTCCATCAATAGTGCCATCGAGCTGTTCGACTTTTAAGTCACCACTTTGAAGATAAACTTTAATATTAGTATCGGTGAGTGTAGAACTGCCAGTCTTGATTTCTTTTGCACTTAAAGACACATTACCATCAAGTAATAATAGTTTCTTTTTTAACTCTTCTAATGAAAAACCTTCAGAAGAACTTTCAGCTGACTTGGCTGTACCGGTGCTCAGCTCTTTCTCACTAGGATTAATCATCAGCTGATTAACATCGATCATATTCGAAGTCAGTAGTGCCGTCACGACTGGTCGTTGCCCACCAATTTGTGCAGCAAACTCACCAGATAAATCACTACTTCCAATATTTAAGTTCATATTATTAACGGCATAGTGCTGCTTATCGGCAATCACTTCAGCAGTAACTTTAAGCTTACCGAGCTCGGGCAATGTAGTGCCTAGCAATGTAGATAATTTAGCGATGGAATCAAGCTCAGCATTAAGAACTGCATTCGCTTCAGACTTATCACTATTAAAAGTAATATCAGCCGAGAGTTGACCCTGTTCAACAATAGTCGTTGAAGGCTTCACCGATAGGTTACCCGTCTTTAAAGTAGCCATCACTGAAGTATCAGCGAATGTAGCACCATACGTTATTAACTCTTTGACTGAGACATCAACATTGGCATCAACCAGTAACAATCGCTGTTTAATTTCATCAAAAGGTAAGGCTGGAATGCTCAAACTTTCCTGAGGCTGCTCCATTTGTTCCGTCGCTGTAACCTTTGCTTGCTCTTCTGATTCAGGAGCTAATTCAATTTCTACTTGTTCGGTGCTTTCAGGGATAAATTGGGTTAAATCAAGCTTATTTGAGTATAACTTGAGGTCTATAGCAGGTGTTTTTCCACTTAGTTTTGCTGAAATATCACCAGAGAGCGCCATGTCACCGACATTAAATTTCAATGTCTTAATCCAATACATATCATTGTTATCAGTCAATGTAGCCGATAGATTTATTGCTTGAAGTTCAGGTAACTCGCTTCCTATCAACTGGGCAATATCATCTAATGACTCAGCATCAAATTGAGTGGCTAAATTAAACCCTCTGCCTGCCATAGGTTTGGTAATTTGCCCATTAATGCTTAATTTAGTCTGATTAGTCAGAACATCCAAATTGATAGGATATGGTTTATCAGCAAATAGTTGATTAAGAGAACCAAACTCGCCATTCAGAGAAACCGGTATACCTTCATAAATCAATTTCAACGCCAATATTAATGGTGCATCAGCATTAGCAGTTTGCTCGGTCAATTCATCAATAGCGACTTTGTATGCTTCACCTGTGACACCATCTTTATAATTGATAACAGCATCTTTGATTAATATTTCACTAAAAAGAAGGCTGGGTAAATCTTTTTTATCCGCGGGTTTATCTTCTGTACCGTCATTAGATGCAAATACCCAGTTACCCACCCCCTGTTCATTTGTTTCCAGTAAGATTGTAGGAGTCAGAAGGATAATTCGGTTAACTTGAATATCACCTGAAAGAAATGGTCTTAATTCAACTTCAACCTCAAATTTATCTAGGCTGACCATCTCAGGCTGAGCACCCCAGCTAGCATTACTTAAGCTTGCATTTTCCATCACAAGTGTCGGAGTTAGAGATAAGGCTAAATGTAAATCACCATTAATACGTAACTGACGCCCAGTGGCATCTTCAATAATTTGGGTGATTTTCTCTTTATGCCGATTAAGATCAAGCGTTGCTAAGAAAATAATTACTGCAACAACGACAA
Organism: uncultured Gammaproteobacteria bacterium; assembly: GCA_937900515.1. Taxonomy (GTDB): domain Bacteria; phylum Pseudomonadota; class Gammaproteobacteria; order Nitrosococcales; family Methylophagaceae. Next base: position 33,588 of record CALCCU010000017.1, on the reverse strand, counting down.
GTAATACTATTCCAGCGACAACCTTAATTAACTTAACCATACAACTTCCTCGACAACACAAATCCATCACTCATTATAGATTGATTTTGTTAGCAAGTTAGCACTATTACTATGACTTACATATAAGTTTTCAAATGTTCGTAAACTCGTTTGGCATCTGAAAAGTTACGTTTTGCAATACTCACACGGTTATCTTCAAGCATTGCAATCAAGGCTAATAAACCTAAAACACCAGCAATAATCCCAGGTAATTTACCGCCCGTAACAGCTGCTATATAGACTGTGGCAACTACAAACAGAATGACTTGAACAATCATCCACTGAGAGGCTAACTTTTCTTTGTAACAGGTTTCAACTTTATAGTGCCAAAGGGCTTCTAGCTCCTCAAGCTGGCTAAGGGTAAGCACGGATAAATTAGCATAATAATCAATGCCAATGATTTCATCATTATAATTACGAGATAGGAGGTGAATGTCCTCTGCCATCTCTTTTAATTCAGAAAATGTATCTTCATCTTTTTCTATCTTCATCGTGACACTCCTTGCTAACACCACTATGAATCAATCCATACGGATAAAGAAGGGATAGAATTCCCAATTTTATTATGAATAGCCTCCTACTTAGCATTACGTTAATTAACTCCCCACCTATAATCCGCTAAAGACAACTTAGTACCTATAAATTTAATTCCCTCCGACTCTAATAATAGTTTTTGCTTTTCATAAGAAGGGCTTCCAATTGGAAAAGACAGTTCACCTTTGGCATTTACGACACGGTGCCAAGGTAATAGAGAATCCATTGGTAATTTTTTTAGTGTAGCTCCCACATGACGAGCATAATTTTTAAATCCGGCCTGATTAGCAATCTGACCATAAGTCATCACCTTCCCTTTGGGTATTGATGCTACCAGTTGCCAAACTATCTCATCTATTTTCAGCATAACTTATAACTTAGGATGCGTAGTGCTATTGTCTGAAGTGACATTACCAAAGCTACTACCGACTGACCAGATTCGCTGCCATATCCAAGAAATACCTTCTTTTGTCCGCCTTTCATTGGTCACTCGTTTGCTAGATGGGACGTTCATCACCATGTCTGTTGATTCAGCAATGTTATAACGGAAAAAATACACGGGCTCCATGCCCATTCTTAAATCAGTGGCAACATAATCTCTGCCAACTTGCTCAACTGAATAAAAGCCATCGCTGAACCATGCAAGCCTCTGCAGGGACTCATTATTTTTCAATTTTTCTAGCAGCTTGGTATTTCGTTGGTATTGCGACAACTTAATAGAAGAGTCACCATCGAACACCGAACGAAAACCTTCATAATAAACACCACCATCAATCACTAAAACACGCCACAATAATGTGTTAAATGGCGTTGCTGTTACCATTACCTGTTCAGTCGAAATATTCTTCTCAGCCAGTTCTATTTTTACTTGTGACAATATCCAGCTTTGCACTGAAAAAGCCCACAACAAATAAGCTGAACTGAGAATCAGCCCCGCGTGACTCAGTCGATGGCTTACCGCACTAAGCGGCCGAATAAGCACGGCAATAAAACCAATCAACAATGGAGCCGTATAGAGTGGGTCAATAATGAACACACTACCCCCTGAATATGGGGGAGGCATAAATGGCCAAAATAGTTGCGTACCATAGACCGTCTGCGCATCTAAACAGCTATGCGTAATCAATGATAACCAAATAAGTAGCAACCATTGCTTAAACGTAAAGACTTTATCAAGTCGATACATTAGCAACGCTAGCACAGGTGCAATTAAAGTTTGAATTAGCCAGGAGTGGGACCAGCTTCGATGCTTAGTCACCGAGGAAATAGCATCGGGATAAGATACCAACACATCTAAATCTGGCATCGTGGCAGTAACGGCTCCCCAGAGAATGGCTTTACGCGGTGAAGATTTACCTGCCACTGCAAAAGCAACGGCACCACCCAGCACTATTTGTGAGACTGAATCCATAATCTAAATTCTCACCAAATAGCTAATATAGCCACATAGGCTCATCCAACTTACCATACCCAACAATTTCAGCTCCCCTAAATTTGTTTCTAAATGTACTGAGTTAAATCATTCTGATTTCTCAAGTAATGTCCGTACACTTGAGTCGATTCTGATGCCTGAATAATCACTCTATTGGAATTATAAATACCTTTTAGGACCTTCAGAATAAAATTAGAATGTTGAAAGCATGCTATTAATCAAAAATAAACTCTATATTCCACGGTCACAGACTTTGGATAGCTTCCAAACTCACTATTTAGCATTCCATTATGTGACTGTTCACCTACGGATAGGTTCAAACCCATTGATAACTCTGATTCATCGGATAATGAATAAGTCCCATATAAAGCTAAAAGGTTTGAACTATCAAGATGGTTGTAGATCCACACAGCATCACTATTTAATAATGGCGTAATTTCATAACTAGCACCCAATGCTGTGTAGTTTTGAGCAAGATAATAACTGTTCGTATTTATCGCTTGCCTACTTAGCAAATATTGCTGCTCATTATCTGCACCTGAACGTTGATAAAACTGTTCAATCCGTATCGTTAGGGTATTTTCAAACCGGTGCTCTAAACCTAATGAAAATTTAATATCTCTCGATTGGTCTAATTCATCAGGAAACCTTAGATGTCCTTCACCTCGCACCCCAAGCCACTCAAACAGCTCGCCTTGAAAGTCGACGCCAATAATATTATCACCTTGCTCTTTACCTAATAATACTGCCCATTCAAAATCACCCAATAAAGTGGATGCTCTGGCTAATACAGATGTGTCACTCCAGTCAGGCGAGGTTTGTCTTTTAGCGGAATAAATATTATCAATTTGGTAAGTTAACACTGTGTACAACGATAATTGTGATAACTCGCCCCACAGCCAATCCAATCTAGCTGCATCAACGCCGGGTTTATAGGTTCTATAAAAGGTTTGAGCGGCAAATGGGGCATAAAAATCATTGGGGGTAAAATAATATGTAGCCGCTAAATTAATGGCTTGGCGGCCTAGTTTGATATTGAATCGTTCACCGCTAAATTGCACATTGAGTCTATCAATCATTAAATCAGCATGCTGATTAGCAAAGCTCCACTGCATAGCATCACTACGATCAATGGCTACTACTGAACTGACACGGCTTCCGCCAGTACGTAACTCTGAGTCAATCACACTTTGCACGGCATGCGCTTCAATACTCATTCCTGTCGTCTGAGCATCAATCATCAAACGACCAAAACCACCCGCTGTTAGAAACTTATCCTTTTCAAATAGCAGTTCATCGTTAGCATTATTAATGGCAAGGCCAGTGCCACGTAACAGACCTCGTAGTTCAAGAGCGCTGTCATCACTTTGCCATTGATAAAAGGCCTGAGCCGTTAAAGGCAGAGTCAATAAGAAAATGATTACGATTCTAAACACGGCTAGGCTTTATGCTCATCCGACACGATTTGACCATCTTGTACTTGAATAATACGTTTCGCACGATCAATCACACGCTGATCGTGGGTCGAAAATAAAAAGGTAATGCCGTGTTGCTCATTTAAGGTTTGCATTAAATCGAGTAACGATTCAGCCGTATGTGAATCAACATTGGCCGTAGGTTCATCAGCTAACACGATTGCAGGATGCGTCACGATGGCTCGGGCAATCGCAACACGTTGTTGTTGACCGCCAGACATTTCATCAGGGCGTCGGTTTTCCAGCCCTTGCAGGCCTACATCAGCCAGAGTTTTCATTACCCTTTCATGACATTCCGTCTTAGTGGCACCTTGCAGATCCAATACAAACGCAGCATTTTCATAAGCTGTCATCACGGGTATTAAGTTATAAGATTGAAATACAAAGCCAATTCTATTTTTTCGTACTTCTGATAAAGCCGTATTACTTAATGTCGATAAATCTACGCCTTCCAACCTCACTTGGCCTGAGCTTACCGTATCTAAACCACCAATCAGATTGAGAATACTCGTTTTACCTGAACCAGAAGGCCCACACAGTGCTGCAAAGTCACCTTGATGGATGCTAAGTGATACCTCATCAACGGCATTCACCTGCACTTCACCTTGCTGATAGATTTTTCTGACATTCCTTAATTGAACAATCTCGGATTCCATAATCATCGTCTCATTAGAGTGTTTTTAAGCTTTCTACAGGGGCGACTCTACCTGCCTGCCAAGCAGGATAAGCGCCTGAAAGTAAAGCCAAGCCAAATAGGCCAACTAAAATAGCAATAATGCTTTCCTTAAATAAACGGAGTTTGAAAGTGGGATCAAGCAATACTCCACCAAAACTAAAACCATCGCCATAAGCAGCAGATAGATCAATGCCTGTTTGAGACATAAACAAAAACCAAGGAGTAGTCACAATAACACCAATGATTAAACCTAATATTGCTAACCAAAATGATTCCAACATAACTAATAAAAATAAATTTTTAGGTGACATTCCCACCGCCATCATCACACCAAATTCACGACGACGTTCAAGTACGCTCATTAACATGGTATTTAAAATACCAGCCGCCACTAGCAGGGCAATTAATAATTGGCTGATGTAATTAGAACCTTTATCCACCGCGATCATGCCAGCCAGATCAGGTTGCGTTTGTTGCCAGTTTAATACTTCAACATCTGCAAACTGTGGCAAGGCTTGCATCTTGTCTCTTAATTGATTGCTATAACGTTGGTCAGATAAAACCACTGCTAATACACTGACTTCATCTTGTTGATAACCCAATACCTTTTGCACCTTATGTAGAGGTAATATTGCAACCGAACCATCTATCTCATCTGAACCCGTTTTGAACAAGCCGCCTACTCGGGCAATCGCACTGACAATGTCACCATTTTTATCAGTTGTCGTATAAACCACTTTTTTACCGATTTTTAGTTTCAGTTTTTTGGCAAGTTCAGTACCTAGAACAACACTGCTACCGGATGCTGAGGGCAACATATCCCCTTCCACCATCGCTTTTACAAATAGATTGTTATCACTGTTTTCTTGTCGTGGATCAATGGCAAAGAATATCCCACCAATACTTTTACGAGCACTGGCAAACATAGCTTGACCTTGAATTCGCATGGCGACACTTTGTACGTCATCAAACTCTTCAACACGCTGCTTTAACGCTTCGGCTTGATGCAATCTTTTTTTACTGCTCGGTGCACGGTTATAATCGGGTGCCATAATGCTAATATGCCCCATGCCCATATTGGCGCCAGCATCAATCATACGAGTGTAAAAATAATCTCCTGCGCCAGTGAATGTAACAGCTAATAACACACCAAAGGCAATCGATGAAGCCGTAATCAACGTGCGCCGTTTATGTCGCCATAAATTTCGCCAAGCTAAAGTATTTAAATTCATTTCGACAACCTAATGGTGATGAATGGCATCGACTGGACGAATCACCGCCGCTTTGATTGCAGGGTAAATTACAGCAACAGTCGTCATCACAAACAAAAACAAAATAGGACTTAACAAGGATTCGAACGACCATGCCGCATACCAAACGGGGTCTAATGCTAAACCTGCAAATGAAATCCCCTCAGATAAAGAAGATAAATCAAGCCCATACCTTACAAAATACCAAGTAATACTGACTCCTAATAACAGTCCTAAAATGCTAGCTAATAGGGTTTGAATAAATGTTTCGGCATAAATAATTCTGATTAATTGCCATGGCCGAACGCCCACCGCTTTCATAATGCCAAACTCGTGAATACGTTCAAATACACTCATTAACATGGCATTAAGTACAACTGATGCCACGGCAATATAAGTGAATAACAACATGATTAATGATTGCACCTGTGCCGTTTCTAAAAATTGGCTAATAACAGGCATTAGCTGTTGCCAGTTTAAAACCTCTAAATCATCCCCAACTAACGCGTTGATTGTTTGCACAGCCGCGTCTAAGTCAGTGTTTCTATCTGATCGTATGATGGTAATTTCATGAGCGCCATCGGGTAAGCTGATTAAGTCTTGTAACATGGTATTACTCATAATGACGCCGCTATTATCAATCTCAGCTGATACCGACTTCAAAACACCTCGGATATGAAAACTATCATTAGCCATATAACCATCAGCCGTTTGACCGACAAAGACCAGTTCGCTACCAATTGAGACATCCAGTAGACGCGCTAATTTTTTGCCAATCACCACACCATGAGGATCTGCTGTATCCAACCAGTCGCCAGTTTGAATATGCTGATTGATTTGAGTAACGGTCGATTCAAAGTCCAAGTCAATTCCGCGTAATTGCACACCAGAAGAGCTGTTATCACTCGCCATCAAACCATAAGCAAATAATCGCTCACTCGCCATAAGCCCAGCTTGCCTTATAGCAACGACTAATTCAGACGACTGCTCGATTTGTTTATAAATATCAGGATCATCACGATAACCAAATTGATGAATTTGAATATCACCAGTATTCATCGACACAATATTACGTTCGCTACCAACAATGAAGCCTTCCATTAAACTAGAAAATACAATCATCATGGCGCAAGCAAAGGCCATCGCTAGCGTTGTCACCATGGTTCGATGACTACTTCGAATCACATTTCGGCTAGCAAGTTGAAGTACTTTCATCGTCTTTTCAAACTAGATAAGGAAAAAAGACGATCATTTAGCTCTAAATCAAACTCAAGATGCAGGTAAGTAAATTCGGTGAACTCATCAGGCTTATCTGCTGGAACAACTCGTAATACTGCTGGACGCTCTCGATCACCGATCATTTTTATATCGCTAAAACTGATGGTACGAGCCAATAACATATCTTCATCATAATAATATTCCACCAGCGGAATATGACTATCAGCTAACACAATTAAAACCAATTTACCCCATACAACGGCAGCATCAAGCCTAGGAATTAAACTAAATTCAATAATGTTTTGTCCATCACGCTCACCTTCAAAACTAATGCTCGCATCATAATCTTCTTCTAACCGTGCTTCTTTGACCAAGTCATCATTGGTGAGGTGGCTGCCCATCCATGATCCCATCATCATGCCACTGGTTAGTTTTATTGTGCGATCAGTTTTAGGTAGATAGGTATAAATATGATTGCCTGACTTAAGTGTCACGGTACCTTTTTCACGGAGGGGTTCAACCACCTTAAACAAAGTCTGCTCTTTGCCTTTCGACCAGCCTTCCATTTTCATACTACGCGTATAGTGCTCAGTTTTAACTTGCATAGTGGTGATAGCATAGGATGATTTTCCCCGCCATAAGTCATCTACTTCATTCAGTAAGTCATGAACTCGCTCAGAATCTTGCTCAATTGGCTCAGCCGTGATCCATTGACTAAAGATAGATAGCAGAAGAAACAAAAGTACACGGTAGCTACTTTTAGTCCGTAAAAAGTTATTCATATCAAACACTCCATCTCCAAAACTACTTATGGCTTTATTGAAGTGAAACGCTTCAAAACCAAGATAATATTTTGTTTAGATAGCTCAAATAGTACATCAAATTTGATAAGGCGACTCAGCCTGAAGCAATGCTGTTAATTTAGCCTTAGTTAAACACAATAATCTCGTCAGAAAAAAGCAAGACTTGTTGGCTCGGCCCTTTATAATTTGCTACAAAATGATTATAAAAGCTGTACATGTCAGTGTCATGCAAACAAATCCTGTTTATGCACGAGCATTAGGACATACAACAGCAGAGCTGCTTAGATTGAGGTTTTGGGAAGTAATTGTTACGTGGATTTAAGGCTGAAAACAGAAAGCACGGAGCGTGTATTAAGTAAACTGTAGAAGATAAACTGCTTGAGTTTTCTCTAAGAAATTTAGTTCTATTTCGGAATTAAAGCTCCCGCAGTGCCGTTACGAACGGGGTTCTTGAACCAGAGGGGTTCAAGGGGCGATCTTAATTAAATATCGGGCTTCTCGTCTCGCGAGCCTGCACGCCAATCTAATTTCGATCTCCGTAGCATTTGCTTATCGGCACAAGACACACTGTCGCTATCGAACACCGCAGGAACAGTTCCAGATCATACGCTGATTTTATTTAGTCGCAATGCTTTTTTATAATTCTAGCTGCCGTACTTCGTCTAAAAATACGCTAACTTTATCTTTAATCTTAAGAATACTGTCATTCATGTCATCGAGTCCACTACCAGCTTCGCTCTGTAGACTGATCAATTCATGCGCTAAATTAAGGGCGGCCATAACAGCAATTCGGTCTAGTCCAACAATTTTTCCAGATGAACGGATCTTTTCCATATTATCGTGAAGAAGTTGGGCAGATGCTACTAATGCAGCTTTTTCTTCTGCAGGGCAAGCTACTTGATATTCCTTACCTAGGATATTAACGTTAACAGGTACAGGAGCTGAACTCATAAGTCATTATCCAATTCTTTTAAACGGCTTACCATTTTCTCAATACGAGTTCGTGCGGTTTCAGTTTTCTCAACTAATTTCGCTCGCTCACTTATCCATGTGGACTGCTGCGCTTTCAATAACATATTCTCTTCACGAAGACGGCGACTGGCACGAAGCAGCTCATCTATTTGAAGTTCTAATTGTTGCATCGCGTCATTTTCCATTAATATAAGTTCTTAGCTATGCGAGAATAAAGCTTAACTATAATGGTGTCCGAGTAATCGGGTCAACTTTTGTCTTAAACTATTTTTTAAATATAGGTCCTATCATCATGTCTGAATTGTATTTTCCTTCTCTAAGCCCTAACAATGATGAAGGCGATGGTCCATCCAGTACAGCAGAGTTGCAAGGCGCATTATGCGGATTATTATGCTTAAACTCTGAGGCCAGCCGCACAAGTTGGTATAAAAATTTGTTTGAAGACTTTAATCCAGATGAAGATGAAATTCTCGATCTCACCGCTCTATTTGATGACACTATCCAATCTTTAAATAGCCTAGATTTTGATCTTCAACTTGAATTACCTGAAGACGATGCGCCTATTGCCTCTCGTATTTTGGCTATGGTTAACTGGTGTCATGGATTAATTTACGGTTTAGGCACATCAGGTCTCACAGATGAAACTGAGTTATCTGAAGATTCAAAAGAATACATCAGCGATGTAATTAATATCAGTCAAATCGATATTGAAGCAACAGATGATAGTGATACTGATTCAAACTTCGAAGAGCTAGTAGAGTATTTACGTATGGGCTTATTCCTACTTTACGGAGAATTACAGCCTGTTGATCCCACTGACAACCAAACTGAACACTAAGCCTCACTAATGAATAAAAAAGAATTTGCCGCTCGCCGCCAACGTTTAATCGAGATTATGGGGCCAAACAGTATTGCTGTTTTGCCTAATGCTACTGTTAAAAACCGGAATCGAGACGTAGACCATAGCTATCGTGGAGATAGTAATTTTCACTATTTGAGTGGTTTTGATGAGCCTGAGTCAGTCATAGTAATTGTGCCTGGGCGTCCTCATGGTGAATATATTTTATTCTGTCGAGAACGTGATTTAGCCAAAGAGATCTGGGATGGCTATCGGGCAGGACAAGAAGGTGCAGTTAAAAAGTATGGTGCTGATGACTCCTACCCTATTTCAGATCTCGATGATATTTTATCGGGCTTATTAGAAGGTAGAGAACAAGTCTATTACACCATGGGCAATATCCCTGCTTTTGATCAACGAATGATTGGCTGGTTAAATCACCTTCGTAATGAATCTAGGCAAGGCAAACATTCTCCTTATGAAATAATTGAGTTAGATCATTGCTTAAATGAGCTTCGTTTATACAAAAGTAGTGCAGAAATAAAGGCTATGCGTAAAGCAGCCGAGATTTCAGTGGACGCTCATATAAGAGCGATGCAATATACTCAAGTCGGTAAATGGGAGTATCAAGTCGAAGCAGAGATAGTGCATGAATTCATGAAAAATGACTGCCGTTCACCTGCTTATCCATCGATTGTCGGTGGTGGTGAAAACGGCTGTATTTTGCACTATATCGAGAACGACCATAAACTGAAAAATAATGACTTACTGTTGATCGATGCTGGTGCTGAATATAATTATTATGCTGCTGATATCACACGAACTTTCCCTGTTAATGGCAAGTTCAGAAAATGCCAAAAAGCCTTATACAATATTGTGTTAGACGCTCAAAAAGCTGCTATTGCTGAGGTGAAGCCAGGTAATCACTGGAATCAACCTCATGAAGCAGCAGTGCGTGTAATCACTCAAGGTCTCATTGATATCGGCTTGCTAAAAGGTAAACTCGAACAGCTCATTGAAAAAGATGCCTATCGTGAATTTTACATGCACCGTACTGGTCATTGGTTAGGCATGGATGTTCATGATGTGGGTGACTATAAAGTCGGTGGTGAATGGCGAATGTTAGAAGCAGGCATGGTACTGACTGTCGAGCCAGGCCTATACATTCGTGATCCTAAACACGTTGATAAAGAATGGCACTTTATTGGGATCCGTATTGAAGATGACGTACTAGTTACTAAAACAGGACATGAAGTGCTCACTGATAGAGCCCCCAAAGAAGTAGATGAAATAGAAGCATTAATGGCAGCTGTGGAACATTAATATCAATGACTAAACCAGACTTCGACCTTATTATTGTTGGTGGTGGCATGGTCGGCTCAAGCCTCGCCTATGCACTTAGAAACACAGCAATGAAAATTGCGATAATCGAAGCCACTGAACCTAGTTCCGAGTATCAACCCAGTTACGATGACCGAGGTATTGCCTTATCGTATGGTTCACAACGTATATTCGAAACAATGGATTTATGGTCACAGCTAAAAACTTATGCCACCGCTATTAGTGATATTCATGTCTCAGATCGTGGTCACTTTGGCGTAACCCGTTTATCTGCTCAAGATGAGCAAGTCCCCGCATTAGGACAAGTCATTACAGCACGTTATATGGGACAAGTACTAAATCATGCTATTGCCCAACAAGCTAACCTTGAGCCTATTTGGAAAGCGACAGTTACCTCATTAGAACAGTTTGATGACTATGCTCAGCTGCAACTTGATAATGGTCGGCAGCTTTCTGCTCAGTTAATCGTAGCAGCTGATGGCGCTCACTCAACCTTACGCCAGCTATTGGGACTAGGAGCGCTTGAACGTGATTATCAACAAACAGCAATCACAGCTAATATTAGTACTGAGCGCCCCCATAAAGGCTGTGCTTATGAACGCTTTACCGATACAGGACCAATTGCCCTCCTCCCAATGTCGGATAACCGCTGTAGTTTAGTTTGGACAGTAAAAAGTGGTGATGATGCAGCCATACTTGCATCCAGTGATGCTGACTTTTTAGGGCAATTACAACAACGATTTGGTTACCGCTTAGGCAAACTCACCCAGGTTGGCCAACGTAATAGTTACCCATTAAAACTCGTGCAAGCTGATCAGCCAATTCAACGACGTGTTGTATTAATTGGCAATGCAGCTCACAGCTTACATCCTATTGCAGGTCAAGGTTTCAATTTAGGCTTACGTGATGTTGTCGCCCTTGCAGATGTACTGGCCGATGGTCACGCTGACTATGGGGATAGCCGACTTTTGCATGATTATTCACAATGGCGACAAAGCGATCAGGATAAGGTAATTGCATATACTTCGAGCCTTGTGTCTTTATTTAGCAATGACAACCCATTTCTAGGTCATCTCCGCGGTGCAGGCCTAAGCTTAATGGAGATGCTTCCACCAGCAAAACACTGGTTAGCAAAACACAGTATGGGAATCAATGGAAAACAACCACGCCTAAGCAGAGGAATACCACTATGAATAATCACTATGATGTCATCATTGTGGGTGGTGGAATGGTGGGATCAACACTAGCAGTGGCTCTCGCAGAACACGCTTCATTATCTATTGCTGTCATTGAAGCTAACGTTCCACAGCGTATACTTGAATCCGAACAACCCGATCTAAGAGTCAGTGCACTTACCCAAGCGAGCGAAGCTTTATTTAAAAACCTTAGTATTTGGCAACAGCTTATTCCAAGTCGCATTAGCCCATTTACAGATATGACCGTATGGGAAACACAGGCAAGTACACTTCATTTTGATAGTGCTGAGGTTGGTGAGCCATTACTTGGTTATATTGTTGAAAATAGGCATCTACAACAAGCCTGTATTGCTCGTTGTCAGCAGCTAAAAGCAATTACTTTTATCAGCCCAGCTGTCCCTGAATCTCGCTCAGGAAATACCATCACTTTAGAAGATGGTCGAGAATTAACGGCAGATTTAATTGTCGGGGCCGATGGTGCTCGCTCCTTGTTACGTGATTGGGCAGGTATTAAAACCCATGGCTGGGATTATGATCAAACAGCGGTTGTCTGCACCGTCAAAACAGAGCTGCCGCATAAAAAAACAGCACGACAACGCTTTATGCATGAAGGTCCACTCGCTTTTTTACCCCTCGCTGACCCACATCAAAGCTCGATAGTGTGGTCAAACTCAACCGAAGAAGCTGAGCTTTTGTGTCAACTTGATGATGAACAATTTAAAGCGACCTTAGCTAAAGCCTTTGAACATCGTTTAGGTGACATTACTGAACTGAGCGAACGAGCGAGCTTCCCTTTAAAACTCCGTCATGCCGATCACTATGTTGAAACAGGGTTTGCACTTGTAGGGGATGCAGCGCATACAATCCACCCTCTAGCAGGCCAAGGTGTGAATATTGGTTTACTGGATGCAGCCACCCTCGCTGAAATAATTATAGATGCACATAGTAAAGGTAGAAATATTGGTAGTCTTCATACCTTGAACAAATATCAACGTCGTAGAAAAGCTGATAATTTAGCCATGCAAATGACAATGGATGCATTCAAACGTGTATTTGGCAGTGAAGCAGCCCCAGTCCGCTGGTTAAGACGCTATGGCTTACAGACTGTTAATCAAAATTCACTATTGAGGAAACTGTTTATACAACAAGCCTCAGGACACCGTTTTGCCAACCCAAAATTAACTAAACCTAATGAGTTTGTTCATTAATTTTTTGTTGTTGAAGAGCAGCGGCATCTTGCAGTAAGTTTTCAACATTTTTAGCTTTATCAATCATATCCGTTTGTTCCTTCCAGACATGATCTTGCTGCACTTTATCAACACTATCATCAGAGCAAGCACTCATTATTACTGACGATAAACAAACTACTATTAATGACTTGTACATATGCTTCCCCTAATCTCAAGTAGACTTGGAGTATAAAGCAAATTGTAGACATAAAAAAAGCAGCTCGTAGCTGCTTTTTTTATTAATGTTGCTAGATTATTAGATTCGCATTTTGCGTCGACGTAATCCTAAAACACCCGCTAAAACTGGTGCCATCAAGAAAAATGAGGCTGGTAATGGAACAGGTGAGACGTCAGCATGAACCAATGCTTCATCATTAACACATGCCATAGTGATATAAGTACTTAATGTTCCACCAATGCTAGGATCAAATAGGCTTAGCCATTTAATGTCGAAACCACCTTCCAATACATTGTCATCACCACCATTATTTGTCCAAACACCACTGAATGTTTTAGTTGATGTTGCATTAACCATTTTATAGGTATCAGTTTTATGTGTATTCTCATGACTAGTACCATCATAAATATTGGCACCTTCCCATGTTCCACCTTCTAGTAAAGCAAAATTGGCAACACTTCCAACAATATCTAATAGACGGATAGCATATTGAAAACCTGATGAATCTAGTTTTGGATCAGCAGATGCATTGACGCCAATAGCAAAATCACTTAAATAAATGCCTGCGCCAGAGCTGTATGAGCTACCCGTTTTTTGGCCATCAAGAATTTCACCACCAATCACTCCGAATTGAAATTGACCATTGCTGACACTGGTTCCTAAGTAGTTAAGATCCCAGCTATCACCACCGCTCGCATCATTATATTCTTGATAAGCGCCGCTACTATTGAAAGACATCCATTTATCAGAACCTTCCGAACCATCGGTATTCCACTGGTACTCTGATGAGGTAACGGCTCCATCAATAGATGCTGATGATGCATTAAAAGACATCGCAGCTAAAAATAATGCTGATAACAAAATACTATGTAGTTTCATAGCTTACTCACTTCTAATTTTTAAGACTTGAGTAAATTATATGTGATACATATCACACTTTATATTGTACCTTGGTACTAAAAACGTATTTATATTGGAAGAAAGACCATGCTAGCGGTGCGAACGACCGTTGTTCTAATAATACGACCTTCTTTATGATCAATAATATTGGCGATATTATCTTGTGTAGCAATCAATTTACCTATTAAGCGCTGATAACTTAAATTACGTTGTCCCCTTACTAAGCCATCACTTAGTAGATAGAGTTGACCATTTTTATCTCTTTTATTAGCTAACATCCATGCCGCTGTTTCAATATTTCTAGCACTGTTATAAAGCTTTTGCTCATCGAGACTGGTGAAATAATAGAACTCGGTATGGAAATCATAGGATGCCATCAGCATTCTTCTCAACCCCACGATAAAAGCAAAAACACGATCACCCTGATAGCTTTGCTCAAAGGCAATATGGATGATTTCTGATCCTGGCTTGTTTGTCCAATGAGGGTGTAGTTGCTCTAATGGCATCGAAAAAACGAGTTCAACACTCTGCTCTATTGTTCGTGAAAGTTTGTCATGTCGCTGATTAGGATTACGCTTATAAAGCTTAACCATTAGAGTTTTTAAGTCTCGAATAGCAGTGCGTTGGTGAAGCTCAACCACCTCATCAATATCGCTTTTAGCGAAGCGCTCTATGCCACCAGAATCAGGGTCAGCAGCCACCACTCGAGGTTCATGAGGGTTGTGACTACAACCACTCACTGCTAACAATAAAAGTAAAACTACAAGTCTATGCACGTTCATCAAATAATTGTTCGGGACTCTCATCATCTAAGCGAGATATTTGAATATATTGCTGAACACTTTCTGGCAACGGTTGTGTTTGTGTAGTGAGCTTGGGAGTTTGTGCGGGTAGCGATGATTCACCAAGCGTAAAGCTGCGTATAAACTGTGACTGTTGCGCATCACTAAACTCAATGGCACTCGCTATAGGCTTACGATCAGCGGCAGCGGATTGTTGTTCATCTACTTCTTCAACTTTAAAGCTAGTGCCATCAATTACAACAGGTGTACGTGCTTTATCTTCTACACCAACAGGTTTAGAAATATACAGCGTTGCTAATTGTGCACCATTAATCTGCATTCATTAGTCTCACATCATTTGGATGCTGGCTTAGATCTCGGTCTGCGGTGTTTCTTCCCACCACCAGCTGATTTATTATGTGAAGGTGGCGGAGGACGTTTTTCAGGTCGCTTCGCTGGCAACGGTTTCAATAGCTTTTCATCCGAGGCCGACATCACAGGTAATTTATGCTTAATATACTGCTCAATATCAGGTAATGAAAAGGCATAATCTTCACAAGCAAAGCTAATCGCTATACCACTGGCGCCTGCACGAGCAGTTCGACCGATACGATGAACGTAATCTTCAACATCTTGCGGCAAATCAAAGTTAAATACATGACTCACTTCGGGAACATGCAAACCACGAGCGGCTACATCCGTTGCCACTAAAAATGGAAATTCTCCATCTTGGAAATGCTTGAGTAACTGTTCACGTTTTTTCTGTGGTACATCACCTGAAAGTAATGCTGCTTTATGGCCATTACCCTCTAAGAACCCCCATACTTGGTCTGCTGCACGTTTAGTATTCACAAATACAATGCCACGAGGTGGCTCAAGACGTTTCACCAAAGCTAGTAATAATGGAATCTTATCTTCATTGGCAGGGTAATAGACACTTTCTTCGATACGATCACTTGCTGCTTCACCTGCTTTAACTTCGACTTTGACAGGGTTATTCATATGCTCGTAGGCAAGCTCAGAAACTTTAAAACTCAAGGTCGCAGAGAACAACATTCCTAAACGTGATGTCGGTGCAGGTACTCTACGTAAGAAATAACGCACATCTTTAATAAAGCCCAAATCAAACATACGATCAGCTTCATCTAACACAACGACTTGTATCGATTTTAAGTTGAAAATACGCTGTTTATGGAAGTCTAGTAAACGTCCCGGCGTACCGATTAGAATATCAACACCATCAGTAATTGCCGTTTTTTGTTTCTCGTAATCTTTACCGCCATAGGCAAGCGCGATGCGCAAATTAGCTTCTTTATTTAGCAATTCAGCATCTTTGGCTATTTGATTCGCAAGTTCTCTAGTTGGTGCCAAAATGAATGCTCTTGGCTGTTTTTTGTCCCAATTTTTTGGTGGTGTCTCAGTCAATAAACGCTGAAATGTTGCCAATAAAAATGCAATTGTTTTACCCGTTCCCGTTTGCGCCTGCCCTGCTACATCTTGCCCTGACAACAATAACGGTAATGACTCAGCCTGAATTGGCGTGCAAAATTCAAAGCCCGCGCCCTGTAATCCATTGAGAAGTGTTTCGTGTAATGGTAATGACGAAAAAGCCTGTTCAGTTAAATGTGTACTCATAGAAATACTTGCATTACCTTTAATGATAGGAAAAAATGTTAGTTAATATTGGATTGAGTATAGCGTTCCAATTGCTTAGGAGTGAAATTTTTCCATTTTATTCCTTAAAAAAACAGACCACTGGAGAAAGAAAAATGAGCGAAAATGTCACCAAAGTGACTGATGGCGACTTTGATAGCCAAGTACTACAATCAGACCTTCCTGTATTAGTTGATTACTGGGCTGAATGGTGTGGACCATGCAAAATGATTGCACCTATTCTTGAAGAAATCGGTACTGAATACGCCGGCAAAATTAAAGTTTGTAAGCTTAATATTGACGAAAATCCAGAAACACCACCTCGTTACGGCATTCGCGGTATTCCAACACTAATGTTATTCAAAGATGGTGAAGTTGAAGCAACTAAAGTTGGCGCATTAACTAAATCACAACTAGCGGCATTCTTAGATAGTAATATCTAATCAAAGCTTGCTAATCACCTTCGGGTGATTTCAAGTCCACGCTAAAATCATTGAAACACTGGGCATGATATTCATGTTCAGTGTTTTTCTGTCTCTAACCACCTAACAAATTAGCTTTAAATACCTTATGGATGTGTCTGAATTACTCGATGGTTTAAACAAACCTCAACGTGAAGCCGTAGCTGCTCCGCTGGGCCATGCTCGAATTTTAGCTGGTGCAGGTAGTGGTAAAACACGAGTACTAGTACACCGTATTTCATGGCTTATCCAAGCAGAAAACCTATCACCAGCCAATATTTTAGCGGTTACCTTTACTAATAAAGCCGCCAAAGAAATGCGCGCTAAGATTGAAGAAACCTTAGGTCACCCTATTGGTGGTATGTGGGTTGGTACCTTTCATGGATTAGCACATCGTCTGCTACGATCACATTGGAAGGAAGCTGGTCTACCACAAAGCTTTCAAATTTTAGACAGTGATGATCAACTCCGTATGCTGAAACGTATCATCCGCAGCATGGAATTAGATGAAGCACAATGGCCACCGAAACAAGCTCAGTGGTATATCAATGCCCAAAAAGACGAGGGAATGCGTTCAAACAATGTTCAAGTCGGCAACGATCCCTACTCTCAAAAAATGCAGGCTATTTACCAAGCCTATGAAAATGCCTGTCAGATAGCTGGCGTTATCGATTTTGGTGAGATATTGCTTCGAAGTCATGAACTATGGCTTAAACGTCCAGATATCCTTGCGAGCTACCAACAACGCTTTCAACAAATATTAGTCGACGAGTTTCAAGATACCAATACCATTCAATACGCATGGTTACGGTTACTTGCGGGTGATACTGGCCACTTATTCATCGTAGGTGATGATGACCAATCAATCTATGGTTGGCGAGGTGCAAAAATTGAGAACATTCAAAAATTTCATAATGACTATGATGACGCCAGCTCCATTCGTCTTGAACAAAACTACCGTTCAACAGGGCATATTCTTGCTGCCGCCAATGCGGTTATTGCCAATAATACCGAACGGCTAGGAAAAGAACTGTGGACCGAAGATGATGATGGCGAACTAATTCAACTCTACAACGCTTATAACGAACGCGACGAAGCGGGTTATCTCGTTCAGCAAATTAAATCGTGGGTCGATGAAGGCGGTCAGCGCTCTGATGCGGCTGTTTTATATCGATCCAATGCCCAGTCACGTATTGTTGAAGAAGCGCTTATGCAAGCCAATATGCCTTATCGAGTATATGGTGGTCTTCGTTTCTTCGATCGTGCTGAAATCAAAGATGTATTATCTTATCTACGCCTTATTGCTAACCGCAATGATGACGCTGCTTTTGAACGCGTCGTTAATACACCTACCCGTGGTATTGGTGCTGCAACACTCACTCAATTACGCCAATATGCACGCGAACAAAATCAAACAATGTGGCAAGCCTGTGTTGATTTACTCAAAGCTGAATTTTTTACGGCTCGTGCAGGTAATGCTCTAGGTAAATTCTTAACCCTTATTGATTCTCTAACACCTGAAGATGATTCAATGCCTTTACATGAGCTCACAGCACTGGCAATTGATGAAACCGGGCTACGCGCTCATCACGCAAAAGATAAGTCGGAAAAAGGCCAAGGACGAATTGAAAACTTAGATGAATTGATCAGTGCTACACGCATGTTCGAAAAACCCAATGACGAAGAAATGGAAGACATGCCTCTACTTGATGCATTTCTCTCTCACGCAGCGTTAGAAGCAGGTGAAAATCAAGCGGATCAATGGGAAGATTGTGTGCAACTAATGACACTTCATTCCGCTAAAGGCTTAGAGTTCCCAATCGTCTTTATGGTTGGTTTGGAAGAAGGTTTATTTCCAGGACAAAAATCCAGTGATGATCCTGCACGCTTAGCCGAAGAACGCCGCCTTTGTTATGTCGGCATGACCCGTGCACGCAAAAAACTCTATTTATTACATACCGAATCTCGTTTCCTCTATGGTCAAGAGATGTCCCCCACACCGTCTCGATTCTTAAGAGAAATTCCAAAAGAACGCATTGAAGAAATTCGAGCACGTAAAAACGTCGTCAGTAGCGGTGCGGGTCAATCCACTTTTACCGCTCCCAAACATGGCAAAGCCATCAATGAAACAGGCTTTAACCCTGGTCAACAAGTACATCACCAGAAGTTTGGTTCAGGCACGGTTATTGATACTGAAGGTGCAGGTAAAAGTGCACGGATCCAAGTTAATTTCAAACATGCAGGCACTAAATGGTTAGTCCTTGCTTATGCAAAACTAGAAGCAGTTTAAATCAAGGTTATGATTATGTTCACTCGTATAGTTCTTATTGGTCTACTTTCTTTATTAGTCACAGCCTGCGGTTCTGAAGACAGTGGCAACACATCAGCAGCGGCAGTTAATAATAGTAAAACCTATAACTGGAAAATGGTCACAACATGGCCGCCAGGCTTTCCTATTTTGCAGGAAGGAGCAGAGAAGTTTGCTGAAAATATCAAAGCCATGTCGAATGGCCGCTTGAATATTAAAGTCTATGCTGGCGGTGAATTAATCCCTGCATTACAAACTTTTGAAGCAGTCTCTCAAGGCACAGTAGAAATGGGGCACGGCAGTGCCTATTACTGGGCAGGTAAAGTACCTGAAGCACAATTATTCTCAACCGTTCCTTTTGGTATGACCGCACGAGGTATGAATGCATGGCTGTATGAAGGCGGTGGTCTAGAATTATGGCGTGAAGTCTATAAACCTTTCCATGTCATCCCTTTCCCACTTGGTAACACAGGCGTGCAAATGGGCGGATGGTTTAATAAAGAGATAAACTCATTGGATGATATTCAAGGTCTGAAAATGCGTATTCCCGGTTTAGGAGGTAAAGTCTTTGCCAAAGCTGGAGGTAGCCCAGTTTTATTAGCAGGTAGTGAAGTGTATACAGCCCTAGAGCGTAATACTATTGATGCAACCGAGTGGCTAAGCCCATTCCATGATCAGCGTATGGGTTTATACCGAGCAGCAAAACATTATTATTACCCTGGCTGGCATGAACCTGGAACAGTGTTAGAGCTAACCATTAATGAACGCGCGTGGAACTCTCTTCCTGCCGATTTAAAAGCTATCGTTTCAAATGCTGCCATGGCTGAAAATGTACGAATGTTCTCAGAAATGGAACAAAAGAATATCGAAGCACTACAAGAATTAAAAGATCGTGAGGGTGTACAACTTCATCGCTTCCCAGATGATGTGTTGAACAGGCTACAAGTATTAACCAAAGAGACATTAGCTGAAGAAGCAGCTAATAATCCTAAGTTTAAACGTGTATACGAAGCCTATGATGCCTTCCGTCAAAAAAATAATACATGGTCAGACATTTCTGAAAATGCCTACTTAGATATGAAAGAAGAAAAATAATGATATACCTCATTTTTAGCCACGCAGGACTAGCCGAAGCACTGGATGACATCATTGCTGATAAAGCAACCTTATGGGTCAATGATGATATTTTAACGCCGGAGCAATCAGCACAACTTACAACAGCAAATATCACCGTTAATTTACTGCCACTTTTTGTGAAACCTTCTGATGAAAAAAGCGTTGTTACAGCTTTAGAATTAGTCGAAAAACAATCTGAAAAAGATGCTGAAATTTTGGTGGAATATAATTAATGAGAGCGTTATCAATACTTGTATTTTTACAGTTGGTATTAGCTAGTTTTGTGTCAGTGGCAGAACCGGCTCAGCATGAAATCAAGGTCTATCGCGATCCTGATTGCCAGTGTTGCCATAAGTGGATTAATCACCTTGAACAAAATAAATTTAACGTCATTGATGTGCTCACGAGAAATATGTCTGAAGTAAAATCAGCCGTTAAACTACCTTCAAAAATGGCCTCTTGTCACACCGCTGTTATTGATGGTTATGTCATTGAAGGTCACGTACCAGCGGAAGAGATTTACCGCTTATTAACTGAACGACCTGACATTGCTGGCCTATCTGTACCTCAAATGCCCCTTGGTACACCCGGAATGGAAATGGGTGAACGCAAAGATCCTTTTATCGTATTTCAATTCGATAAATCTGGGCAATATAGCGTATTCAGCCGTTATGAACTCGATGAACATAATCAGTACCTAAAGCACCAAGGCCACGAGAAACATTAAGTGGAATTACTGTTTGTTTTTGGACGGTTGATCTTTTCATCGTCAGCCAATGTATTTCAGAAGCAACTCGCCAATCATGGCCTACACCCGTTCTTTATCGTCATGGCATCGTACCTGGTGCTCAGCATTATTTGTGTACCGTTATTATGGACCTTCAATCCGTTCTCGCTGAGCAACACATTCTGGGCTAATATCTTCTTTGCAGCCTTACTAGATATGGCGGGCACCTTATTTCTAGTCATGTCCTTATCGAAAACAGATCTATCAGTATTCGGCCCACTTAACGCTTATAAAGTCGTTATCTCAATGATCTTAGCGATGATCTTTCTTGGAGAAATTCCAAGCAGCCAAGGGTTTATAGGTGTAGCAATTATTCTTGTTGGCAGCTTTTTACTCTTTCCACCCAGTAATAATGTTGGCATCGATAGAATTAAACAGCTATTACTCAATCGAGGTGTTCAATACCGCTTTCTATCGATCCTTTTATTTTCTATCGGCACCCTGCCCCTTAAAAATGCTGTAGTAGCAGGTGATGCCATCTCAACCACCGTATTCTGGTGTTTAATTGGCTTTCCTCTTTCAATTCTTGCCCATAGCCTATTTATTAAAGGCAGCTTCCAACGAGACACTCTACAATCTAAATCACAGGTTTACCGGTTTATGTATCTGGGTCTATCAATGTTTTTAATGCAGTATATGACCATGTTAGTTCTCTCTGAATTTATCATTGCCTACTCATTGGCTCTGTTTCAACTCGGCATGGTGTTGCAAGTCTTCCTTGGCTGGCATATCTTTAATGAAAAGCACCTTGTGCGCAGGCTAATAGCTAGTTTGATTATGGTGCTAGGCAGTTTATTGGTTATTCAAGCTTAGATTATCAATTGCTATCGCGTTACATTATTCTATTTAACCTGATACCAACTAGTAGCATGGCAATCAAACCAATAGACTGACAGTCTCCTCATTCCATATTAATTAAAATAGGACATGACTCTTTATAATATTCAACCATGATAGATTTTGAATCACTAGGCCTTTTAGGTCTTGGCTTAGCTTCGTTCCTAGCTGCAACGATACTTCCGCTGAGTTCTGAGTTGGTGCTTTCCAGCTTATTATTATCAGGTGGCACACCTTCAACCCTACTACTCGTCGCCACGGTAGCAAATGTTCTAGGCTCGGTCGTTAACTATCTATTAGGTCGCTGGGGCGCTGACACATTACTGCATCGCTGGTTTAGGCTTTCTGAACAACAGACCAATAAAGCCGAAATGCATTTTAACCGCTATGGCAAATGGAGCTTACTCTTAGCATGGGTACCTATTATTGGTGATCCCCTCACTCTCTTTGCAGGCATGCTAAAAGTAAATTTTGGGCTATTTCTACTACTAGTGACCATCGGTAAATTTGGCCGATATTGGCTTATTACTCAAACCATCTTGGCAGGACAGCCATAAATTTTAACCAGGCTGACCATCCACTCTAGGACGGATAAATATCATCAGGTAATGTGCAAAGAACCATGTAAAGGCAATAATCCATAATAACTGTGCCGTACCAATAATATGTAGGTAGGCTGTAGGTACGAAAATAGGCACAATGACTCTAATTACAGCACCAATAAATAAACATAAAAATATCCACGTAAGCGCTTTTGGTGGTTCATTGATATTTCGGCCTGTATGACCCAAAGATATTCTCGCCATCATCCCCAAAGTCATCATACCAATTCCACCATAAGTAAATGCGTGCAACGGTATTGTTGTTGGATACCAATTAAAGCTACTCAACGCTTTTAAGATAAACCCAAGAATAAACATTTTATAGCCAAAAAATAACACCCATAACAGCGGTTTTTTCCAAATGCCTTTGTTATACCAACCAAACAATCGGATACTATGTAAAACAGCTAATACACTTGAAAATGCTATAACCAGCATAGTTTGGTTGAAAAACACATCACTAATCCAAAGTGCCGCTAAAAATACTAGGCTCATTGAGTCAACCATTGGCCAGTTCTTCAACGCTACCCCACCACCTAGGCCACGCTCTATGAAAAAGGGCATCACACGTCGAGCAAGAATAAATATCACTGCCATAATCAAATAGACACCAGAGAATAGTCCCCAAGATACACCTTGATTAACGATGCCAAATACACCTAGAAAATACAGCACATCTGCAGCAAAAATAAGGCTTAATAAGGCAACAATGATTAGCTGTTTCCACTGTTTCACTTTGGCTAAGGGATGCACTATCGCCATGATTAAACCGATAAAGAATAGCAGTTCTGAAATCATGGCCCATTCCAATAATTCAGCAGAATTGCTTAAAGGCAATGTTCTCGCCATTAGCCACAACAATGCCAAGCAGGCTAAGGGTAAGCCCTTAATGGTCTGCACCCCAGTCCAGTTACGAACGGCAGTTAATAAAAAGCCCGCAATGACAGCAACGGTATAACCAAACACCATTTCATGTCCATGCCAAGCAATAGGCGTTATCGTCGCCAAAGGCAACGGCCAAGCAAAGATATAATTAGCTAACCAAAGCCCTGTTAAAACAATAGAAAACACACAGGCTAATAAAAAAAAGGTTCTAAATCCCAGTTCAAACAGAGCAAACTTTTTAACAGGTTCAGGCTGAAGTGTAGGCTGTTGCATAAGGAACTCGCTCAGTTGGCAAATATAAGTCTACACATCGTAGTTGGCTAGTGCTTGCAGGTCAACGCCAAACTTAGTCGAACAAACAAAACACTGGTATCATTGCCGTTTAAAATCATGAACTTTCTGGGGGTATTATGAAACCTTTATCTACTTGGTTATCCATCACATCTTTGATGTTATCAAGCTTAACCGTCGCTGCTAACCCAGCTTTCGTTCCTGAACAGCCACTGTTAGTGCCTGCATGGGAATCAGAAGCAGTACTCGAAGGGCCTGAATCAGTTGTCTATGATGCGCAACAAAAGCTGTTATTTGTATCAAATGTAAATGGTAATCCAAATGATGTGGATAGTAATGGCTATATTTCTACCTTATCGCTTGATGGGCAAGTGATTAATCAACATTGGCTTGACGGCCTAAATGCACCTAAAGGTTTAGCGTTAGTTGGCAGCACACTTTATGTTGCTGATATTAATGAATTAGTTGTTATTAATACTAAACAAAAGAAAATCATTAATCGTTATAAAGCACCAAAAGCAAAATTCCTGAATGATGTAGCCGCTGATAGCCAAGGTAATATATATGTCTCGGGTTTTTTGACCAATACCATTTATCGCTTAGCCGACGACAAATTTGAGATCTGGCTAGATGATGCTCAATTAGAGCAACCGAATGGCTTGCTGGTAGAAGGTGATAATTTAATTGTTGGTAGCTGGGGCGTAATGACCGATGGTTTTGCAACCGAGATTGCTGGTCACCTTAAAACAATCAATATCAGTAACAAAAAGATTCAGAGTTTAGGTGATAAAACTCCTGCTGGTAACCTTGATGGTGTCGAAGCAGATGGTCAGAACAATTACTTTGTTACTGATTGGATGCAAGGCAAGCTGCTATATATTACGCCAAAAGGTAAAAGCACTACCTTGATTGCTCTACCACAAGGTAGTGCTGATCACACTGTATTGCTCGAACAAAATTTAGTCATTATTCCAATGATGTTAACTGGCAACCTCATTGCCTTTGAAATTAAGAAGTAAGCTTTATGACCTTTGATGATCTTATGCTTGATGACAAGTTGCTTGATGCACTTGATTCAATGAAATTTGTTACTCCAACTGAAATACAAGCAGAGTCGATTCCTTTTATTTTAGAAGGAAAAGACGTGCTAGCTGGCGCAGCAACGGGAACAGGAAAAACAGCAGCCTTTGGCTTGCCAGCCTTACAACTGTTGATTGATGAGCCAAACAACGGCCCAGATCCGAAAATATTAATACTCGCACCAACCCGTGAGTTAGCATTTCAAATTCAGCATGTTATTACTCAACTGGCTAAAAACATCGATGTAAACACGGCGATTGTCACAGGTGGTTTTTCTCAATCAAAACAAGCCAACTACGCCCAACAAGCATGCGATATTATCATCGCTACGCCGGGCCGTTTATTAAACCTTGTTTCGGATGAAGCTATTGATTTATCAGATATTGATATGGTGATCATTGATGAAGCAGATCGCATGTTGGATATGGGACAAGGACCTGACGTTCTTGCTCTACTTTCAACGATTTCTGATGGTTTCCAAGCCTGTTTATTTTCAGCAACACTTGCTGGTAGCGGTGTAGAAATATTTGCTGAAGAATTATTGCAAGATGCTGAAATTATTCAAATTCATGGTGCTAATGAAAAGTCAGCACAAGTCTCACAAACCATTTATTACGCTGATAATAAAGAGCATAAACAAGCCTTGTTGCTAGCGACTATTAATGATGAAAAATGTAGCAGCGCTTTAGTCTTTTGTAATAAACGTGAACGTGCTGAAGAAGTCACTGAATGGCTACAATCTCGCAATATCTCAGCACAAGTCATGCATGGTGATTTTGACCAAGCAGTACGTCGTGATAAAACGCGTAAATTCCGTATTGGTCAGGTTAAAGTGATGGTTGCCACAGATGTTGCTGCTCGTGGTTTAGATTTAACCAATATTAGCCATGTTATTAACTATGACGTGCCATTCAAAGGTGAAATTTATATTCACCGCATTGGTCGTACGGGTCGTGGAGATCAAGAAGGTACCGCTATTAACCTAGTTGAACACCATGATTTAAAGAATCTTGAACGCATCGAGTTTCATTTAGACACTAAATTACCAGTATCTAAAATCAAAGGCCTAGAACCAAAGGCGAAAATGAATAAAGCGAAGTCTAAAAAGAAAAAAGACGCTAATAAACCGCGTTATGTTTCTAAAAAAGACCGAACCGAAAGCAAGAAAGATAGTGACTAAATCACTGCTAAACAATCTGATCTTGCTACGCTGGCTGCTGCTAATAACCTCACTGTTATTAGCAGCAGGTTTTGTTATGCCGATGATGACCATCACTCAATTCATACTGTTTGATCATTCATTCTCAATCGTTTCAGGCGTGTGGCAACTACTCCAAGATGGGCAACTATTCTTATTTATTCTCATCAGCTGCTTTAGTATTGTGCTGCCTGTTTTCAAAGTCGCCTTATTATTCAACCTGCTTCATCCCAATACCTCTGAGCCCAAACGCCGTAAAAAACTACTGCATATGATGCATGATTATGGACGTTGGGCGATGTTAGATGTGATGGTAGTTGCTATGCTGATTGTCACCGTCAAACTCGGTGTAATTGCGACCATTCAAATCCATACAGGTCTCTATGTATTCGGCAGTGCTGTACTGTTGATAATGCTCATAACCCATCAAGTCGTGCGACTTAACGAGTAATGATCCGCTTAATAATTACTGCTCTGTTTTTTACACTGCTGATGAACCCTGTTCATGCAGAACAAATTAAACCATTCGAGTCTGACGGTTGTAGTGCATTTCCTGATGGCACACCTCAACAGCAAAACTTATGGTTATCATGTTGCACCGAGCATGACAAAGCCTATTGGCAAGGCGGCAGTTATCAACAACGACTCGATGCTGACTTGACCTTAAAAAACTGTGTCTCAGCAATAGGTGAGCCTGTCATTGCAGAACTGATGTTATCAGGTGTACGTGTGGGTGGTTCCCCCTACTGGCCGACAGCATTTCGTTGGGGCTACGGCTGGTCTTATCCTCATGGCTATCAAAATGATGATAAGAAAATGGCCTCTACTCAACTCACGATCGCTCATATTCTGATTGGGTTCATCGCCTTATTACACAGTTACTTTTTAGTGCTTGAGATGTTTTTATGGACGAAACCACTGGGAAGAAAAACCTTCAAGCTCAGTGAGGCCTATGCAGAGCAGTCAAAAGTATTAGCAGCCAATATGGGTTTGTATAATGGTTTTCTAGCTGCAGGGCTTCTTTGGGGGCTTATGATGAGTAGCCAAGGAACCGCTATTTTATTATTCTTTTTAAGCTGTATCGCTATTGCTGGAATTTTTGGTGGCATAACAGTTAGTAAACGTATTGTATTTATTCAAGCGTTACCAGCATTACTCGCTTTACTATTATTAATTCTGAACTGATTACTTCGCTTTAGCGTTTGCTCAGCTCATAAATTAAATCCGGCTGTCTATTTTTCGGAACCAAAAGAACACAAGTCCCCGCCCAGCAAGGACATATTCAACTCAAATACAGATGGGATAAAACATCAAAGTAGTGAGGCAGATAAATTTACCTCACTACTTATCTAGCTAGCCTGTATTTCTCATACCCGTTGAAATAGCACTAATAGTTCGTAATAAAGGCGCTCGCCAATGCTCACGTTCCGCATCAGATTTATCTTCATCACGGAAACGCTTCAATAACTCGATTTGAATGTAGTTAAGCGGGTCTAAATAAGGATTACGACGTTCAAACGACAATGCTAATGTTGGGTTATCTTCCAACAAGTTATTACTGCCTATTAATTTGGTGATCCATTTAATCGTACGTTCATGCTCTGCTTTAATGACAGAAAAAACCTGCTCACCAACTTCAGGATTTTTACACAAAGCCGCATATTGCTCAGCAATACCCATATCCGCTTTTGATAATGCCATTTGTGTATTACTAAACAGAGCACGTAAGAAGTCCCAGTTGTGATACATTTTTTGCAATAGCTCAAAGTTATCGTCATTACCTTCACACAAACTTTCTAAAGCACTGCCGATACCATACCAAGCAGGTAATGTTTGACGTGATTGTGCCCATGAGAATACCCACCCAATCGCACGAACAGAGTTTTTGGAACGGTCACCACTTTTGCGATGTGATGGCCTCGAACCAATATTCATCATGCCTATTTCGGAGACAGGCGTTGCCTCGTAGAAATAATCTAAGAAACCTTCTGACTGTTCTGTTAGCTCACGGTAGCTCTGCTCACCAAGCTGGACGAACTGTTCCATCATGTCTCTGTATTCAGCAGATTTCGAGTTATGATTAGTAATCGCATACAATAAGCCCGACACACCTAAACCTAATTCATAGGCAGCAGTTTCACTATTACTGTATTTATAAGACAGTACTTCACCTTGCTCGGTAAATTTAATCTGCCCATCTACCGTTGATGCAGGTTGCGCCTTAATCGCTTGGTATGTTGGACCGCCCCCGCGACCAATTGTGCCACCACGACCATGAAACATACGACATTCCACATTACGGCTGCGGGTTAGTTTGGCAATACTGCGTTGAGCTTTATACAAGCTCCAACCAGAGGCCAAAATACCACCATCTTTACATGAGTCAGAATACCCAAGCATCACCTCTTGTAGATCACCAGACGCTGCTAAGAGGCTTCTATAAAGTGATTCATCCAGCAAGTTAGTCATCACATCTTCAATGCGAGCTAAATCGGCAATTGTTTCAAATAATGGTGAGACTTTAATATCACAGAACCATTCGCCATCAATTGTTTTTCCACATAATCCAGCAAATTTAGCCAATAATAATACTTCTAAAATATGACTGGCTTCGTGGGTCATCGAGATAACATAAGTGCCAAACATATCAGCACTAATTTGCCCCATTAAACGCTTCATTAACTTAAATACAGCAAAGGTTTCAGCCGTATTTTCTGTTAATGCTAAGTCGTCAGTAATCTGTGGTGATGATTTAATATTCAATAATTGCACAAGCAAAGCAAAGCGTTCTTCTTCACTTTTCTCTAAATAATTATCCGTTAAATCAAGCTTCTGTAATAACTCGGCAATTGTTTCACTATGACGTGTAGACTCCTGCCGAATATCAAGTTGAAGCAAATAAAAACCAAAGGTTTCAACTAATCTGATTAAGTCCTGTAGTTCATCATTGGCAATCAATTCATCACCATTTTGACATAAAGACGCTTTAATCAAGTTCAAATCAGCTAAAAACTGATCTTCTGTTTCATAAGCTACACCTAAAGAAGGTTTGCTTTCAGTATTAGAAAAGAAATCTTCACTCACACGTAAGTTATCTTCTAAACGATGGCGCATCATATAGAGCTTACGACGATAAGGTTCGGTACTAAAACGGTTAGGATTCGCTCCAAAAGCCGTTACATATTGACCTTCATTTTGAGCGATATCATCTATCAAGTCTTGGCTAATGCCACAGACTGTTTCACAGTGAGTGAGAACATGACTAAGTTCAGTCACATCGTTTAAATAGCGACGTAAAATAGTGCGAGTTTGTAATTGCACTGCCATCTCAGTGGTATCAACCGTCACAAATGGATTACCATCACGATCACCACCAATCCATGAACCAAATTTCATGAAATTAGGAATAGTAATGGTTTGGCCTTGTTGCAGCTCATCGGCATAAACACGTTCAAGTGCAGCACGCATATTCTTATACGTTTTAGGAACAGCATCGAACAGACTCATATTGAAATAAAACAGTCCGTTTTTCACTTCGTCTCGCACGGTTGGTTTAACCGTTCGTACTTCGTCTGTACCCCATAAAATTTGGATCTGTGTTTTTAACTGTAATTTGACTTTTCGTTTATCAGACTCCGTTAAGTCACCTTGCGCCAACTGCTCATCTAATAAGAAAATTCGACGCAGGCCTTCCATAATTGTCCGACGTTTCGACTCGGTTGGATGTGCGGTAAACACAGGGATATAATTCACTTTTTCAAGTACAGCTTGTACTTCAGCTAAGCTCATTCCTTGCTGTTTAAATTGTGCAAACGTATCGCTCAGTGAGCCTTCCCAAAGCGTTTTATTATTACGTAATTGAATTTGTCGATTATGGTGAAGATGAGATTCTTCAAGCGTGTTAACCAAACCAAAATACAGGTTAAATGAACGAATAACGTCGGTTAACGCTTCATCATCGAGTTCTGAAATTAAGTTGAGCAACGTTTGTCGAAGCTCAGATTCATCTTCACGTCGAAGGCTAATATAGCCCTGCCGTAAGGATTCAACCGCATCATAGACATCAGGGCCAGCATGACTTTGGATAACATCACCCAAAATCTGGCCAATTAATCGAACATGGTTTCTTAATTCTTGATCTGTTAAAGGCGTAATGTCGTTTTGATGCTCAGTCACAATGGCACTCTCTGCTAAATAAATTTACAAATAATTTAGTGATGAATATCACTATTGGACATCGGACAGGTTTCCCTATCCGTAGTTCTGCGAAATGGCAGTTATCATTACTCTACGACACATTTATTTATGTCGTAAAGGAGACGAATTTTCCATTCAAGTACTTTTATATTGTAGCAGACTTAAAGGTATGCGATATAGCGCTTCCCTTCTAGTTACGAGCTAACTTTGCTCTCAAACTATCATATAAAAGCTCATAAGATTGCGAACTTTTTTTCCAACTATAATCTTGTTCCATCGCCTTTAACATCACGCGTCGCCAAACTCGAGGATGTTTAAATAAAGTAATTGAGCGACGAATAGTTTCTTCCAATGCCTCAGCTGTTGCAGCATCAAACTTAAAGCCCGTTGCAAAGTTATGTTTTAAATCGTCACCACATGCATCCACTACACTATCGGCCAAACCACCGGTATTTCGCACCAATGGCAAGGTGCCATAACGCAAGCTATAAAGCTGATTTAAACCACATGGCTCAAAGCGTGACGGCATTAAGAATACATCAGCCCCAGCTTCAATTTGATGTGATAATTCCTCACTGTAACCAATCGTTACGCCTACTTTATCTGGGTAACGAGCTCTTAATACACGTAAGTCTTGTTCAAAACCTGCTTCACCACTACCTAAACAAACCAGCTGAAGATTTTCGCCTTCGTCTAATAAGGTAGCAATCGCATCAATGGTTAAATCCACGCCTTTTTGAGCGACCAACCGACTAATCAAACCAAAGACGACAGCATCACTTTTAACAGGCAAGCCGAAATGTTGCTGAATTGCTATTTTATTGTCGTATTTATTTTTTACTGTTTTGGCTGAATAATTCTTGCTGATTGCAGCATCCGTCTTAGGGTTCCAATCATCAAGATCAATCCCATTGATAATCCCCGTTAACCTACCCTCTTTAGCACGCTCCGCTAATAAGCCTTCAAGACCATAACCAAATTCATAAGTACAAATTTCATCAGCATAGGTTGGACTCACCGTGGTGATGTGATCAGAATAGATCAAACCGCCCTTCATGAACGACAACATATCGTAAAACTCTAGGCCATTGCTGTGCCATAAGCGCTCTGGCAAATCGAGCATCCCAAAGGTTTCTTTAGGGTATAGACCTTGATACGCCAAGTTATGAATAGTAAAAATAGTCGCTGGACGGCGAGGTAAATCAGCAATTAACGCAGGTGCTAAGCCTGTTTGCCAATCATTACAATGTAAGATATCAGGCTGCCAATCTAGCTCAGTCTCATTCATTGCTACAGCAGCAACCGCACGTGAAAACAATGCAAATCGAGCCGCATTATCATCCCAATCTCCACCTGAAGTAGGACCATAAGCACCACCATCACGATCAAAATGTTCAGGCGAATGCACTAACAAAATAGTGACATCACTGCCTGGTAGAGTAGATTGAATAATTTCTATTGGCGAGTGATAGCCATCCAATTTGACAGTCGCAACTGTACGAATTTCAGTTAATGCTTCTAAACATTGACGATATGCAGGCAATATAATTTGTACATCATGACCATGTGCGTGAAGCGCTATAGGCAAGCTAGCTGAGACATCTGCTAAGCCACCAGTCTTAATTAATGGATGAACCTCACTACTCGCAAAAAGAATTTTTCGCACGCCATGCTCCTAAAAATTGGTACAATTGCAGAAATTATATACGGTCACGGGCAAAATCACAGCCTGCAACGGGAGAAAAAATGAAACCTTGTACTATCATCATCTTTGGTTCTACTGGCGATCTTTCTAAGAAAAAATTGCTACCAGCACTTTACCACTTAGATGTAGAAAATCGCCTAACTGCTGACACAAAAATCATCTGCATGGGTCGCGGAGAACAAGACCAAGACGATTGGAAATCACTCGTAGAAGGCTATGTATCAGCAAAAGCACGCGCTGGCGCTAGTGAAAATGCATTAGCTGATTTCTTAGATAAAATCAGCTATTTCAAAAACGATATCAATGATGCAGCCTCTTACCAAGACTTAAAAACATTATTAGATGATCCTGCGAATGGATTCTCTGACAATATCGTATTCTACTTATCAATCAGTCCATCTCTATTCGGCGTAGTGGGCGATAACCTTGCTGCTGTAGGCCTAAATAAAGAAGATAAAGGATGGCGTAATCTAGTTGTTGAAAAACCATTCGGTTACGATCAAAAAAGTGCCGCAGCACTTGAAAGTGTTTTACGCAAAAACTTCACCGAAGAACAAACTTACCGTATCGATCATTACCTAGGTAAAGGCACAGTACAAAACATCTTTGTATTCCGTTTTGCTAACCTATTATTAGAACCGTTATGGAACCGTAACTACATCGACCACGTACAAATCACACATGCTGAACAACAAGGTGTGGGCGGCCGTGCGGGTTATTACGATGGTTCAGGCGCAATGCGCGACATGATCCAAAGTCATCTACTACAAGTAATGACATTGATAGCAATGGAGCCACCAGCAGATTTAAACGATGAATCACTACGTGATGAAAAAGTAAAAGTACTTAAATCAATTCGTCCAATCACAGAAGACATGGTTGATAGCCATGCATTCCGTGGTCAATATGCTGCGGGTACTGTTGATGGCCAAGAGCAAAAAGGCTACCTAGAAGAAGATGATGCTCCAGAAAACAGTGTGACTGAAACCTATGCAGCCATGAAGGTTTATATTGATAACTGGCGCTGGCGCGATGTGCCATTTTACCTACGTACAGGTAAATGCATGCCAGAATCAAAAGCAATGATTGCTATCCGTTTCAAAAAGCCACCTCAAGAATTGTTTAAAGGCACAGACATTGGCAACAGCCATGCAAACTGGATCACAATGGGTTTACAACCTGACAATACACTACGTATTGAACTGCAAGCGAAAGAGCCAGGCTTAGAAATCAAAGCCCACAAAGTCGGCTTAGAAACTAATGAAGATGAAGATCCTGCTCATAAATTAGATGCTTATGAAGCAATGATCCTCAATGCTATCTTAGGCGACCGTTCATTATTCCTACGTTCAGATGAAGTAGATCTTGCGTGGAAAGCCGTTGACCCAATCATTGAAAAATGGTCAAAAGAACAAGACTTCGTGCATAAATATGAAGCAGGCACATGGGGCCCAGAAGAAGTAAGTACAATCTTTGATGATGAATGTCATCAATGGCGTAACGAAGTTTAAGACTTCCTCATTATAAAAGATAAAAAGCCAGATTCAGGAAACTGAATCTGGCTTTTTTGTTCGCCATGCTCCTAAAAATTGGTACAATTGCAGA
>CALCCU010000016.1 GCA_937900515.1 uncultured Gammaproteobacteria bacterium | reverse complement strand
TTCCTATGACCCTATTTCTCTTAAGTGGCTACATGATGTTTAGAAAAATACGTGGAGTAAACTTTTTATAGTATGGAAACGACTATTGATAAAACGATAGGAGCCGTTGTTATTGGCCGAAATGAAGGTGATCGTTTGATCGCCTGCATTGAATCGCTTAAGTCTCACCTTCAATATGTGGTTTATGTTGATTCTGGATCTGAAGACGCCAGTTTACAAGAAGCAGAAAAGCGTGATGTTGACTGTGTCTCATTAGATATGAGTCAACCATTTACTGCTGCTAGAGCACGGAATGAAGGTGCTCGTTATTTGCTTGAAAAATATTCTGAGATTGAATTTATTCAGTTTGTTGATGGTGATTGTGTAATTCAACCCAGTTGGATCGAAACTGCACATGCCTTTTTGGTGGAGAACCCGTCTTACGCGTTGACATGTGGCCGACGTAGAGAACGCTTTCCTGAGAGTACTGTTTATAATCAATTATGTGATATTGAATGGGATACTCCCATTGGCGATGCAAAAGCGTGTGGCGGAGATGTTTTAATTAGAGTTTCATCTTTTAAACAGGTTGATGGCTATAATGGTGCTTTGATTGCTGGTGAAGAGCCAGAAATGTGTTTTAGGTTAAGAGTTAAAGGTTGGAAGGTTTATCGTTTAGACTCGGAAATGACGTTGCATGACGCAGCTATGACTCACATTGGTCAATGGTGGAATAGAGCTAAACGAGCAGGTTATGCTTATGCTCAAGGCTGTTATTTGCATGGTAAGTCACGGGAAAAATACAATGTAAAACCAACAAGAAGTATTATTGTTTGGGCTGCTTTATTACCGATGTTGATTATTGTTTCATCAATATATAATCCAATGTTCTTAGCTCTTTTTATATGTTATCCCGTGCAGATTGTTAGATTATCAATCAAGAATATGTCACAAGACTTATCACTAAAAAATAGTATTTATTATGCTATGTCTAATGTGTGTGGAAAGTTTCCTCAATGTGTTGGTGCCTTACGATTTTTGAAAAATCAGATACAAAACCGACAAAGTTCACTGATCGAGTACAAATAACAAGGAAAAACATTTATGTCATATTTATTGGTTTCACCCTGCCGTAATGAAGCAGATTTTATGAAACTGACATTGGATAGTGTAGTTGCTCAAACAGTGCAGCCAGATCTATGGGTGATTGTCGATGATGGTTCAACAGATGATACTCCTGCTATTTTGAAAGAATATGCTGATAAACACCCATTTATTCAAATTATCACCAGAGAAAACCGAGGTCATCGAAGTGTGGGACCTGGGGTGATTGAAGCCTTTTATCATGGGTATGATCAGGTTGATGTAAGTCAGTTTGATTATGTTTGTAAATTTGATTTAGATCTTGATTTACCACCTCGCTATTTTGAAATATTAATAGAGAGAATGGAACAAAATCCTCGCATTGGTACCTGTAGTGGTAAAGCGTATTTTAAAGATAAAAAGACAGATCGCTTGATCAGTGAAAAATGTGGTGATGAAATGTCGGTGGGAATGACTAAATTTTATCGTCGTAGTTGTTTTGAAGACATTGGCGGTTTTGTTCGACAAGTTATGTGGGATGGCATTGATTGTCACAAATGTCGTCAATTAGGTTGGATTGCTGTTAGTTGGGATGAACCTGAACTTCAATTTATTCATTTGCGTCCTATGGGATCAAGTCAACAAGGCATAATGACAGGCCGAATGCGTCATGGTTTTGGTCAGTATTTTATGGGAACAAGTTTACTTTATATGACGGCGTCATCAGTATTTAGAATGCTTCACCCTCCTTATTTTATCGGTGGTTTTGCCATGTGGTGGGGGTACGCGAAAAGTCTATTGCAAAGAAAACCGCGTTTTGATGATACAGAGTTAGTATCGTTTATTAACGATTATCAAACGCAGTGTTTATTAAAAGGCAAAACACAAGCGACTGAGAACCTAAATATAGTGCAACAACAGGTGTGGGATGAAAAGCATTAATCAATACATGATGTATTACTTAGGTTGTATATAGATGAGAATTGCCTATTTAGCTCCGGAAATACCAGCTCTTTCAGCAACCTTTGTATATAAAGAAATATTAAAGCTGAATGAGTTGGGCGTTGATGTCACGGCGTTCTCCGTTCACAAGCCCTACTCAGAGGCAAGCGATCCTGCTTTAGCAGAATTGAAAAAGAGTGTTATTCATATTTATGATATTGCGAAGCTGCAAGTCATTTGGACACATATTTGTTTACTTCTGTCTCACCCCATTCGTTATATAAAAACACTATGGTTATTAATACAAGATATGACTACGTTGGGCCTGTTTTCTCGAAACGCACTTGGTTTGGGGTATAGGTTTTTCTATTCGGCAGTATTAGCCAAGCAATTAATATCAAAAAAATGCCAACATCTTCATATCCACTTTGCACATATTCCAACAGATATAGGGATGTATGCTTCATCTCTCGCCAATATATCTTTTAGTGTTACAGCTCATGCCAACGATTTATTTGAGCGAGGCTGGTTATTGAAGGAAAAAGTTCTACGTTCAGCATTTTTTGCCACCATTTCCGAGTTTAATAAACGATATTTAGCTGGAAAAGGTATTGATACCGATAGTGTAAAAATAATTCGATGTGGTGTGGATGAAAAGCAGTTCTCTAAGCGATTAGCACCGGCCAGTAATAATAAAATTCAAATTGGTGTGGTTGGCCGCTTGGTTGAGAAAAAAGGTATCGACACATTGATACATGCCGTTTCTATTCTTAAAAATCAGAATGTGGGCGTTGAACTTAAAATTGCAGGCTCTGGGCCTTTAGAACAAGAGCTTAGTCAATTAACAAGGGAGTTGAAATTGAGTGGTCATGAAGTGACTTTCTTAGGTGCGATGGCTAATACTGATGTTGCGAGCTTCATTGAATCTTTAGATGCCTTTGTTTTACCATGCAAAATGGATCGCGCGGGTGATATGGATGGAATTCCTGTCGTATTAATGGAAGCTATGCTTTCAGGTGTCCCCGTGATTTCTACAAAGTTATCAGGTATTCCTGAGTTAGTGATAGATGGTACAACAGGCCTTTTAACTGAGCCTGATGATGCAGATGCGCTTGCGAAGGCAATACATCAAATTAAGCATGATGTGAATTTAAGAGATAAAATGATTGAGCAGGCAATTGAAAAAATTAATAGTGACTTTTCACTATCAATTAATAGTCAGCGACTGCAGAGACTATTTTTGTCAGTATTAAGTGAGCAAGATTAAGCTAGTTCGATTTTTATACATCTAAAGTGAGCGAAATTAATGAGTAATAGTGGGCTATTATCTAGGGATGTGTGGAATATTTTGGGGCTACCTTTTGATAACATCAATTTAAATGAGTCAGCTAAATACGTAGGAAACGCAGTTGAAAGTAGAGATCCTTGCTTTATTTCTACTCCCAATTTGAATTTTGTTGTTGCGACACAATCAGATCTTAGTTTTTATCAATCTGTTATTGAAAGTGATTTAAGCTTAGCTGATGGTATGCCTTTAATTTGGGTTGCTAAATTGTTAAATATTCCGATTACCGAGCGAGTTGCAGGGTCGAGCTTATTTGATAAGTTGGCACAAGGTGAAAACACTAAAAATAAAATCAAAGTATTTTTCTTTGGTGGTCAAGAAGGAATAGCTGAAACTGCTCATCAACAATTGAATCAGAACGCTAACGGAATGGAATGCTGTGGCCACTATGATCCTGGATTTGTGACTGTCGATGAGATGAGTTCTCCTACAATTATCGATACGATAAACGCTACCCAGCCAGATTTTATCGTTGTGGCCTTGGGTGCAAAAAAAGGACAACAGTGGATCCAACAAAATCGTTCACATCTTACAGCTCCCATTATTAGTCATCTCGGTGCAGTGATAAATTTTGTTGCTGGTTATGTCGAAAGAGCACCAAAGTTCTGGCAAAACACGGGTTTAGAGTGGCTGTGGCGTATTAAGCAAGAGCCAGCTTTATGGCGTCGGTACTTATTTGATGGCATTGCCTTTTTAAAGTTAATTTCCTTCAATATACTTCCCTTGGCAATGATGGACGGGTGGTTGAAAAGGACGAATGCTTATCATCAGAAGTTTGAATTGAGAATTGCTCACAAAACAGGTACGCTGGTTGCTTTATCTGGAAGCCTTAAGTATTCAGAACTATTTCAAGTGAAAGAGCTTCTTGAAAATGAATTGGCAAAGAATAAAGATGGCGATGTGGAAATCGATTGTAGTGAATTGTCTTATATTGATGGTGCCTTCATAGCTAGTTTATTGCTTTTTCAGCACTACTTAAATGAACAGCAGCGACAACTTTATTTATCGAATGTACCGGACACAATTAATCGATTGCTGGCATTGAATAACGTGATTAAACGGTTTCAATATAATTAATGATAGCTAATTAAGGAATGATGAGGATGATGTTTTGCTAAATATAAAACAAATGGGCTTTTTAATTGTTGCCTTAATATTAGCTGTTTTGACTTATTGGAGTGGATTAGCTGAAGCAGTATCACGATGGGGAATTCAAGAAGAATATAGTCATGGTTATTTAATACCCTTTGTGACGTTATACATA
The DNA here is from genome assembly GCA_937900515.1 of uncultured Gammaproteobacteria bacterium. GTDB lineage: Bacteria > Pseudomonadota > Gammaproteobacteria > Nitrosococcales > Methylophagaceae. The sequence continues at coordinate 4,786 of CALCCU010000016.1, read as the reverse complement.
CTTTGGGAGAAAAAAGATCTAATACTTTCGATGATTGGTCCGCCACTATGGTCTGGCGTTATCGTGATTATCTCCGCCTTGATTTTGTTTGTTGTCGGCGAGGTGAGTGGCCTCTTTGTTTTAATTCAGTACTCTTTTATTATTTTACTGATTGGTTTGTCTTTAGTTTCTATTGGTAGAGCAACTAAATATACTCTTGCCCCCATTTTACTGTTACTTTTTGCCATTCCATTGCCTTATTTCATTGAGGTGGTATTAACCGCTAAGCTTCAATTGGTCTCGTCAGAGTTAGGTGTGAGTTTTATCCGCTTGTTTGATATTCCTGTTTATTTAGAAGGAAATGTAATCGATTTAGGCGTCTACCAGCTTCAAGTTGTTGAAGCATGTAGTGGTTTACGGTACTTGTTCCCCCTTATGAGTCTAGGTTTTATCGCTGCTTATTTTTATCAAGCAGCATTTTGGAAGCGGGCAATTGTATTTCTAGTAACTATTCCAGTCACTATTTTAATGAATAGCTTTCGCATTGGTGTTATCGGCGTTATGGTCGATAATTGGGGAATATCAATGGCTGAGGGGTTTTTGCATGACTTTGAAGGCTGGATAATTTTTATGGCATGTGCCGTTATATTATTTATTCTAATCTGGGGTTTGGAAAAATTAACAAATAGCCAAGTGTCACTATCAAAAGTATTTGGTGTGGTAGATATGCCGAAAGATATTTTACCTTCAAACGCTAATAGTCGTGCCAATAATACTCCTGCTCTTGTCGTTATTTTGATTTTAGCTGGAGCACTTATTTTTACTCAATTCTTGGAAAAAAGGACAGAGATCACTCCTGGACATGTTTCATTTGTAAACTTTCCGATGTCATTAGGTGACTGGACAGGCAAGCATGCAAAATTAGACCAATCGGTAATAGATAAATTGGGCTTTACAGATTATTTATTGGCAAATTACCAGAATGAAAAACAAGAAACAGTCAATTTTTATGTGGCTTATTACGAATCTCAACGAAAAGGTGTCTCACCTCATTCACCAAGAGTTTGTATTCCTGGTGGTGGTTGGGAAATTTATGACTTAAAAAGAATTTCAGTCCGTGAACATCCTGTAAACCGCGTAATAATCAAGAGGGGTAATCAAAGACAATTGGTTTATTATTGGTTCCAAGGACATGGTCGTATCGTGGCAAATGAATATATCAATAAATGGTATTTATTTTTAGATGCAATTATTAAGAATCGGACTGATGGTTCATTAGTCCGTGTTGTGACAAATGTTATGGAAAATGAGTCACTTGACACTGCTGATGCACGTTTAGTTGACCTTATGTCTCAGGTTGAGCCTGAGTTAAAACAGTATATTTTGGATTAGGAATAAACAATGAGAGCATTTAAAAAGACTGTAATTACTGGATTATTATTTAGTGCATTGCTTGGTTGTGGATCATCTGTAGACAGTGCATCTGATTTTGTTGAAAGTGGTAAAGAGTTACTTGAAGAAGGAAAAACTCAAAAAGCCCGCTTGGAATTTAAGAATGCGATTCAAGTCGATCCTAGATTGGCAGAACCGTTTTACCAGCTAGCATTGATTGATGAGCAAGAGCAGAAATGGAAAGCGATGCTTGCTAATTTAACCACTGTGGAACGCTTAGATCCAACTCATTACGATGCGATAGTAAAACTAGGGCAAATTCATTTATTAGGTGGACAGCTTGATGTCGCTTTGACGAAAGCTAACAAGGTAATTGAAGCAGATAGTTCTAATCAATTAGCATGGCTGTTGCGAGCATCTGTTGAGATGAAACAAGAAAACTATGAGGTAGCATTGGATGATGTGGAGCATGCACTTACATTAGATGCAAATAATATTGAGTCGTTATCTCTGAAGTCCCTTATTTTTAATATGCAAGGTAAGCCAGAAAAGGCGCTCTCAGTTATAGATGAAGCATTAAAAATTAAACCTGACCAATTACCTTTGACTATGATCAAACTGTCTATCCTAGAGGAACAGAAAAACTTTACGGCTATGGAGCAAGTCTATAAAGATCAACTTGTGCAACGCCCAGAGGATAGTTGGGTTGCGATATCGCTCGCTAAATTGCTTAGTTATCAAGATCGCTATGATGAAGCAAAAGAAGTATTAGAAGATTTTGTGTTAAATCACCCTAAAGATAAACAAGCTAAAATTTTATTAGTCTCGTTAGTTAAAACAAAGCAACCAGAACGAGCAATAGCTCTATTAGATAGCTATATTGAACAAGAACCAAAAGATTATGAGTTACGTTTTGCTAAGGTGAAACTCCAATTGGACCGCGACCAAATAAGTGAAGCAGTTAGCTCTCTTGAACAAATCAAAAAGTTAGACGCTAATGGTGATAATGGTCGAAAAGCTCAAGTTATGCTTGCTGGTTATGAGTTGCAACAGGGCCATGTGGAAGTAGCAAAAAAAGAAATAGATAATGTGTTGACGTTAGTGCCAGAGAATGAAGGCGCGTTGTTATTAAGGTCTCGTATTCAGATTGCTGAGAAAGAATATGACTCAGCTGTTACTAACTTGAGGATTATACTGCGTAATAATCCTGAATCTGAACAGGCGCTTGTAATGATAGCTCAAGCCTATATGAATACAGGCTCTTCGGAATTAGCGGATGATAGTTTTCGTCAAGCACTGACTGTTAACCCAAGCAATACTATTGCGGCATTATCTGTTGCTGGCAGTTTAATGCAAGAAAATAACTTGGACCGTACTGAAGAGGTATTAGTTAAAGCGCTTAAAAATGCTAAAAACAAAGAGCCTTTATTGCAAGCCTTAGCTCAAGTTAGAATTTTAAAGAAAGATTGGTATGGAACTGAAAGCGTTGTTGATTCGCTTCGAGTGGATAAAAAAGATACCGCGTTTACACATTTTCTTTCTGGGCAAATTGCACAAGGACAGAAAAACTATGACACTGCAATTCTAGAGTACAAAAATGCATTAGAGATACGTCCTGATATGACTAGAGCTTTGCAGCAACTTGCTACGAGCTATATGGAAAATGATGATAAAAAAGAGTTGATTAGCTATTTAAATGAGTTTATTAACAAAAATCCTGAGCTTTTAGCTGGTTACGGAATATTAGCAAGTGTATATCGTGAAAGTAGTGATTGGGATAATGCCATAGCAACAATTAAGAAAGGAATAGCTACAGAACCTCGATGGGAAGGAGGCTACAGTACTTTAGCTTCTGTCTATTTAGCTCAAAATAAAACCGCTGAAACGATAGCTATCTACCAAGAGGGGATTGAAGCTAATCCGAATAGCGTTATGTTGCCTTTACAGAAAGCATCATTATATGAACGGATTGGTGAATTCGATGAAGCCAAAAGCTTATATGAAGGAATCTTAGCTAGGAATCCTAATGTTGAGCCTGCAATTAATAACCTTGCTAGCTTGTTAACAGAGCACTATGCTACAGAAGAAAATATAAAGAAGGCTGTGATGTTAGCTGAAAGGTTTAAATCGGCTACAGAACCCTATTATTTAGATACTTATGCATGGGCACAAGTGCTTCAAGGCAACTTTTCTAAAGCACAAAGTGTTTTGGAACGAGTTGTATCTTTATCCCCAGATGTAGCGGTTTTTAACTATCATCTTGGTGCTTTATATTTGAAGCAAGGTAATAAGTTAGAAGCTGAAAATTTCCTAAAAAAAGCTGCTGCATTAGCCGAGAAACAGGGTGATATATTAACGACAGAAAATACTAAGGAATTACTGGAGTCGCTTTAATTGCTTTTTTTTCAATAAGCGTGTTTTATTGCTGGCATGAAAACAGTATTTTTTAAACAATATTCTTTATATCTACCTAGGTGGTGGTTTGCATTAACAATAGCGGCAGTTTTATCTTTTACGATTGTCATTGTTGTGAGGAATATAGGCAGTTATTTGTCAGTGACAGAACCTGCTAATAGTACTTACTTAGTTGTTGAGGGCTGGCAGGATGAGTACAGTTTAAAGAAGGCGTTAGAACTATTCCAATCAAATAATTATAAAATACTGCTAACTACTGGCGGAGCAATAAAAGGGATTACAAAGTCTCGCTATAAAAGTTATGCGGATTATGCAGCTGCGTTTTTTTTATCACAAGGCATTGATGAAGATAAACTAGTCGCAGTTCCTACTCCTGATTCTGCTCAAAATAGAACTTTTTTAAGTGCAGTTATGGTTCGAAAGTGGTTTGAAAAAGAAGGTGTTTCTCTTTTAAGTGTTGATGTGTTTACAGAAGGTGTACATGCAAGGAGAACGAAATTTTTATATGAACTTGCATTTAAAAATAGCACTAAAATAGGCATTTATTCCTCTATTCCTCAAAGCTATAATATATCGTCGTGGTGGACGAGCAGTGAGGGGGCAAAATCAGTTATAACTGAAATTGTCGGACTAACGTGGGTCAGTTGTTGTTTTTTCCCTGGTGATTATGGTTCCCATCAGGAGATGTGGGGGATATACGATGGAATAGAATACCCATCGGGAACAAGCGACCTAAATCAAAATGAGTAGGGGCGATTGAGTGGTATCGCTACTCATAGGAGGCTATTTGAATTAATAGCTTTATCCTTTAAATAATCAAAGATATGATTGTTAGTCAATTATATAAATTTAACTCATAGAATCAGGAGTACTTTTTGAAAGGAATAATCTTAGCGGGTGGCAGTGGCACGAGACTTTACCCTATCACTCGTGGTGTATCGAAACAGCTAGTTCCTATTTATGATAAGCCGATGTTTTACTACCCCTTATCGGTTTTGAT
>CALCCU010000015.1 GCA_937900515.1 uncultured Gammaproteobacteria bacterium | reverse complement strand
TATACCTTAAATTCTGGAGCAAATTTAATTTTACGATTACCACAAGTAAAGCCTGTTTTACCTCTGTTGTGTACCTTGAAGACTTTTTGAAAGCTTTGTTTTACTGTTTGCTTAAAGCCTTTTGTAAGCTTACAAAGATCCATTTCTAAATAATAATCTTGTGCAATATCAACATCAGTAATACCATCGAGAAATGATTGAAGGCTTACTTCAATGATTTTTTGATGAATAATAAATTCATATAACTGGTGCACTGTTTTTAGATTGATACCTTCATAGTATCGGCTTTGAAGCATTTTTGAGTTAATAGAGATTGTTAGACATGGAGTGTATTCACGCTCGGAGGTTCGAATATTCTTGATCTGGTAATACACATTACCCAGATTCACACCTAACGAGTTTACGCCTATAGGCTTTTCAACATCAGGATTAATGCGTGGATTTTCATCTAGATAGTAGTGTTGTTCATTGTCAAGAGACGCAATGATCACATCACTATGAGATTGTGAGAACTCATACTTGAGTTTTAGGTTTTCGTCCAGAACCTTTACAAGATGTAGAGGTATGGATAAACTTGCAGAGTCGATAAAGTTATTATGTAGAGCTGGTTTGGTGGCCATGTTCTCACCTAGTATCCTTAAGTCAATATCGGCGCAAGAAGCCCCTTAGAAACTGCCATTTCTGCGATAGGGGTTTTTTTGCGTCTGTAATTTGAGTAAATGGTTTTGCAGTCCGTTTTTTCACTCTAGCCAAGTTTATAGATTGTGTCTAGCTTTTCCTAAATATAGGATTTCTCAGTGATAAAGAAATGAGAGATAAGACACAGTTTTAAATGTATAGATTTTTCCTAAATATGGAACGTTTTAGCGGGTTCATAGACCCGCTTTTCTGCAATGCGCAGACCAAGACCAAAAAGCCTACAAAAAGACACTTTTTAAGAGAGTAGTTTTAGAAGAAAGAAAGAGATTTTCTTTTGGGGGCAGAAAACTTCGCTGCGCTCGTTTTCTGCGGTCGAAATTTTCGTTTCACTCGATTTCGAAGTTTTAGAAGGGTTTTCAACCCTATTTTTAACCCTCATGTTTTTAACCTTAGATTTTGACCCTATTGTGCTTTTTTACTCTTTCGCAAGCTTTCGAGATATTTGCATTTATAGGTAATTTTTTTAAGGTTTACAGAGGGTTAGAGAGATTTAGAGAGGTTTTTTATGTATGACTCCGATTTTCGTAGTCATCCTGTGATAACTTGTCGAGCTCATAGCATCACAGTGTATCACGAATTTAACAATTCGTACACATTTTATTTTTCTGTACGCCCCTAGACGGCACGCACAGAGTTTTTAAGCCGTATTAATGGGATTCACACGGCTATTAAGCTTTTAAAGCTTAGAGAGTGGTTTTAGCTCGTTTTAGAACGGTATCCCTAACGAGCTGTAGAAGGTCGGGTTAGTAATTAGCTTCGCCTGATTCTAGCAGTGGAAAGGGGATTTGCTTTACGGTTGGGTACCAAGCAAATGATTGAACTTAGGCAGCACTGCATAATCCGACCTGGCGCCCTAGCGGTTGCCGTATCGCTTCGCTTATTTTTCGCACAGCTCAAAAGGCTGTAGATTGAGATTTGAACTCTTTAATAAGTAATTGCGTTTGTTCCAGTGGGGAAAGCGCAGGGTCTAATGACATAGCATTTTCCATAGACCAAGTAAGCATTTGTTCAAATTGTTTAGTTTCCGTGTCTCTCACTCCAGTTGTATAAGTTGAATTTTTATACTTTGCATACTGTTTACGGGTAACGTCAGAGACATAAGCACCAAGATTGATGTCGGATGTACCGACCGTTTTTTTTAGTCCTGTTTGATAAGGCTTAGTTTGTTGTATAGCAAAGTGTTTGCGTTCGCTAAGGATTTCATCGACACGATCAGGATTGATCTCCTTTAATTGTTGTAATTGCCATTTTGACAAAGGCAGACCCTTGTTCGGTTGGCCAAGAACGGAAGGGTTCATGTTAGAGGTAACATAAGTACCATGTTGCAAAAATTCTTTTGCATATTTGTGTAAGTGAGTTTTCCCAATCTGGCGCGATTGGGTTATATATTGAGGAATACGTCCAGTAGTTTCCAGAGATTCGAGATCTCGATTTCCAGACATATATTCTTTAATTGCATATTTAGCAATATAAGAGGCCGCACCTATTCCAGCGTCCTCAAGTCTTACATGGCCGTATTTCCATAATGTATTGAGTGTTTCAGAATCATAGAGCGGGCGTTTGGAGGTTATAGCTACTCTAGTTTTATCAGGGAAATCATACCCCATGAGTAAAACATGATAATGCGGTCTACCAGTTAAACCGCCATATTCGCCCGATTGAAAGTATTTATATTTATAGTCTTTTCCATAAGTATCATTGATACGCTTTCTTAATGACTTATGAAATTGTTTTAAGTGTTCTTTGACCAGAGTACCAGACAAAGATCTGTTATTGATAACTAGATGATCATCATCATAGGTCAAAGTGAGAAAGCAGGAATGTTTAACGGAATGCATTTCATGAACGCATTGAATGCATTTAGCTTGTACTTTTTTAGCCAAGCATGGTTGGCATTTGCCACAAGGAAGCAGGAACGAACCATACAGTTCGTGAGAATGATCAGGTCTGAAAACCGGCGTTAAATTACCGGTTTCAGGGTGGCGGTGTTTAGACCACCATGCTTTTTTAGGATTTATACATGCCATAAGATTGATCCATAACTGAAAAGAGAAGCGCACCAAGCGCAAAGAAGCTCTTTGTTTTACTCAGTAGTGGTTATCCAATCTTATGAACAGCATGATTTAATCCTTTTGTTTGAATTGCTCTATAACTTCGATCACATTGTACATTGACTCAAAGACGGCACAACGCTCATTTGATTTATTACAGTCACCATTGGCCGTGAACGCTTTAGCTTCAGTCAATGCGGTATCACCAACACATTTTAGATAAACCATAATACGATTTAATTGTGCTTCATCAGAATCATTTAGATTCATTAAGCGTTTGATTGTTGCCGAATCAGTATCAATAATTTTTTGCAAACGTGTAACTTGAGCATCATAGCGATCATTTAAGTTTATCAAATCTTCAACATGTTTAGATGTGTTTTGATTAGTGGCCTCAAGAAGCCCATTAGCCTTAGATAATTCATGATTTTTTAATTGCAAGTCTTTAACAGATTGATGAAGTTTAGAGACATCATTTTTAAGTTTCTTATTTTCAGCCGTTAACATTTCGATTTTTTGTTGAAGAAGTTGTTCTTCTGTAATTGGTTTAAGCATGAAATTTTCCTTAATGAAGTTTAGTATCTTTTGTATCAGTACATTGTAAGTTGGCCATGTGGACGAACATAGTCGTCACTTCGTTATCCTCAAACTGCAAATCAGTTTCTTGTTCTATATATCCAATGGCATGAGATAGTTTTTGAAAAGCTACTTCAGAGCTTTCAGATTCATTTAAGATTTGATCAATCATTTCATGCATTTCGTGAGGTAGTCCATATTCGCAATCGAAAGACATTAGAAGATCATTTAATTTTTTATCGTAGTCACTCATAAATAAACCTTAATAAGTTTTAATTTTAATGCCTAAGCTTTCGAAGATTGGCGAATAGGAATGTTGTTTAGTTTTATAATGCATTTTTGTTAAATAGCCCTTAGCCCATTTATGATTATCTTTATGTATAAATGTTAGTGCTATTTGAATTACCTGATTTAAAGGTAATTGCATTTTATTTGTTAATTCAGAATGTTGGAATAGTTTATTCTGAATATTCTTAGAAGGTAGTTGTCCTTTGATTAGAGTAATA
>CALCCU010000014.1 GCA_937900515.1 uncultured Gammaproteobacteria bacterium | reverse complement strand
GCAGAAGAGGCAGTGCTAAACGAGACAATAATGTAACTTACTCGGCCTGTCTTTTACTGGAAGAGGAGTAAGTTTCCGTTAATAGTTTTTCAATTCGATCTAACCGCTGTTCCATACTTTCAGTATGTTCTTTTATCCAATGCACCTCACCGGCTTCACCTTCACCTGTTTCACGGTAGTAGCTTTCTTGTTCTCGCTGCATTACATCTAAGATGACACCGATCATCATGTTTAAAAATACAAAGGCTGTTAGGAATATAAAGCTTAAGTAAAAAATCCAACTCAGTGGATATTCCCCCATAGTTTCATACATCACATCCGTCCAGTCTTCAAACGTTGCAATTCGAAATAATGTCAGCATGGCAATAGAAATATTACCCCATAAGGTTTCATTGATATGTTCGAACATAAAGCTACCAACAGCGGCATAGATATAAAAGATAATAAACATCAGTAAGACAATATATCCCATACGAGGAAGAGCTTTCATTAGTGCGGTAATCAAAATACGCAACTCAGGAATAACAGAGACTAAACGCAATACTCTAAATATTCTTAATAAACGAGCTAATAAAACACTATCATTACCCTCTATAGGTATTAAGCTCGCAGTGACAATAAGAAAGTCAAAGATATTCCATCCTTTTTTAAAAAAATCAAAAAAGCGTGGCTCAGAAACCAACCTAATGATAATTTCGAAGAGAAAAAATACCGTTATAAACGCATCTAAAAACCAAACTATTGTTTCCATTGTAGAACCAATATCATAGGTTTTAGCACCCGTTATCAAAGCAGAAAAGACAATAATACTGATAACAATAAACTCAAAAATCTTATTTTGATGAAGTTGGAATAAGTTTGTTTTTAACTGCTCGACAGCCATGGTGTGACACTCTACAATGTTGATTAGTATTAATTTGGTTCAAGAAGATACCAGACAGATTGACAATACGGAATAAGAATAGATTCTTATTTATCTCTAGCATGGTGAATTCGAGGTTAGATTGAATATACAAACCCCACTCCAAATTGATTGTAAAGCAGGAGATGCATTACAAACAGCACTTAAACACCGTGATGAATATACCCAATATCATTGTGAACGTGTTGCACAAATAGCTATTAAAACAGGTAAAAAACTAAATCTGTCTGAACACGAATTAAATAATTTAGAGGTTGCTGCGGTTTTTCACGATATTGGTAAAATAGGTATTCCTGATGACATATTGCTTCACCCAGGTAAACTGAATGAGCAACAATACGAGCTAATGAAGCAGCATGTCTATATTGGAGCCAATATAGTCGAAAAACTTGATATTCCAAATGCTGATGAAATTGCTAAAATTATTTTTCATCACCATGAAAATTATGATGGTTCAGGTTACCCCGATGGACTTCTTGGTGATGAGATACCGCTACTTTCACGTATTATTTGTATTATAGATGTGTTTGATGCACTTACTGGTGAGCGTCGTTATCGAAATGCAGCGAGTGTCGAAAACACATTACAAATGATGTCGCTAAAAATGGGGGATAAGTTTGATCCAAAGCTGCTATCACTTATATCGCCTATTATTCTCAATGATATTACTTTAAGTTAACTTTTATTGTCTGAAGTCATTTTATTGGTTTAAATGGCTAGCATTTCCCTCTAATCGGAGTAGGATAGAATATCCATAATTTCAGATAAATGAACAGGTGAACTATGCCAATCCAACAAGCGCTTATTGATGAAATCGAATTACTCTTGCGTTATAACTTAGATACTACTCAAGAAGGCATAAAAGTACATCATACTGCCAGAGATGGCTTGGTATCAGCTATTAGCCGCTTACATGAAAAAGGCTTGGTAACAGATGAAGATGGTGGTTACTTAACTGATTTAGGTCATGAGGCTGCAGAACATACCCAAGCCGCTCTAAGAATTCTTACATCCAAAACTTAAGATCGTTCAAGCACAATAAAACTGTAATCGAACTCATTTTTTTCATCAGAACTATAATCTTCTCGACTAAGTTCGATCCAGTCATCAGTTTGCCAGTCTGGAAACCAAGTATCACCCTCTAGACTGGCATGAACCTGAGTTAAGTATAATTTATCTGCTTGAGGCAGAAACTGTTTATACAAAGAAGCGCCTCCCATTACCATCACTTCCTCAACATCATTACAGGCCGTTATTGCCTCAGCAATAGAGTGAACAATAGTACATCCATCCGCTTGATAATCAGTATTTTTAGTAACAACAATGTTATGTCTGCCAGGTAAAGCGCGGCCAATTGATTCATGAGTACTTCGGCCCATAATAATAGGCTTTCCCATAGTGACACGTCTAAAGTACTGTAAATCAGCCGACAATTTCCATGGAAGGTCATTTTCTCTTCCAATCAAACCCTGCTCATCAGTTGCAACAATAATAGCTAATTTCACGATCTGTATTCTCTTAATATTTGTTGCATAGGATAACTCAAATATCAGGTATCATCATTGACTAACACAATTGCATTTAAGGTACGGTTTAGCTCAATGTCTATTTACTCAATGATTAGCTCTGGTATCGGCGGATTAGGTTTATTTTTACTCGGTATGTGGTTAATGTCTGAAGGCCTAAAGATGGCGGCAGGCAGCGCGTTAAATCACTTTTTACATCATTGGACTAATACGCGTCTTCGTGGCCTAAGTGTTGGTATATTTCTAACTGGTTTAATTCAGTCATCAGGTGCAGTTACCGTTGCGACCATTGGTTTTACTAATGCTGGCTTATTGAGTTTAAAACGAGCTATTTGGATTATTTTCGGCAGTAATATCGGCACAACAACAACAGGGTGGTTAGTTACTCTTATTGGTTTTAATTTTAAAATAAGTGCGTTTGCTTTGCCTATGATAGGCATTGGAATGATTTTAAAATTATCAAAAGGTGAAGAAAGAATAGGTGCGATCGGTCAAGCACTGGTTGGATTTGGTATTTTATTTTTAGGAATCGATGTCCTCAAAGATACTTTTTCAGCCTTAGGTTCTGACTTCTCACTCGAAGCTAATGGCGAGATTACATGGCAAGATATTTTACTCTTCACAGGGTTTGGCTTTTTAATCACAGTCCTAATGCAATCATCTAGCGTTACCCTAGCAATAACGTTAACAGCCTTATCGGGTGGCCTAATGACTTTATTACCAGCTGCAGCAATAGTTATAGGTAGTAACTTAGGAAGCACTACAACAGCGGTATTTTCATCCTTTGGAACTAACTCTGTTGCTAAACGTGTCGTTGCTAGCCATGTTATTTTTAACATCATCACAGCTACCGTTTCAATACTACTCTTATCACCATTAATCACATTAATATTATTCAGCCAAGATTTATTTAACCTTGATAATTCAGCAACAATGACATTAGCTTTATTCCATACGATATTTAATGTGCTTGGTGTACTACTGATGATTCCAATTGCCACACCTTTAGTCGCATGGTTAAAAAATAGATTTAAATCGAAAGATGAGGCTCTAGGTAAGCCTTTATACCTAGATAAGCACGCACTAGCATTACCTTCATTATCTTTACATGCTTTAAGCCGTGAAACAGAGCGTTTAGGTCATTTCTCACTCGCTATGGCTAAAGACAGCCTAAATTTTGAAATAAGTAATAAAGGCATGGAAAATAAAGATTTAGTTGTAAAAAAACTAGCTGTTGCTATAGGTGACTACACCACACTTTTATACAAACAAAACCTGCCTGAAGAAGTATCAGAAAAACTTCCTATTTTATTACGTATAACTCACTACTACAGTTCAATCTCAGATATTGCCACGCTACTAAATCACTCTAAAAAACAAGTCGCAACAGCACTATCTCCTGTTATTCAAAACCAAATAAATGAATACTACAAACATAGCCTTCATATTTTAAAAGACTCTGAAATAGGTAATAAACCAGTTAAAGATCACCATATAGAACGACAAGAAACAGCATTAGAAGCTGAATACCAATCTCTAAAATCACTCTTGTTACGTCGTGGTGCTGAAGGCTCTCTATCAATAGCTAAAATGGATAAAACAATTACATCCATAAGCCAAATTAGAAGAATGAATCAACAAGCAGTTAAAGCGCTAACTCACTTTAATTCTCTTGATATTAACTTTTCCTTAAACTCAGAGGTTAAAGAAAGAACAGCATAATAAGCTCTTTATATTTACTGTATAAAGAGAGTATAAATTCAATAACAATCTGTGGATAACTTTACCTGTGGATAACTTAGCTTTTTATCCACAGTTTCATTGAATAATTACAGAATAGTTATCCACAATATTTAACACTATAACTGCATGATTTTAAAAAACAAATATTAAAATAAAACTTATCAACTGACATTAATAATCAACAACATAATCTTTTAAAAGAAATATAATACTATTGTTTATATGACACAAATAATCCAAATAGCCATTCCTTGCCCTCTTCGAACAGTCTTTGATTACGTCATTGAAACCACACCATCATTAAAAATAGGTGCTAGAGTAGAACTTCCTTTTCGAAACAAAAATGTAATTGGAATCGTAGTTAATATAAAAGCAACAACCAAAAACGATAATTTAAGTAAATTAAAAACAATAAATACAATAATTGATAATGAACCATTAATTCCTAATGACTTAATGTCACTTACTCAATGGTTAAGTGATTATTACCACCATCCCATAGGGGATTGTTTTCAAACAATCTTGCCAAAAAAACTTCGCCAAGGTGAAACAGCTGAATTAAAAAAAGATATTACATGGCAATTAAAATCTAAACAGCAAGAACAAACTATTAAATTAACGGACAAACAATTAAAAGTAATTTCATTACTTAATCAAAATAGATAC
>CALCCU010000013.1 GCA_937900515.1 uncultured Gammaproteobacteria bacterium | reverse complement strand
CAAATATCGTTCAAACAAAAAATAGTCACTGAATTTTTCAATCTATTTTTATTAACACTTATTAAGGTCATTTATGTCCGATTCAAAACAACCATTAGGCATCACTGATGTCGTGCTACGTGATGCGCATCAGTCATTGTTTGCTACTCGTTTACGCCTTGAAGATATGCTTCCTATCGCATCTAAACTTGATCAAGTGGGTTATTGGTCAGTTGAAACATGGGGCGGTGCTACTTTCGACTCATGCATCCGTTATTTAGGTGAAGATCCATGGCACCGTATTCGTACACTGAAAGAAGCAATGCCGAATACGAAACAACAAATGTTATTACGCGGCCAAAACTTATTGGGTTACCGTCACTACGCTGATGATGTAGTCAAAAAGTTTATCGAACGTGCGGCAATCAATGGCGTTGATGTATTCCGCGTATTTGATGCTATGAATGATCCTCGTAACCTTGAAACAGCGCTTAAAGCCGTACAAGAAAACGATCGTCATGCACAAGGTACAATTTCGTACACATTAAGCCCTGTACATGATTTAAATACTTGGGTTGATTTAGCCAAACGTATCGAAGATATGGGTGCTCATTCTTTATGTATTAAAGATATGGCTGGTTTACTTAAGCCTTATGCAGCGTATGAGCTGGTAACAAGTCTTAAGCAAGCCATCGATATCCCTATACAAATGCATTCTCATGCCACAACAGGTTTATCTACAGCAACCATTATGAAATGTGTTGAAGCTGGCATTGATACTGTAGATACTGCCATTTCCTCAATGTCTATGACATACGGTCATTCACCAACAGAGTCTGTTGTATCTATTTTTGAAGGTACAGATCGTGACACGGGTCTAAATATTGAATTATTAGAAGAAGTTGCAGCTTATTTCCGTGATGTGCGTAAGAAATACGCGCCTTGGGAAGGTTCTCTGAAAGGTATCGATTCACGTATTCTTACCGCTCAAGTACCTGGTGGCATGTTAACTAATATGGAAAGCCAATTACGTGAGCAAGGTGCAAGCGATCGTTTTGACGAAGTATTAGCTGAAATTCCACGTGTACGTGAAGATCTTGGCTTCATCCCGCTCGTTACTCCTACCTCACAAATCGTTGGTACACAGTCAGTATTAAACGTTTTGACCGGTGAGCGTTATAAAAGCGTAACGAAAGAAACTGCTGGTGTATTGAAAGGCGAATATGGTGCAGCACCTGCACCATACAATGAAGAACTCCAACAATCAGTACTTGAAGGTGCTGAAGCAATTACTTGTCGTCCTGCTGACTTGCTTGAAGATGAGATGGATAAACTCACTGCAGAATTGCAACAACAAGCAGAAGCAGATGGCATTGAATTAGAAACAGGCGAACGTGAAGTTGATGATGTATTAACCTATGCATTATTCACTCAAGTTGGTTTGAAATTTTTAGCGAACCGTAACAACCCTGATGCATTTGAGCCAGTACCAACACTTGAAGCAGCAGAAGCCGCTAAACGTGTTGCTGGTAATGATGAGGTTTATACCATCGCCGTAAACGGTCAAAACTATGTTGTTCAAGTTGCTGAGGGTGGAGACATAAGCAATGTCACACCAATTGCTACATCTCAACCTAGTGCTACTGCGCCTGCATCGAGCGGTGAAGCCGTTGTGGCTCCGTTGGCAGGTAATATTTGGAAAGTAGAAGTGAGTGCAGGTCAAACTGTTCAAGAAGGTGATGTGTTAGTCATTCTTGAAGCCATGAAAATGGAAACTCAAATCGTTGCTGAAAAAGCAGGTGTTATTACCTCTGTCTCAGTTAAAGAAGGTGATGGCGTCCAAGTTGACGACACACTTGTAACAATCGCATAAGGGCTTATATACATGGATCAATTACTTCATCTATGGCAGAACACAGGCCTTAATCAAATGACGCCGGGTCAAGGCTTCATGATAATGATTGGTATGTTATTGCTATATCTTGCAATCAATAAAAACTTTGAACCTTTACTATTAGTACCCATTGGTTTTGGTGGTGTACTTGCCAACATTCCTGGTGCAGGCTTAGCAGAAGGCGATGGTATTTTGCATATCTTTTATGCCGTTGGTATTGAAAGTGGTGCTTTCCCATTAATCATCTTTATGGGTGTCGGAGCACTGACTGACTTCGGTCCACTACTAGCGAACCCCAGAACCTTGTTCTTAGGTGCCGCGGCACAATTTGGTATCTTTGCCACTTTAATGGGTGCGGTAGCATTATCAACTTTTGGTATCTTTGACTTCAGTTTGGCTGATGCAGCTGCTATTGGAATTATCGGTGGTGCTGATGGGCCGACCTCTATTTATGTTGCCAGTAAATTAGCGCCAGATCTATTAGGTGCCATTGCTGTTGCCTCATATTCTTATATGGCATTAGTACCATTAATTCAGCCACCAATCATGCGGGCTCTAACAACAGAAAAAGAACGTCAAATAAAGATGGTTCAACAACGTCATGTATCACACCGAGAAAAGATTATCTTTCCACTTGTGTTATTACTATTAGTTGCCTTCTTACTACCTGATGCAGCACCGTTATTAGGTATGTTTTGTTTTGGTAACTTAATGAAAGAATGCGCGGTAGTTGATCGATTAAGTAATACGACTCAGAATTCATTGATTAATACAGTCACCATCTTTCTTGGTCTAGCTGTAGGCTCGAAATTAAGCGCTGATAAATTCCTAGATCTTACTACTTTAGGTATCTTAGTTTTAGGTATGGCTGCATTTTCAATCGGTACAGCTTCTGGTGTTATCATGGCCAAAGTGATGAATAAAATCAGCAGCAAAAGCCCTCTTAACCCACTAATTGGTTCAGCCGGTGTATCAGCTGTACCAATGGCGGCACGTGTTTCAAATAAATTAGGTTTAGAGTCTGATCCTCATAACTTCTTATTGATGCATGCTATGGGTCCGAATGTAGCGGGTGTTATTGGTTCTGCCGTTGCGGCAGGTATCATGATTAACTACGTTGCAGGCTAATTAAAAAATATCCTCTGGATGCAACCCGCATTCAGGGGATTACTCTTCAATCCACACACTTCCCACCGAACTCCCCATACCTTTAATCACACAGCTATAATCTGAAAATGGTGAATAAGTCACCACATAAGCTGTCCAGTAGCCATTTTTATTGTCATCAGTTGGTTTGATAAATTTAACTGGTGCATGCTCTGACTTATAGATTAATGCTTTCTTAGTACTACCTTGTTCGACTTGTTCACAAAAATGTTCAACGTTATTTTTATCCCACAATAAAAAGAATGGATATATTATGGCTACAATGATCAATACTTGGATCACATTCACGAGCAGTTTCATTATTTGTGCATCTCCATAAACTAAATTTTGTGTGAATTTTATAGTGATCTTTCCAAGCTTAATGAGAAAGTGCTCACACAAGTCATACTAAGTTATTGAGAAAAAGGACTATTTTTATAATAACGTGAACTAATCTTTCTTTTTCAATAAGTCACCTAGTCCAGCAAAAGGATTGTGGCTGGCCTTCTCAACGGCTTTTTCTCCAGCATTACTTCCATAACGTACCTGCTCAATATAGCGAGAATGTTCATTATCATGACAATAAATACATAACAGCTCCCAGTTGCTTCCATCAGAAGGGTTATTATCATGATTGTGATCACGGTGATGAACCGTCAATTCTTGCAAGTTAGTATTAGTAAACTCTCGCGAACAACGCCCACAAACCCATGGGTACATTTTTAATGAACGTTCACGATAGGTTTGCTCACGTTCATTTTGATATTTTTTTGCCTGTGCAACGATGTCATCGAGTCGTTTATTTTTATCTGAACACATCTAACTTTATCTCTCTTCTCTATTTGTTCTAGGTTAACGTAACCAATTAATATTGTTTACTGTAAACTATCATAACTAAAATCAACAGGATCATTCTCATGTCAGAGAACATTACCGTAAAACTCAATAGCAGCCCAACCGAACTACACAAAATTCTTAAGTTTGAAGGATTGGCTTCCAGTGGTGGCGAAGCAAAGCAAGTCATTGATGATGGATTAGTAACCGTTAATGGTGAAGTAGAAACTAGAAAACGTAAGAAAATTGTCGGTGGTGATACGATTATTTTTAACGGTACAACTATCAGCATTACAGAATAAAGTTGCACGGTTCACTAAGGCCGCAAGCATTGATATAATAGCCGACTTTATATTCTCCAATTTAGGAAATAACCATGGCAGCACTAGCAACAGCACGACATATTTTAGTAGACAGCGAAGAAATCTGTCTTGAGCTTAAAAAAGAAATCCAAGAAGGCGCAGACTTTGCTGCTGTCGCAAAAGAAAACTCTTCATGCCCATCTAGTGCTCAAGGTGGCGACTTAGGTGAATTTGGTCCAGGGATGATGGTACCTGAATTCGATAAAGTTGTTTTCTCTGCACCTGTTAATACCGTTCAAGGTCCAGTACAAACACAGTTTGGTTATCACTTATTAGAAGTTACTAGCCGCTCAGAGTAAGAGTTAGATTAAAAGTCTTAAAAAAAGCCTTATCCATTACGATAAGGCTTTTTTATTTAAATCACTTTGTATTCGGGCAGATGTTTCAATAATTGCTTGCCATAGGCTTTAGTTAATAGGCGACGATCAAGAATAGTGATTCGTCCTGAATCCGTTTCTTTGCGTAATAAACGTCCACATGCCTGAATCAGTCTCACACTGACAGCTGGCAATGATAATGAGACAAAAGGTTGACCTCCCGATCGTAATATCCACTCTTGTTTTGCCTGTTCAATAGGTCTAGTGAATACTGGAAAAGGCAACTTAGTAATCACAACATGACTGCATAATTCACCAGGTAAATCGACGCCTTCAGCAAAACGATCCATGCCAAAAATAATACTTCCCCGCCCTTCTTTAATTCGCCTAGTATGTTCTGCGATCATATTTTTAGGTGAAAGTGTATTACCTTGTAATAATACGAGTTCTGATAATTTATTTGGTAGTTGCTGATAAACTGAATCCAT
The DNA here is from genome assembly GCA_937900515.1 of uncultured Gammaproteobacteria bacterium. GTDB lineage: Bacteria > Pseudomonadota > Gammaproteobacteria > Nitrosococcales > Methylophagaceae. The sequence goes on along the minus strand of CALCCU010000013.1, from coordinate 17,356 downwards.
CACAGTTTTCGAGGTAAACAGCACTAATGTCGCTTCTTTTACATCAATCGTCGACGTTAAGTTTGTAACGACCTCTTGCTGCCAGTTCAGCATATTTTCATTCGGTAATGCTTCCATAGCAGGCAAAGATAAGGTGGCACGTTGATAATCAAATGGAGATTTGACCGCTAAAAAGTGGCTTTCATTGAAGCGTTTCAAGCCACAATCAGTACGAAAACGCTGAAAAAGCCCTAAACCTCTTAGGGTTGCCGAGGTTAGCACTGCACCATAAGAACGATTCCACAATGTTTTTTCCAGGAAGTACGCTGCTGTCATTGGTCCAGAATTGATTACCAAGGTTGTTGATTTAGCAAACTTCTCATACGATAACCAACGTACATTAGGGGGAAAATTAGGCTTATCTTCATCAAGAAACAATCCCATAAAATCGATTAAATAACCGAATATATTTTGTACAGTACCCACCTGCGGTAATAACTGTTCTGCTACTTTATTGGGCACTTCTTGAGTTTCGATACCATCTTTAAGCCACTTAGCAAACACTTTGTAATGCTTATAAATAATATTGGCGCGTTGTAACAAGCCTTGGCAAGGTGTAATCAATGCTTTTACTAATGGACTTTGCCAATAAATACGTGGTTCACTGACTTTACCTGCAATAACATCTTTAACTAAGTTATCGCTTTGCAATAGTGTTTCCATCTGCTGTAGTAACACAATAACACCTGGTAAATCACGTCTTAATTCCATCAACATAAAACCAAAGTCATGTTGACGATAGACCAGCGCTTTAACCAGCTTTTTAAGAACACTATCGGCTGTTTCAGTGGTTTGGTACAACTGAGCAAAGTTTAATGCTTTGGCAGCATGGTCTAGTGCTTTTTGAGGTAAGTTATGTGCTTCATCAAAGACAAATACGATTTCTTCTGGGTTGGGTAAAACTAAACCTCCACCCAGATCAGCATCACTCAACACCAAGTCATGGTTGGCAATAATGACATGTGCATTCTGCATTTCTTTACGCACAATATAATAAGGACAACGGAAATATTTAGAGCAACTCTTGCCAGCACAACCTTCTGAATCTGTTGAAATATCATGCCAAAGTGCCGGCACTATCGCATCACTGCGACTATCGCGATCACCATCCCACTCACCTTTATCCCATTGTTCGAATACAAGCTTGGCCTGCGTCACTTTCTTAGCCTGTTCATATTTGGCCTCGACATCAAAACTCAGATCTTGCTGCACACCACCATTAACCAAATTGGTCAATTTGCTAGGACACATATAACGACGACGGCCTTTCGCTTGAATAAACTTAATTTCTTTGCCCGTCGCTTTGGCAAATTGAGGTAAATCTTTTTGTAATAACTGTTGTTGAAGGTTAACCGTTGCCGTGCTGATCACTAACGTTTTTTTATTATCAAGCGCGACATCAATCGCTCCCGCTAGGTAGGCGAGTGTTTTACCCACACCAGTAGGCGCTTCGACCACTGCAACACGTTGATGCTCAACTTTATGGAGCTGCTTAGCAATAAATTGACTCATCTCAATCTGTTGTGGTCTAGATTTAAAGTCAGGCATTGACTCTTCAATGCCAGTGAAAAGCGCAGTGACCATCCTAGCTAAGATCTACTTTATTAATTAATTTTGAGCCTGCAACAAAATCTAAGATATTTGACACAGTCGTTTCTGAAATATGAATCAGTGCTTCTTTTGTGAAATAGGCTTGGTGTCCAGTAACAATAACATTGGGTAAGGTAATCAAACGTTGAATTACATCGTCTTGAATAATCTCGGAAGAATGATCTTCAAAAAATAGACTCCCCTCTTGCTCATACACATCGAGACCTAAATAAGCGATTTTATGTAATTTCAATGCCCCTAATACTGCCCTCGTATCCATTAACCCGCCACGACTAGTATTGATGAGCATTACGCCCTGTTTCATCTTCTGAATGGCATTCTCATCAATCAAATATTGCGTATCTTCGGTCAAAGGGCAGTGCATACTAATAATGTCACTTCGAGCCAATAAGTTATCTATGTCTACTAACTCAAAGCCTTTACCCTGACAAGCCGCTTGATTGTATGGTTCGTAGATTAAAATAGAACAACCAAAGGCTTTTAAACGTTCGGCAACCAAACACCCTATTTTTCCACCACCAATAATACCGACTGTTTTACCATAAAAATCAAACCCCAATAAACCATCTAATGAAAAATTAGCATCTCTAACTCTGTTATAAGCACGAGGTAATTTTCGACTTAATGCAAGCATTAATGAAATAGTATATTCGGCTACGGCATACGGTGAATAAGCAGGTACATTAACGATTGTAACGCCCAACTGCTTAGCAGCAAGTAAATCAACTTGGTTGTAACCTGCACAACGTAAAGCAATTAGACGGGTGCCGCCTTGATGCAATACTTCTAATGTTTCTCGACTTAAATCATCATTAACAAAAGCACTGACGATTAAAGCACCTTGTGCCATTGATGCACTTATAGGATTAAGCGGCAAGTCATAACAAGTAAAGCATAGTTCAGCAGTGGCCGCTTGTTCTAAAAAGGTCTTATCGTAAGGCTTGGCACTAAATATCGTTACACTGATTTGAGACATAAAATTTTCACTTAAATTAATTGAAGCCATCGACTCTTGTAAACAGCTATCTACATCACGCTATTTTACGGTATATTTAGAGGAGGAGTATGGCGATGAAACAAACTAGTTCAAATACGATAACAACACTGTGTCTCAACCCTGCGATCGATGTGACTTACCATGTCGATAAAATGATAATCGATCAAAAGTCTCGCTCAGATTTAACGCGTAGAGATCCTGGTGGTAATGGCATTAATATTGGTCGTTCACTGCACCGCATGAATATAAACTCTACTACCTTTTGTGTAATTGCTGGTGATACGGGCAAATTACTCCAACAACTATTAAAATCTCAGCTCGGCAATATTTTCTATGAAAGTGTATCGGGTGAAACTCGAATTAATAGCACCATTATTGAATTAGACAGCCATCGGCAATATCAAATCACTGATGCTGGGACTAAGATACCCACGCGGCAACTTCAAAACGTGGTTGCTGATTTTGTACAGCAAACGGGCCAAGGGTTCGGTATTATCACTGGCTCTTGCCAACCTAATATACCGATCAGCTTATATGCCGAATTAGTAACTAAAATTAATCAAGCTGGCGGCAAAGCTGTTATTGATAGTCATGGAGAAATACTAAAACAAGCCATTCAAGCTAAGCCCTTCCTAATAAAACCTAATCGTTATGAATTAGAAACTATTCTTGAACGCTCATTAGCAACTGTTTCAGATGTAGCTAAATATGCAAGACAAATACAGCTGCAAGGTGTTACACATATTTGTGTATCTCTTGGCGAGCATGGTGCAGTTCTAGTCAGCCCTGACAATAGTTATTACGCTCAAGCACTTGATGTCCCGGTAAATACAACCGTCGGTGCTGGCGATTCAATGGTTGCAGGCCTTGTCGGGGGCTTCAACCTTAGCTTATCAGCTGAAGACTCACTTCGTTATGGCATTGCCTGTGGAGCAGGAACAGTTATGCATGCTGGCACAGAATTGTTTTCCAATGATGAGTTAGCTAGTTTTAGACAACAAGTCGTAATTGAAACCTTAGATATTTAAACTGGTAATAAAGTATCAACAATCATTTGCACTGAACGTTGTTGCCTAAACTCATTGACCGCTAAGCGATAACACACCGTTACTTTTCTACCTTGTTGAAGCCACTCAGCTTGTGTTTGTCTGAATGCCATGGCAGTAATAACCTGTTTATTATTTAACTGTAAACTTAGACGTAAATGATCTTGCTGCTGCCCCACGGCACGACAGTTATCAACTATAAATGTACCGTGAAAAGTTGGCTCACTAAAACCTTGTCCCCATGGTGCGGCAGTGGGTAAGAACTCTGCCAACGGCAATGTAATTTCTTCTGCACTCAACTCACCATCAGTAACAATATCTTGCCGCAACACACTAGGCTCAATAGTATCTTTTAAAACTTTAAGAAATAAACGTTCAAATAGTGGTAAATCCTCGGTATCTAGTGTTAAACCTGCCGCCATAGCATGACCACCAAATCGAGTTAACATACCAACAGGTGCTTGGCTGGCAACTAATGCCAATACATCTCGAATATGTACGCCAGGAATGGAGCGTGCAGAACCTTTTACCTCTCCTTCATTGCCTGGTGCAAATGCGATGACAGGCCGGTGTTGGCGTTCTTTGATACGTGAAGCTAATAAGCCAATAACCCCCTGATGCCATGAAGGATCAAATAAACAATAACCCAAGGTCTCTTGTTCGCTACTAACAGCAATCTCTGGCAACATGGACAGTGCCTGTGTTTGCATATCTTGCTCAACTTCCCTGCGCTGTTTATTGATGTCATCTAAAGTTTGGGCAGCAGTTAAAGCTTGACTATCATCATCCATTAATAAAGCTTCAATGCCTAGACTCATATCTTCTAAACGACCAGCTGCATTTAACCTAGGAGCAATTGAAAAGCCCATATCTTGGGAAGCTAACTTGCTCACATCACGACCAGAAACTTGAATTAATGCCTTAATACCTGCACAAGCACGCCCCGCCCTAATTCTAGCTAATCCGAGATGAACAAAGGTTCTGTTTAATTTATCCAACGGCACAACATCAGCTACAGTACCTAGGGCAACTAAATCTAATAAAGCCTGTAATGGTGGTGCTTGTCGTTGCTGTTGTTCAAACCAGCCTTGAGCACGTAACTGCTGACGTAAACCTAGTAACAAATAAAAGCAGACACCTACACCGGCAATGTTTTTACTAGGGAAAGTATCACCACGCTGATTAGGGTTAATAATCGCATCAGCATCAGGCAATACATCACCCTGTAAGTGATGGTCTGTCACAACCACCTTAATACCTCTGTCATGAGCTACCCGAACACCTGCTAGACTTGCAATACCGTTATCAACGGTCATTAATAAGTCAGGCTGATTATCGGTAGGTACATCTGCTAACAACTCAGGCGTTAAGCCATAACCATGAATAAAACGATTGGGTACAATATAATCAACATACAAAGCCCCCATAGCCCGTAAGCCACGTATCGCTACGGCACAACTTGTTGCACCATCAGTATCAAAATCAGCGACAATCATAATTCGCCACTGTTCCATCACAGCCTGAGCCATCAGCTTGCTTGCCTCACTCATTCCTAACATCTCGTCAGGCTTAGGCAATTCAGCTAAGTCATACGTTAAATCAGCTTCAGACCCAATACCACGTGCAGCTAATACTCGTCGTAAGCAATCAGGCCAAGTTTTAGGTAATTGCTCCCAACCATCGTTCTTTCGTTGTATTAGTTTGTCCAAATGGGTAATACCTATGAGCGGATAAGTCACTTAAATCATGCCCAAAAAGCATGATTTATATATAAAAATTAGTCTGGCTTAATCAATATAATTTAGTTAAAATCAAACTATGTTTACTTATATTAACAGTCTAAACTCTTCGGTTGTATTGTAGAACATGTCGAGCGAACATGGTGATATATCTCAATTCCAGTTTAAAGATCTGGTTGATGTACACACATTTTCTACAATTTTAGACGGTTTCTTTCAAGCCACAGGTATTCCCAACGGCTTAGTTGACCCTAATGGTGAACTTCTCTCTCAAGCAGGCTGGATGGAGCCTTGCGAAAAATTTCACCGTAAAAACGCTGTCAGTAATCAGTATTGCCAAGAAAGTAACATCAGCTTGATGTCAGAATTAAACCAAGGCAGTGTATGCGGTAACTGTTGTAAAAATGGTTTGGTAGATTATGCTACTCCCATAGTGATTGAAGGCCAACAACTTGCAACTCTATTTTTAGGGCAAATACTACACACAGAGCCAAATTTAGAATTTTTTCGTGCTCAAGCCAAGCAGTTTAACTACGATGAAGAAGCCTATATAGCATCGATTCTAAAAATCCCTGTCGTTGATGAAAGCACAATTAAGCCATTAATGGACTGCCTCGTTGATATAGCAAAAGTGCTTGCGGAAAACGGTCTATCAAACTACCAAAAAATGGTGTTATCACACCAGAATGAAAAGATTCAAAATAGTTTAGATTCAACTAAAAAAAGACAAATCCAGCTAGAAGATATTCTAGATTCTTCTCCTGTGGCTATTGGATTAACTGACTCAACAGGGAAGATTGAATACGTGAATCGCCAATTTACCCTGCTGTTTGGGTATACACTTAATGAAATCACTAACACGAATGACTGGAATTTACTTGCTTATCCAGATGAGGACTTCCGTCAAAGCGTAATTTACCCATGGCAAGAGAGCGTAAAATCAAGTAGAAACAGCTCAAATGAAGCAGAAAATATAGAAGTTAATATACGCTGCAAAGATGGTTTAACACGTCGAATTTTAATGCATGCCTCATGGGCAGGCGAGCATATATTAACAAACTTCACCGATATCTCCGAACACTGGCATGCCGAACAACGCAATACGGCTCGGAATAAATTATTAGAACTAATCGCAAAGGCTTCACCATTAACTGAAATATTAACCGCTCTAGTACAGCAAATTGAATCGGAATCTTACTCATCAATTTGTAGTATTCTCCTCCTCGATAAGGAAGGCAAACATTTGACACAGCCTATTGCACCTAACTTACCTGACTTTTACAATCAGGCTGTTGATGGTTTAGAGATAGGTGAAGGTATAGGCAGCTGCGGCACAGCGGCTTATCGTGGCGAGCGAGTTATCGTTGAAAATATTCTCACCCATGAATATTGGCAAAACTATTTACCTCTAGCAGAACAAGCTGGCGTTCAAGCATGTTGGTCAGAACCTATCATTTCCAGTCAAGGTAAAGTCTTAGGCTCCTTTGCTATTTATCACTCAGAGCCCCGAACTCCCTCTGAGAGTGATATCGAAATTATCACATTTGCTGCAAACCTCGCTAGTATTGCCATCGAAAATCAATACACTCACGATGAGTTAAAAAGGCAGGCTTATTATGATTATCTAACTGGACTTGCTAATCGACGCTATTTTATGGAGCAAGCCCAAAGTGAACTAAGTCGCTCAAGTAGATATCAAGAAGCATTATCAATAATTATGATGGATATCGATCACTTCAAAAAAGTGAATGATACGCATGGCCATAAAGCAGGCGATAAAGTACTAGAAGTATTAGCTAGAATCAGTTTAGAAACCCTGCGTAGCATAGATATTATCGGTCGTATCGGTGGTGAAGAATTTGCAATTATATTACCTAATACCGATTTATATCAGGCTGAAGAGGTGGCAGAACGTCTTCGAACTAGACTGGCTCAAACTCAGGTAGAACTTACGACTAATTCATCACTTCACTTCACCGCTTCATTAGGCGTTACAAGTTATAACAGTAACGAAGATATCAGTCTTGACTCATTGCTTAATCAAGCCGATCAAGCGCTATATCAAGCAAAAAATCAAGGTCGAAATAGAGTCGTAAACTATATGACTCTGATGAGTGTAGACCCAGAGGTACAGCTCTAAACAAAACTAAAGACTAGTAGCGCCAAAACCTCCAACAATCAAGTGTCTTAAGCTCAAAATAACCATAATCAGGAATATGTAATGTTAGCTGACTAATTTTAGCTTGTTTACACTGTTTCAATAATGGTTTTACTATGGTTTCATCTTGTATATTAAGTTGTGCAAGCCAGTCTGATTCCAAATCAACTTCATCAAGTAAACATAGGTAATGTCGATTTTCTAGTAAGTTTGAATAATCAATCTCAGCCTTAAGGTCAGCATTTGAACTTTGTGCTAATAAACTAAGTAATGGATTGGTTCCAACGACTTCTGACCATCTATCATGGTCTAGTGACAACTGCCCCATCCCCCAAAACCATACACTATTGATTGCCAGTTTCCCTTGTGCAATTCGTTGTTGATTCACGTCGGCATTAAATAACTGCATCTGAATCTCATTCCATAATCTTAGCCAATCGTGTCGGTCAGCACCATATGGTAAAGCTTCCTCAAGTCCCATAGTACTAACATCTTCTAATGCGGTTAGTGTTAAATTTGGCTTTTCTTCTAGCTGTAATAGCCAATGTTCAGAGTTATCGTTTTCTATGAAATTGGCCTTAAACTCAGTCAATAATGGTTGAATTTCAGCCATCAGAGCCAATTTTTCATCTTTACTTATATCTAAATCTTCAGAAAAAAGTATAAGACGATCTCTATCAGCTAATAAATGACAGGGATCGGCAAACAGAAGGTTTTCACCGAATAAACTCGCTAGAGGGAGATCTAAAGCAGTAATATCCTCATCGCTAAACTGATTAACTAATAAACGCTGAAATCGAGTTTCATCAGCAGTAAAACGAGCTGTTTTCAGAAGACGTTTTAAATTTGGGGGCAAAATACTCTTATTAATTTCCTGCTTTAAAATCGGCGCAATACCCGGCCAAATAAGAGTAACAGCTGCTTTAGACATTCAAAAATGGACGTATGAAAGGAATGGTTAGTCTACGTTGTGCAGCCATAGATGCTTTGTCTAATTCCAATAACAATGCCATCAATAAGCTCATATCACGGCTGTAATGTCGCATTAAATAATTAGCCACCTCTTCGGATAACTCTAAACCTCGAGATTGTGCTTGTAAGATCAATGCTTCTCGTTTGCCAGCATCATCTAGACTTTCAAGTTGATACACTAATGCAGTACCCATTCGAGAGCGAAGATCGGGTAAGGTCAACTTTATATTGGCAGGGTTTGCCTGCGCTGAAATTAACAGCTTACACCCTGATAATTGCAAGCGATTAAAGCAATGAAACACAGCTTCCTGCCAATCAGCTAAACCAGCAATCGCATCCAAGCCATCAATGCATAATAAATCCAAAAATTCTAACGACTCTAAAATTTTTGGTGATGCTGATAAGACTAATTCTGACAAAGGCAGATAAAACGCACGCAGTTCCTTATATTCAGCTGCAGCAAGTAGTAAGTGTGTTTTCCCTACAGACTTTTCACCCCATAAATAAAGGAAATCTAACCTATCTGAATTACATAGGTCGGTGAGTGCGAGCTCTAATTCCTTGTGTGGAAAATAAAAATTGTCGAAACTAAATACTTGCTGAGGGTTCAATCTCAGTGGCAGTTGGGTTGTAGATAATGTCATGGTTTAGGTATAGAAGGTACTATCTAAATAGTGTTTATGAGCATGACGTAATAGGACCATCACAACGGCTGCTGCAGGTAGTGCTAATAACACTCCTGTAAATCCAAATAGCTGACCTCCAGCTAGAACTGAAAAAATAACGGCAACAGGGTGTAAGCCTATCCGCTCTCCAACAAAGCGAGGGGTTAACATCATACCTTCAATCGCTTGAGCCACACCAAATACCAATATCACCATCAGCACTGGTAACCATTCCTGGAATTGAAACACTGCAGCTAAACCTGCCAAGCCAATCCCCACAATCAAACCTAAATAAGGTACAAAACTTACAATACCAGCTATCACACCTAGTAATAGCGCGAGCTCTAAACCAATCAGGCTTAAACCAATGGTATAAATACTTGCAAGTGCCACCATTACCATCACTTGACCACGAATAAATGCTGCTAACATATCATCGCATTCAAGTGACAGTTTAACGATAGTATCAGCATGGCTACGTGGTAATAACTCCCGGAATCTAGCCACTAAAATATCCCAATCTCGTAGTAAGTAGAATGTCACAACAGGAATCAAAACAAGGTTTGCCAACCATTGTAATAGCACCAAACCTGAATGTGTCATATAACTAAAAATACCACCAGCGACCTGACCTACTTCAGCCCAATATTCAGCTAGAGCACGCTTAACCATCTCTATATCAATCATTTCTATGGGTAGACCAAGATTAGATAACCAAGGCGTAACATTAGATTGTATAAAGGCTAAATAGTCTGGTAAACGTATAAATAATGCGCCGACTTGAGTTGTTAACAATGGTAATAGTACTAATAACAACAGTAAGCTGACTACCGATAAGACTGTGAAAACGATAGAAACAGCTACTGTACGTGAGAGATTCTTTTCTTCTAATTTATCAACGATCGGATCGCCAAGGTATGCTAGGAGTGCCGCGATAAAGAAAGGCGTTAAAACAGGCAGTAATTGGTAAAAAAACCAACCAAAGAGCACAAAGGCAAGCAATGAAAATAGTTTATTGCTGTCTGACATAAGTATTCCTTATACTAATTTTACCCGTAAATCATTAAGGCAATAAACGAAAGTTCATCGTTTCTGTGGGTGAGTACGGCTCTTTTATTAACACTCTATCAATCGCAACTGTGCGACTAAACACATCAATGTCACCAGAAAATTTCATCGTCAATTCCAGTGTATTACCTGCTAGATTAGTAACTTGCACTTCAGAAGCATACTGAAGCTTGTTCAGATAATTAACGATGCGAGAATAGTCCTGATAATCAGTGACTTCTGTAATCAACAAAGATAATTTTTGATCAGTATCGACTAGCCTTTCTCTCTGTGCAAATCGGCGTGATAGTCGGTTACTCAACTCATCAACACCTGCCAGAATCGCATCCTCCTCGCCGCCACGAGACTGCCAGTGTTCAGATTCACCACTAATAAGTGCATGCCAGCGAACACTGACATTTCCATCAGGGTAATATTTAGCTAAGGCCATTAAGACAACTTGAGAACCATATCGCTGCGATGCAGATTCAATCGTTTGTGAAAAATCAGCTGATATATCAGCAAAAGTCACTTGAGATTGATCTTGTAAATCCATCACGGGTAACAATAGTGGTAAGCCACGATCATAAGCTGCTTCAGTCAGTGTTTGCAGTAGCTCGCCTTGAGTATCAGCACCCATTACCGTTCGCTTATCTCCCTTTTCAATCGCGAACCAGACGAGTGTTTCAGGACGAGAAGCTCCCCAAATGGGCAAACCCGCAGCTTGTAAAGCTTCATTTACGCCTAATTGATTAAAGGTTAATACAACTTCAAGCCTATCCGGCTCAGTCAAGTCATCCGCGATCGCATTAGTACGCTGATATTCATATCGCTGCACCAACTGATTAGACTGCGCTAAAATAGCAGAAATATCGGTTTTTTCGAGTAGTGGTGCATCGCCAATAACTTTAAGCAGAACTTGCCGAAGTACATCAGCTGATACACTCTGCCGCTCCGCTTCACTCTGCGATAAAACAGCTTTTTCAGATTGATACAAATGAGTAACGTCAGCGGCGAAGCCGTTAGTCGCTATCAGTAAAATTAGAACAAAAAATAATCTATGCATTGTGGTATTCTATCACGCTGTTTTTAGTGGCGTGTATGCCATTTTTCGACTTCAGGATTTAACACATGACCGACACCAACGATACCAACGCCTCTTCTCTTAGTTACCGTGATGCTGGTGTAGATATTGAAGCGGGTAATCAACTCGTAGACCGCATCAAACCACTCGCAGCTAAAACCCGCCGCCCTGGCGTCATGGCTGGTTTAGGTGGTTTTGGCAGTATGTTTGAACTGCCCGTTGATCGTTATAAACAACCCGTATTAGTTTCAGGTACTGATGGCGTAGGCACAAAACTTCGTCTCGCTATTGAAACAGGCATCCACAATACGATTGGTATCGATCTTGTCGCAATGTGCGTCAACGATATCATCGTATTGGGTGCAGAACCTCTATTTTTCCTAGATTATTATGCAACTAGCAAACTAGATATTGATGTTGCTACCTCTGTTGTATCGGGTATTGCTGACGGTTGTAGTCTTGCTGGAGCGGCCCTAGTCGGTGGTGAAACAGCTGAAATGCCAAGCATGTATGAAGATGGCGATTATGATTTAGCAGGTTTCTGTGTTGGTGTTGTTGAAAAAGAAAATGCTATCGATGGCAGCCAAGTTCAGGCGGGTGACGTATTAATCGGCTTGGCTTCTTCTGGCCCACATTCGAATGGTTATTCATTGATCCGTAAAATTCTTGAGCGTAGCAACGATGAGCTATCAACACCATTTGGTAACAGTACACTGGGTGAACACCTCCTCGCACCTACACGTATTTACGTGAAATCATTATTACAACTGCATGAAAAAATTAATATCCATGCCCTTTCGCACATCACGGGTGGTGGTTTATTAGAAAACATTCCTCGCGTGCTTCCTGAAAATGTAACTGCTGTCATTAACGCTGATAGTTGGAAACGCCCTGCAATCTTCGATTGGTTGCAGCAAGAAGGTAATGTAATTGATGAAGAAATGTACCGTACCTTTAACAACGGTATCGGCATGGTTGTTTGTGTGGCAGAACAAGATGCAGAACAAGCATTATCGATTCTTTCTGAGCTAGGCGAATCTGCTTCGATTATTGGTCAGATTGATAAATCTGACACAGCAACACCTGATGTGGTTATTCGTTAATAATGACTAGTGCTAATAAAGCTTCGATTGTAATTTTAATTTCTGGTCGTGGCAGTAATATGAAGTCAATCGTTGAGGCTATCAAAACTGGTAGCCTTGACACAAATGTTGCAGCGGTGATTAGTAATCGTCCTGATGCCGCAGGCCTAGACTATGCCAAACAAGAAAACATACCTACCGCGGTGATTGACCACAAACAATTCGCATCACGTGAACTATTTGATCAAGCAATGGCTAAAGAAATTGATAGCTATACACCAAACTTAGTTGTACTAGCTGGCTTTATGAGAATTCTTACTACTGAATTTGTAGAGCACTTTGCTGGAAAACTAATCAATATACATCCTGCGCTACTCCCAAAATTTAAAGGACTCAATACTCACCAGCGAGCGATCGATGCAGGTGAGAAAGAGCATGGCGCCAGTGTTCATATCGTCACTCCTGAGCTTGATGATGGTCCAGTTGTCTTGCAAGCACGAGTTCCAGTACTCGACGATGATACTGCCGATACGCTCGCTGCTAGAGTACTTGAGCAAGAACATTCGCTCTACCCTAGAGCTATTGCTCAACTGATTACTGAGAATAAGTAACAACACTCAGTCTATGAGCAGAGTTATCTTATTTGCCTTTATCGCCCTCTTGCCACAATGGCTTATGGCTCAAGGCATTCAAGCTTTGCCTGATTTCTCTGCACATTACTCAGTGACGCTAAATGGCCTACAGGCGGGCCAATTAGAACGTAGCCTTCTAACCCAGAAAGATGGTAGCCGCCACTTTTCCTCATCAACTCAGGCAAAAGGAATATTCGCATTCTTTAAACCTGATTTAGTTGAAGAAGATAGTAGATTTCAATTAAAAGACAACAAAATCATACCTCTGTCGTACCTCTACCAACGTACAGGTGGTAGAAAAGAAAAATATCTCAGCCTCAGCTTTGACTGGGATAAACAACACGTTCATATCGATGATAAAAAACACCCATGGACGCTTAAAAACCTTGAAACAAACACTCTAGATAAGCTGGTCTATCAACTCGCACTGATGTCTGATCTTGCTAATGGAAGTACAGAATTTAATTATCAGATTGCTGATGGCGGGAAAATAAAAACCTATAAGATAGATACACTTGATACAGAGGTTATAACAACTCCTCTTGGCAAAATAAAAGCAATAAAACTTATTCGGCTACGCAATAAAGATAATGGACGACAAACTATTTTATGGTGTGCGCCTGATCTTAATTATCTACCCGTTAAACTCGAACATACGGAAAAAGGTGGTGCTCGGTTCACAGCAGTCCTTAAACGTCTAACTGGTATTGATACTGAATCAGCATTCACCCCACGCTCACAAAGCAAACGTTCCCCTCTCGGTATTAAATAAAGCTATGGCCAAACAATTTGAAATCATAAATGAAAAAAGCTGCCACGATGGTTTTTTTAAAGTAAAAGAAATCACACTCAAGCATACTTTATACAAAGGTGGCTGGAGCACTCCCATCTCACGAGAAATTTTCCACCGAGGTAACTGTGTAGCAGTACTACTTTATGATCCTGTTCGAGATGAAGTCGTTATCATTGAACAATTTCGTGTCGGTGCATTGCAACTTCCCCTGCCAGAACAAGCCTGGTTATTGGAGATCGTTGCCGGTGCAATTGAAGAAGGTGAAACAGCAGAAGAAGTTGCTTATAGAGAATCTGTTGAAGAAGCGGGTTGTGAAATCCAAGAACTCGTTAAGATCAATGACTTTTTTACCTCTCCTGGAGGCACATCAGAACTACTCTCACTGTTTTATGGCAAAGTAGATGCTACTAATATTGGTGGCTTACACGGCTTAGATCATGAAGATGAAGATATCTGCGTGACAACCATGAAGTTTGCTGATGTTTATCAATTATTACTGGATGGAAAAATCCTATCAGCTATTCCTATCATTGCGATTCAATGGCTACACATTAATCGTGAGCAACTTAGAAAAGTTAAAAACTAAGTTTTTTACCTCAAGCCAAAGACGCTGATATAGCTAAAACTCTATAAGCACTAACACCTTGTTTTTATTTTTTTATAGCTATTACTTCATCCAACTCAAGTCCAGTCAGGCCATGAATGGTTCGCCACAAATAATAAAAAGTACCGACCATCATTAGCATAGATGGAAGTGCAATCATCGGATAACTATATAAAGTCAGTTGACCAAGTTGCTCGTTAAACTCCGGCGTTCCTGCAGGGCTGGTGACCAACCATTTTGCCAGTATGTAATTCATTACTGCTGAAAAGGCAAAAGAGCCTGCAATAAAATAAGTGGCCTTCATCAGCCCATTATCAAATGCATCAGTACTATTATTTTCTTCTAGCCTCTGAGTGATTTTTTCAACATCCATCACTTCCGGGTTAAAAAGCAGTGCTCTTATTAGAGGATAAGGTGTAAAGGTTGAAACTAAAACAGCAATACCTATCACCGCCGGAATAGTTGCTTCTTTAATGGCTAACCACTTGGTATCAAGTTCAAATAAACCAATACCACCTGTAAGTAAAACACTGACTAAACCTAGTAAAGCGATAAAGTTAAACTTTCTATATTTTATTAGTTCAAAAAGTCCCCAACCTAGAGGGAAAGAAAGAGCAGCGATCAAACCACCGCTTGCACCTAAATCATTTTCGCCACTTAACTTCATTAGAATAAAAGACGGTATAAGGATACTGACGATAAGATCAACCATCGGACGTGGTTTATGTGTAGCAGGGCTCTTCATGGTTATTACTTTCCAAATAAAATTATAATGTTCACAGCTACTTATATCCGATGATAAAGTAGCTATAAGATTCATCATTTGTCATTTCATGAGACTGATTAGTTTCTTTGTCATGACTATTAAATATAACTCCAACACTCAGTAGGCTTATATATCAATGTTGCTTATTATTTCCCAGCAATGGCTATATCACTTTTTTCCTGTAGCAAGTTGTTGCATTGTCTCTTAGGAAGCTAGCTACTTTCATTCCACTTATAAATGCATCTATCTACAGAAAGTCAATATCACTTACCTAATAGATGGTTTAGAAAAAAACTTTTATATTAATTGATTGCCTTGTAAATTATTTTACGAGTATGAGGATAATCCTGAAAGGAATCAAGAATTTAACTTATATTTATTTTACTCACCCTTCAGTATCATTTTCATACGTTATCAGAAATAGTTTTGATAATGCTTTTAAAAATTAAATGGGGAAATCATTATGTGGACTAAACCAGAATATTCAGACATGCGTTTCGGTTTTGAAGTAACAATGTACATTTGTAACCGATAAGCACGAACTATTTGCATACACAAATGCCCTTATTACTGGTCAGCAATAAGGGTATTTTTTATTCAGTTTAGTACTGTTTAATCAGCTTCAACACTATATACAGCACTCAAAGTATGTTGTTCATTGGCTGCTAGAACAACATTATCGTCAGCAGCATTCACTGTTTCAATACAAATAAATTGACGGTAGCTATCATCATCCAAGTCTTTAATGCTAGAAACCGTTTCAGACCAAGGGTTCCAAACAACAGTTGTATGTCCTCCCGTAGATGAAATAGCAACGGTACGTTTAAAGCCTGAGTCTTTCAAATGAACCATATAAGGTGCAGCTTGATAGATACGATCTACTTCTTGGTTAACCGCAATATCACCTACTTGCATTTTTAAATCAAAACGATCTAGTTTATCAAGGTAATATTTGCTGGAAAGACCAGATACCATAACCTGTTCAATATCACTGATATTAAAGTAAGTATGCAACGCTTGAGTGAAGGTAAATGCTTTTGAACCAGTATTCTTAGTGGTTAAACTTAATGTCAGTTTTTTTCCAATTACAATTTCAATGTACAGTTCAAACTGATAAGGCCATACGGCACGACTTTCATCTGTATCTGTCAGCATTAATGTCAGAGATGTACTACCATCTGTTAATACTTGAGATTGAACAACTTGCCATTGTTGGTTACGAACAAAGCCATGTGAAGGTAAACCTAGGCCCGATACATCATCACCAAACCATGGCCAGCAGACAGGTGTGCCACCACGGATAGCTTGGCCATCTTCATAAACAGCATGTTCACTTAAATAAAGAAGATCATGTTCATCGTTCTTAGGCTGAAATGATAATATTTGGCCACCATAGGTTGATACGGTAGCCGTTGAGATACCATTATCTATCAACACCATTATGAAGCCACTCTCGTCTTGCTCAAAGCTGAGAGTATTTGTAATTCCAAATTTTGAGTTTAATTGTTCTATTTCTTGCATTTATATCATGTTCAAAGTTTATAAACAGGAAAGGCGAGCTAAAAAGCCCGCCTTTCGCCATTGAAAGTATAATTATTTATTAATAACTATACTCTAAATTTGGAGCTTAGTGGTGATGACCACCTTCGCCATGTACGTGACCGTGCTCAAGTTCTTCAGCACTTGCTTCACGAACTTCACGAATTTTCACATCAAAGTTTAAGTGAACACCCGCTAATGGATGATTACCATCAACAGTGATCATTTCTTCACCAATTGAAACAACAGTGACCATTACAGGACCTTCGTCAGTTTCAGATTGAAATTGCATACCTACTTCGATGTTATCAATTCCACCAAATAATTCTTTTGGCACATCTTGTTTCATATCTTCATGGCGTTCGCCATATGCTTTTTCTGGTTCAATGCTTGCTTTTACTTCATCACCAGCTTCTTTACCTAGCAAAGCTTCTTCTAGACCAGGAATGATGTTACCCATACCTTGTAAATATGCTAATGGACCAGCACCTTCAGAACTATCAATTACTTCACCATCGTTATCAGTCAATGTGTAGTCGATCACTACCACTGCATTTTCAGCTACTTTCATGCTTCTTCCTT
>CALCCU010000012.1 GCA_937900515.1 uncultured Gammaproteobacteria bacterium | reverse complement strand
TAATTTACTCAGAGATGAGCGAATAGCCAATATAGCTTTTTTTGCACGTAAAGTGTTGTTGTTACTATGTATAAGCAGATAAATTAAAGAAATTCATCATACCAATGTATACATTATAAGCAATAGATAAAAAAGCCGTAATAAACTTAATTATTACGGCCTGATATTGTAACTGAAAGCTTAGTTTAAGCTACTGCTTGTTTAGCTTTACGACGTAAACTTATGAAACCTAAAAGTGCTGGTGCAAATAGAAGTGCTGCTGCTGGGACTGGCACGGCATTTGGTGGAACTATTTCACCACCAGTTTGAGTAAATCCAGAGTATTGAACTTGCTGTTGTGAAAAGTTATAGAAACCAAACTGACCTGATGTGTATGAAAGATCATTGATAGTTACATCCCACAAAGTATCTGTTTTAGCATCATTCTGGACTAAAATTGATATTTCACCTGGATTTGTAAAAAAGTCTAAGTGAAATCTATATGTTGTATTATCAGCCCAGCCAGTGCCTGCATTTGAAGCAAGAACAGTAGAGTTAGTCGAGTTTAGATCCGCATCCCAAAAATCAGCTACTGTTAGAGCTGAACGTGATAGAGCATCTATTTTTAAAATTCGAAACCCAGCATCTGCATACCCGTAAGTAGAGGCTGATTGATTACGTTGTTTCCAATCCATTACATAATATTGGTGATCATTTTGATAGCCAAAAACAAACCCAATAAAATCATCGTCAGAACTTGTACCGACTTTCCATGAACCATCCATTGAATAGTTGGTTTGGTTAAGGTTATTTAAGTAAACCGAAGGATCAGCATTTATAGTTTGAGTGACGGTTTGATTGGAGTTAGATAGAGTCCAGTTACCAGCAGTTTGACCGCCAGTTAAATTATACGTATCGGCACTCCATGATGATAAATCGATATTGGTTGCAAAGCTGGCGCTAGAGAAGCTTAAAAGGGATAAAGCAATCATAGTTTTCATGACATTTTCCTTATATTAAAAATGCAACCCAGCTACCTTAAAATGACTAGAGGCCTGTGGCTTTCCGTACTTGGTTCACACCAAGGTTGGCTTTAAATAAATTGTATGTGTTGTAGATAGGCAATTAATGATAAGAGTAATCTTTCTAAGAAACAATAGTACTTTAGTACTAAATTTTAGAGCTTTGTAGTACTTTCGTTCGATGATTTGCCACTAAACGTGAATCCGACTAACGGGCAATAAAAAAGCCTTAACTATTTTATTAGTTAAGGCTTTTTTAGTTTTTCAGAATTCATTGGAGCCGGAGATAAGACTTGAACTTACGACCCTCTGATTACAAATCAGATGCTCTACCAACTGAGCTACACCGGCAATGAAAGATGCGTATTATAGGTATGAGTTTTGGTGTTGGCAAGCCTGATAATGCATTTTTGTTTAATTAATTTATAGATACTTGATTAGTATGGCTATTTATTATGTTATTTCTTGTTTTAAGTTTGATATATCTGGCGAGAGCGCACTTATATCCGAAAATTATTCGGGCCAATCTGACCATCATTTTTTGGGTATTTTGGATAATATAAACCCATGGGTAATATTTTCTGTAACAGAGCTGTCTGTGATGTTATCTGATTTTTCTTTGTTAACTACTAGTATTAGACCGTATTGCTTAACCTCACTTCTATATTACGAACACTACTTTGCTCATAGAGTGATAACTGTGCATGTTCTGTTGGAATATTACAGCGACTAATAATTTACCAATTATACCATCGCAATATCTACAGTTAAGCTTAGCAGTGGTTTAACCATGATAGGCTCGGTAAATGTATTCAGTCTTAATACAGGAGGGGCATTATGAATCATACCTTCGAATAGATTTTTTCTTGGAGGCTAGCGATGTTTTGTATATGTAAGTAAATGGGTGTGGGATAGCCGCTACATAAATACTTTACGTCCATGCTCTATGATAGATGTTATCTCAGTGTGATATTTAGCCTGCAAAAAGTTTTGAACGCTAGGGTAGCGTTTTGAAATTTAGGATATGTAATTGTGTGACGGTGGCCTCAGTAGGTGTGAGGGAACGTGCGAATAAAGAATCAATCGTAACTTTGATAGGAGCGGCTAGATATTGGATATTGCATCTACTGCTTTTGTAATAGTATGAAGTTTAATGAGTAGGCTAGGCGTTGGCAGAATTATATTCATTCAACCTTACTAAGAATTTAAGTTATGAAGATAGTAGAAGGTAAATAAAATGGGGTGAATGATGGGGCTCGAACCCACGACAACCGGAATCACAATCCGGGACTCTACCAACTGAGCTACACTCACCATAGTGTTATTTTAATTCATGCTTTATGAAGTAGAATCTCCATAAGAAGGCAATGAACTTAAGCGATGCATTGTACTTCTTTTATAATTTTGGTCAAGGAAAAAATCTCTCTAAACCAAATTTAATTATTAATGATTTTATAATTCAAGTCAGGCTCTAGTGTGAAAGTTCGACTTTCTACACTAGAGCCTATCGTATGTTTCAATATGATATATTTATTTATGCAAGTTCGAGGTCTATTTTCTTCTCATCTAAATCGACTCGAACGACTTTCACTTTTACTTTATCACCTAGTCGGTAGACTTTTCGACTGCGTTCTCCGGTTAGTCTGTGAGCTGCGGCATCATATTGGTAATAGTCATTTTTAAGTGCAGTGATATGGACAAGGCCTTCTATGTACATTTCTCCTAACTCTACGAAAAGCCCAAAGGATGTGACGCCATTGATAATACCATCATATTCTTCACCAACGCGTTCTTGCATAAACTCACATTTCAGCCAATCACTGACGTCACGCGTAGCTTCATCTGCACGTCTCGATGCCATGGAGCAGTGATCGCCTAACTGTTCCATATCTTCGTGGGATACTGGCCATTTTTTCTTACTTTGTTTAGAGATTAAATGACGAATTGTTCTATGCACTTGTAAATCTGGGTAACGTCTAATTGGAGAGGTAAAGTGTGCATAGGCTTCTAAGGATAAGCCGAAATGACCAACGTTATCTGGGCTATAGACTGCTTGTTTGAGGCTACGAAGCATGACTGTTTGAATTAAGTGTGCATCAGGTCGTTTTTGAGCGTTATTTAGTAGCGATGCATAATGTTTGGGCTGGGGTTCTTGGCCGCCACCTAATGTTAATCCTAATTCTCCAAGAAACTCACGTAGTCCAGATAATTTTTCTTCTGATGGCGTTTCGTGAATACGGAATAAGGCTGGAAGTTCACTCTCGATTAAGAATTGAGCGGCTGATACGTTGGCCGCCACCATAAACTCTTCAATCAGACGATGAGCATCATTTCGCTGGCGAGGCTCAATTGACTGAATTTTACGATTTTCATCAAATATGAACTGTGTCTCGGTCATTTCAAAGTCGATCGCGCCACGTTTTTCTCTGGCTGATAACATCGCTTTAAATAAATCGTACATGACTTCTAGACCAGGGAGTACTTCTACATATTCTTTTCTAAGGGCTTCATCGCCATCAGTTAATATTGCAGCTACTTTGGTATAAGTTAGGCGTGCTTTTGAATTCATGACTGCTTGATGGAATTTGTGAGATTCAAGTTGGCCTTTAGAGTCTATTGTCATCTCACAAACCATACAAAGACGGTCAACATCAGGGTTTAATGAACACAAACCATTTGATAATGCCTCAGGTAGCATAGGAATAACCTGACTCGGGAAGTAAACCGAGGTTGCGCGTTCTTGAGCATCTTTATCAAGAGGGCTCTTAGGTTCAACGTAGTAGGACACGTCAGCTATTGCCACCCATAAACGCCATCCACCAGAAGTTAATTGTTCAGCATGAACTGCATCATCAAAGTCACGAGCATCTTCGCCATCGATTGTCAGTAATGGCATTCCTCGGAGATCTAACCGCCCCTCGATTGCCGACTCAGGAATCTGATTGCCATAACTTTCAGCTTGATTAAGGGCACCAACTGACCAGACATGAGGAAGGTCAAATGCACGTAATGCAATATCAATCTCCATTCCAGGAGCCATATGATCGCCTAGTACTTTAACTATTTTTCCTACAGGAGAACGGTGTCGGTTAGGGTGATCAATAATCTCTATTTCTGCAATTTGACCTTCTGTTGCATCCATTAGATCTTCTGGTTTAATGAGAATGTCTTGGCTAATTCGGCGGTTATTAGGTATGAGATAATATATACCTGCATCCGCAACTAAACGGCCAACTATTAATGGATTCCCACGCTCGAGGACATCGATAATCGTACCCTCTTTTCGGCCCCGGCGATCTACACCTGAGATTCTTGCGACAGCACGATCACCATGTAAAACAACATGCATTTCTCGTTCTGACAAGAATAAGTCTTCATCACCTTCATCAGGGATTAAAAAGCCATAACCATCTGGATGTCCCATGACTTTACCTGAGACTAAATTCATTTTGGACATAATACCGTAAGCATTTTTACGGTTTCGCAATAACTGTCCATCTCTTTCCATTGCACGGAGACGACGACGCAAAGCTTCTATTTCTTGATCTGCTTTTAAGCCTAATAACTTGCCGATACTTCTACGAGTGAGTGGGCGGTTGTTTTGTTTTAGCAGTTCTAAAATAAATTCGCGACTGGGAATTGGATTTTCATATTTTTCTGATTCGCGTTCAGAGTGTGGATCGAGTGGTTTAGTCATTGACGCTTTATATCTCGTTTATTTCATTAGTATATTTTAAGTGACTATTCTATATCTAATTAAGGATATAGTCTTATTTATTAGTTGATTAACTTTGTTTATCTCTTTTTTATTCCTCACGGTTACTAGTTGGGCGTGAATTTTGCTGGAAGAATATTGTTTAATAGACTGAATGTCATAAAGCCAAGAGAGATAGCGCATTGTGAGTTAGATACTTAGTCTACAAGTGCAAGATCTTGCCGAGATAGCGGCAATTTATGTATTACCCTTTGTGTCGATGACTAATAAACGAGTATTATTAGACTTAACGACTAAATTGAATTTTTTTAAAAGAAGGTCACTATGGCTACACTTATTGATTCTATTGATGAACGTACGAAGCTTGCGGGAACAAATCATCTAGAGGTTCTCTTGTTTAGTTTGGGCACCAATGATGGAACGGGACGAAATGAAGTCTTTGGCATTAATGTGTTCAAGGTGCGTGAGGTCCTAAATATTCCCGAAATAACGAGTGCGCCAGAAATGCCTGATGGTGTTGAAGGTTTCGTAAGTTTACGCGGAGATATGGTGCCTATTATTAATTTACAAAAGTTTTGTAAATTAACATCAAATGATGAACCTAATATTCTGATGATTACGGAATACAATACCCACGTACAGGGCTTTTTAGTAAATGCGGTTGATACTATTCAGCGCTTGAATTGGGAACAAGTTAAAGAGCCGCCTCCGCTATTATCTAAACGTCTAGGTGGACTTGTCACTGCGGTATCAGAATTACCCGATAAGCGTTTAGTTATGATTATGGATGTTGAGCAAGTCCTTGCGGAAGCGGGTGATTTTTATGATGACACCTTATTTGATGGTATTGAGAAACTTGATACTGAACGCCAGTACAGTATTTTGTTTGCCGATGACTCTAGTGTTGCTAGAAAGCAAATCACAAAAGCACTCGATCACCTCGGTGTTAAACATGTTGGTGCTGTAAATGGTGCTGAAGCATGGAAACTGCTTACTGCTATGGCTGATAAATGTGAAGAACAGGGCAGAGATATTATCACTGAAATTCAGGCAGTGTTAACTGACGTGGAAATGCCTGAACTCGATGGTTATGTATTAACTCAAAAAATTAAAGCTGATCCAAGGTTGCAACATCTACCTGTGATTATGCATTCTTCATTAACAGCGGATGCGAATATGGCGATGGGTAAAGGTGTAGGCGCTGATGCTTATGTTCCTAAGTTCCAACCCCGTGAATTAGCTGCAACGCTTGAACGTTTTTTTGCCGCAGTTTAAGAGCTGAAAAATGTTAAGACACTTAACTGTACTAGATCGCATTATTATCGAATGTGATAAAGCGATCAAAACGGTAGCTGGCAACCCTGAAACCTCAGAAAGGTCTATTCCTGGAGGTGAATTGCCAGAAAGTGAACTGAGTGATCATGACCAGCTACAGTCTTCTCGTCTGATGAGAATTAATCATGCGGGAGAAGTGTCTGCACAAGCCTTATATCAAGGCCAAGCATTAACAGCGACGCTACCCAGAGTCCGTGCTGAAATGGAACAAGCTGCATTGGAAGAAAATGATCATCTAGTTTGGTGTCAGCAACGAATTCAATACTTGGATAGTCATACTAGTGTGTTAAACCCATTGTGGTATGTAGGCTCGTTTGCGATTGGCGCTATGGCAGGAAAAATCGGTGATAAATGGAGCTTAGGTTTTGTTGCTGAAACTGAAAAGCAAGTTGTCTCGCACTTAGATGAGCACCTAGAACAAATAAGTGCTAATGATGCAAAAAGCAGGGCTATTCTAGAACAGATGAAAGTGGATGAATTACATCATGGAACAGCTGCTATAGAAGCCGGTGGGGCGGCATTACCAAGGCCTGTGAAACAAATAATGGGTTTAATGTCTAAAGTCATGACGAAATCTAGTTATTGGATTTAATATAACTCTAAATTAAGTAAGCGAACTTACAGAGTTATATTATGTAATCTATATCTAGTTTTTTATGATGTCGTTGTTAGACTCACAGATGCATGAAATTTGTTATCGTCTCTTCGGTCAACGCGTAGTACAACACCTTCAGCAACAAAAGGCGGCAGTCTGTCGCCGTTTGGGTTCATGATCAATTCTATTTCATCTCCTGCAGTGAGTTCATGACTTGTATCCATTGATAGACCTGTAGCACTTAGGTTTTCACTAGTGCCAGTGTACGACTGTCCATCTGAGCCTTTTACTTTATAAGTAATCTGGGTTTCAATATTCATTCTGACGAAATTACGTTTTTCATCGTAGACATGATCAGCCATTCGTTATGCTCCGAAACTATTATTTAATTTTCAGTGTTCACTCACTTTCTCAGTAATGTATCCTAAGCTAAAAATACCTTTTAATGCTAGAGAAAATTATGGTTAATGTTACACGATTAGATTCTGACAAGTTATATCAACACTGTGAGTTAGAAACCCTTCAATTTAGTTCGACAGCTGAACTAGATAGTTTAGCAACCATTATTGGTCAATCCAGAGCTCTTGAGTCTGTAGATTTTGGCGTTAATATTATGGGCTCTGGTTATAATTTATACGTAATGGGCGCTGCGGGTTCAGGAAAATATACTTTAGTTAAACGATTTCTTGATGAACATGTTAAAAATAGGCCAAAGGGATCTGATTGGGCCTATTTACATAATTTTACCGACCCACAAAAACCTTGCATCGTTTCCCTTCCTTCAGGCCAAGGCCAGCAACTGCGGCATGATCTTGAGAAGGTTATTAATCAGCTATCAGTGGATTTACCTCATGCATTTGATGATGATTATTATCGTGAAAGAATGGGTAATATTGATGAAGATGCAAGAAAGCATCGTGTACGTCTGTTTGGTATTTTACAAAAAGAAGCTGATCAACAAGGCGTAGTTTTATTGCGCCTGCAAGACGGTAGCTATGCGTTCGCAGCTAACAATGATGGCGAGGCGATGACGTCAGATGAGTTTGATCAGCTACCAGTCGATCAACAAGAAAAGACTGAGGATGTAATTGCTACACTCCATGAAGATTTACAGCATACCTTGTTAGAGTTACGTGAATGGGAACATGATAATCAATCAAAAGTCTCAGCACTGAATGAAGAAGTTGCCACTGAGGTTGTGAGTCGACAAATAGACAAACTCAAAAATGCATATCCCAGTGACGAACATCTGCAACGCTATTTCGATGGTATGAGAAAAGACTTAGTCGAAAATATTGATATATTTTTGAAGTCAGATGAAGAAGTTGAAGAAAGCGGTAGTAATGTAAATAGCTCTAGGCTAAAGCGTTATCAGCTAAATTTGATTGTTGATCATACTGATGCAGTGGGTGCCCCCATTGTTTATGAAAACCTACCTAGTCATCAAAGTTTATTAGGTTGTGTTGAAAATATGGCCATGATGGGGGCATTAATAACTGATTTTAGCTTGATTAAAGCAGGGGCTATTCATCGCGCTAATGGTGGTTATTTAATACTGGATGTTGAGCAACTGTTGATGCAACCTTATGCGTGGGAAGGCTTAAAACGTGCTTTACAATCAAAAGAAGTGCGATTCGATACCTTAGAACAGATGTATAGTTTAGTGACTACTGTTTCATTAGAGCCTGAGCCAATGCCATTAGATTTAAAGGTTATTCTACTTGGTGACCGCCACTTATATTATGAGCTCTATGAGATGGATCCTGAATTTGCTGAACTATTCAAAGTAGTGGCTGATTTTGAAGAAAAAATGGATAGGACGGCTGAGAACAATATGCTCTATGCAAGATTAGTTGCTAGTACCGTCAAACGTGAAAATTTACTTCATTTAGAGAAGAATGCTGTAGCTAAAATTATCGAACATGCTTCTCGTTCAATTGAAGATAATCAAAAAATGTCACTTCACTTAGGTTGGATTAACGATCTTGTCAGAGAGTCAAATTATTGGGCGCAGAAGAGACAAGCCCCCCTTATTGATAAAAGAGATGTGATTCAAGCGATTGATAGTAGAGAACAGCGTGTTGATCGAGTTCGAAATGAGTTGTATCAGCATATTGAGCGTAATATCACTAAAGTGAACGTTTCTGGTATGCAAGTTGGACAGGTTAATGCCTTATCAGTCTTATCCGCTGGTGAACTTAATTTTGGGCAACCTTCACGCTTGACGGCAAGTTGTCGTTTTGGTGAAGGGGACATTATTGATATTGAGCGAGAAGTGGAGCTTGGCGGTGATCTTCATTCGAAGGGAATGATGATTATGAGTGGATATTTGGGTACGACCTACGCCAAAGATAAGCCTTTATCTATGTCCGCAAGCTTAGTGTTTGAACAAAATTATGGTGAAGTGGATGGGGATAGTGCAACAGTCGCTGAACTATGTGCCTTGTTATCAGCAATAGCAGAATTGCCCTTAAATCAGGCATTAGCTATTACAGGCTCAATGAATCAATGTGGTGAAGTACAGGCAATTGGTGGTGTTAACGAGAAAATAGAAGGCTTCTTTGATGTATGTAAGATACACGGTAGTCAAAATAATCAAGGGGTTATTATTCCCTTGGCTAATGTTCAACATTTAATGTTGAGACAAGATGTTATCGAGGCCGTTGATGCAGGAGAGTTCCATATTCACGCAATTGAACATGTCGATCAGGCACTGCGCTTACTGTCTGGCTTAACGGTCGGTGAGCTGAGTGATAATGGAGCATATCCTGATGGGTCGTTCAATGCTGCAATCGCTAGGCGTTTACAAGTATGGATTGAAGTTCACCGAAATGAAAAAGAGCCAGAGTCGGTAGAAGCTGAAGAGTAGAGCCATAGAGGTGAAAGAGAAAGAGTATATTAGCTATAGCTCGAAAATAGACTGGAGTTTGAGCTTGTTCAACCGATATGGTTTGTATACAAAATTATTGAGGACATAGCCCGTGAAAATAAAAGTAACTCTTACTTTTCTAATATTAGGAATGACTATTAGTTTACCCACAGTGGCGATTCCTATGCCGCCAGTACCGACAGAACCTATTTATTTCGAGCCACCTATTGTTGAAGAAACTGAAGATATTTATAAAAAAAGCTGTGTTGAAATTGATGCCGCCATTCGTGCCATACACCCTTATCGGTATAGCTATAAACCTAAATTTGGTCAGGATCGCTATAACACCATTGCGGTAGCGTCAGTTGGCATCAATGGCATGTTGAGTGCGGCTTTTCTAGGATACTCATCAATCGTTGAAGATAAAGAACAGCGTCGTATTTTAGGTGTTGAGCAACAGATAGCAATGCTACAACAGGTCAAAGCAGAAAAACACTGCTTTGAGTAAATGAAACTAGTTAAAATTGCTTGTTAATATCAATTGTTCTGATGTAGTATCGGGATTGAAGCAAAACGATGAGGTATTAAGTTATGAGCACAATGGACATCAAAGCAAAGTGGTATGAAGCTAATTTAACAATTGCTCGTGAAAGTCGCACTAAGTGGTATAAAGCAAATAAAAAAGCGACAAAGCCGGCAGATCACCACTGGTATGAGGCTAACGAAAAAGCTACTGAAGTAACAGGAACACCTTGGTACGAAGCCAATTTAGCAGAGCATTTAAGCACCAAGGAAAAATGGTATGAAGCTAACCTTAAAGCTGCTGTCGAAAGCGTTAGAGAAGATCGGAAAAAATGGTATGAGGCAAATAAACCTGATATCCCATGGTATGAAGCAAATATGCATGTTGACCCTCATGCCGATGTTAAAAAGAAATGGTACAAAGCTAACTTAGAAAAAGTTCGTGGAAATCATTCAAAATGGTATGAAGCAAATCAAGCTGATATTCCATGGTATGAGGCAAATATGCATGCTGATCCACATGCTGATATCAAGAAAAAATGGTATGAAGCTAACCTTGAAGCCGTACGAGCAAGCAAGCAGGAAAAACATTGGTATGAAGCAAATGTTGCTGATACACATGCTGCGGCTAAAAAGAAATGGTATGAAGCGAATATTGCATTAATTAGGATTAAAAAAGCTAAAAGCAAGTGGTATGAAGCTAATGCAGAAGTTGCTCGTGAAACAAGAAAAAAATGGTATAACGCTAATAAATAGCTAACCCTAGTTAAATACTTAAAATCTTACGGTAGGAAAATTAATTTGCTACCGTAGGATTTTTTTTCGCCTTGAAAATGTCATAGCATCAATATTATTTCAGCAAATGTTGCGATAATTTTTATAGCTACATGATCTATACGTTCGGATAATAGATGAAATAACGATAACTAAAGGTTAGTTGTTATGGTGTGTGGCGTTAGGTACGCTCAATCGATTGCAGAGTTGAAAGAGACTTCTTACTTTTTATATAGGTAACCCATAGTATGGCAAGTACAACAAAATTATTAGATGGCTTTAAACGCTTTCAGAAAGAGTATTTTGGTGATGATAATCAACTTTATGCAAGCATGAAAGATGGACAGCCAGCTAAAACTTTAATGATCTCTTGTTGTGATTCAAGAGTTGATCCAGCCATCTTGACCGATTGCGATCCTGGTGACTTATTTATTGTTAGAAATGTAGCTAACCTTGTACCTCCTTGCGATGACGATGGTCATCACCATGGTACAAGTGCAGCATTAGAGTTTGCCGTTAATAATTTGGAGGTCGAGAATATTATTATTATGGGGCATGCCAGCTGTGGTGGTATAAAAGCACTGTGGGAAGATGATGGCTCGCAAAATTCAAAGTTTATTCACTCCTGGGTTTCAATTGCACAATCGGCAAAAAATTGGGTGAAAGATAAGTTAACAACGGCGGAGCCTGATGTTCAACTTAAGGCCTGTGAGCAGCGTGCGATACTGGAGTCATTAGCAAACTTAATGACTTTCTCATGTGTGCAGTCAGGAGTTGAAGAGGGTACATTGAGCTTACATGGTTGGTATTTTGATATATCTGCAGGTGAGTTGCTGTGTTATAACTCTGAGACGGGTGCATTTGAAGCATTAGAAGGCTAAAAAATCAGCTGAGTTAGTCTTACCTTTTTCTATAGCAGTAAAATTTAAGGCTAGGCACTATTAAGTGCCTAGCCTTTTTTATTATAGGTTAGATTTCCTCATCACCTAGACCAATTAAATTCTTCAGCCCATTAAATATACCAGTCTTTTTTTCCTGTAAAGGAACCACAACATTTGATTCTAAACGTTCCGTCTGAGGCATATCTTCTCGCGCAACAACGCGGGTATCACCTGTAACGTGAGTCAAGGTTTCATCATCTGAAAAGTAAACCGTCAATTTACGCTGTTCACGATCGTCATTACCTGGTTGGAAGGTATAAATATAATCCCAGCGGTTAGGGTGGAAAGCGTCAATAATCAGCGGTGTGCCAAGAACATAGGCGACTTGCTTTTTTGTCATTCCGGGCTTTAGCTTATTAATCATATCTTGATCAACCGCGTTTCCTTGCTGAATATCGATACGATATACGCCAGGTATTTTGTCTGTACTACAACCACTAAGTAATAGGGCAATGATTGAAAAGCTGTAAATGAGAAAGGTTTTCATTTATATTAATTATCACTATTAATTTACCAAGTTGCGATGATACTCTAATCACGCAGTTTCGACGAGGATCAAATAACAATGGAAAGCCAAGATTTACGTAAGGCAGGACTGAAAGTAACATTGCCGCGAGTAAAAGTTTTAGAAATTCTAGAAAAAACTAAACAGCGCCACATGAGCGCGGAAGACGTTTATAAAGCGTTATTGGAATCAGGCGAAGAAATAGGCTTAGCAACTGTTTATCGCGTCCTAACTCAATTTGAAGATGCAGGTCTTGTCTCACGATTGAGTATTGATGGTGGCCATGCGGTTTTCGAACTCGAGGACGGCTCACACCACGATCATTTACTTTGCGTTAAATGTAATCGAATAGAAGAGTTTGTAGATGAAGTGATTGAGCAGCGACAGAAAGCGATTGCGCTTGAAAAGGGCTTCGATATGACTGACCACAGCCTTTATATCTATGGTATTTGTCGCCACTGTCAGTAATGTTGACTGAAGCTTTATACTAAAGCTAGCATTTCTTCCGCATGTGACCGGGTTTTTTCTGTAATGTTCACACCACCTAACATACGAGAAATCTCCTCAATCCGTTCCAATTTATTCAATTTTGATACGTCAATATGGGTACTTGTTCCAGATTGTTGCTTGCTGACGTGTAATTGTTGATGCGCTTGTGCCGCCACTTGCGGTAAATGAGTGATACAAATTACCTGTTGCATTGAAGCTAATTCTCTTAAGTGTTTACCGACAACCTCGGCAACACCACCGCCAATGCCAACATCGACTTCATCGAAAACTAAGGTTGGTACGCTACGTGTACCTGCTGTTACGACTTGAATGGCCAGGCTGATACGCGCCAATTCACCACCAGAAGCGACTTTTGCAAGTTCGCCTGCAGGTTGACCTGGGTTAGTGCTCACTAATAATTGAATCTGATCAGCGCCCGTCTCATTAAAATGATTATTAGCCATAGGCATGATGATAAATTCAACTTTTCCATGCGGTATAGCTAGTTGTTGTATGGATTGCGTAATTTTTTTCGCTAAAGGCCCAATCGTTTTTTTACGCTTATTGCTTATTTTTTCACAGAGTTCGCGACAAGTCTGTTCCTGTTGACCTAATTTAAGTTGTAATTTCTCAGTATTACCATCTAGCTTTGCGAGTGTTTCTAGTTCTTCACACATGCTTTGATAATGATCGGGTAAGTTTTCAATTTCCACTTGATGTTTGCGCGCTAAACCATGAAGAATAGTGACTTGTTGCTCCACTTCATCTAGGCGTGCGGGATCAATTTCAATGGAATCTAAATAATGTCGTAGTTCATTTGCACATTCATCTAACTGAATTATCGTTGAGCTGAGAATATCGATACTATTAGTAAATTTAGGTTCGATATCTTGCTGCTTTTCTAAATCACTAAGAACATGACTAATAACGCTATAGGCAGAATTTTCTTCTTGTTCGAATAGTTGATAAAGCCCTGACTCTGCACTTTGAATTAATTGTGATGCATGAGATAGCTGTTGTTGCTCTTGAAGTAAACTTTGAATACTAGTATCACTGAGTTCGAAAGGTTCTAGTTCTTTGACCTGATACTGTAATAGTTCAAGACGTGCAGAATGATCCTGGGACTTTTGTTGGAGCAGCTCTAATTCTTTTTGCAGTGATTGCCATTCAGAAAATGCGGTTGATAACTTTTCTAGTAGAGGTTTTGTTTGCGCGACAGTATCAACTAAATTACGTTGAGTTTCTGGGCGTAATAGTGACTGATGCGCATGCTGCCCGTGAATATCAATACTCCTTTCACTGACTTCTCTCAATTGACTTAAAGGTACGGGGCGACCATTGATATAGGCGCGAGAACGACCATCGGTACTGATTGTTCTGCGTAAATGACATTGTTCATCATCATCTAGCTCTTGTGAGATCAACCACTGCTGTAAGACATTATTGTGCTGTGTATCAAAACTAGCTGAAACCTCCGCACGGTCATGGCCGTAACGGATCATCTTTGAGTCTGCTCTGTCACCAAGTACTAAGCTGAGAGCATCTACGAGGATTGATTTCCCTGCACCAGTTTCACCGGTGAGAGAGCTCATGCCCTGCTCAAGAGTAAGCTCTATATCTTCTACAACTGCAAGGTGACGCACAGTTAATCTGTTTATCATGTTAGCTTTCGTCCCCACTCTAATTTAGCGCGTAAGATTGAATAATGATCATGATCTTCTAGGTGTAGCAAGGTTATCGTGCTTGGCTGACGTTTGATACGAATGGTATCGCCTGGTTGTAGTACGTGGCCAGGGCGGCCATCACAGGTGACCATCGCAGATGTCGTATTGCTATCACTAATTACGATATCGATTGTACTTGTTGCAGCAATCACTAAAGGTCTATTACTTAATGCATGTGGGCAAACCGATGCTAGAACTAAGGCATCAAGATCGACATCTAGAATAGGGCCACCTGCAGACATTGCATAGGCCGTTGAGCCTGTGGGTGTCGCAACAACAACACCATCTGCACGTTGACTATTTAAAAAACGTCCATTGATATAGGTTTCAAATTCAATCATATGAAGGCTTTGGTGTGCATGAACAACGATATCATTCATTGCTTTTCCTACTTCATATTCATTCTGGCCGATAATGCTTGCGTGCATCAGAAAACGAGTATCTTCACGGTAACTACCTGACAGGATTTCAGATAACTGTTTATCTAATTTTGATAATGTGACATCTGCGAGAAACCCTAGTCGGCCGATATTAATACCAACGATTGGTAAATTGGAGCCAGATAGAGCGCGAGAAGCGGATAACAATGTGCCATCACCACCTATAGCGATGGTGAGATCGCATTGTGTGGGAAAATCGCTCATTGAGATTACGTCTAATTCAGGTAAAAATGCGAGTGGCACATTAATAGACACAGACAAAGACTGAGATAATAAAAACTCAGTGACTTGAATAACTGCATTTTCCATAACCGGATCATCTTTACGAATGAAAAGGCCAATGCGTTTGAATGGTGAATTCATAGAATAGTGTCAAGTACTGCTTAAAGTGAAAAGTAAGCAGATATTATACCCAAATGAACTGAAAGAACATTAATCAACTAATAATGGTTAACGTGATGCCCATCATAATGATAGAATAGCTTGATTTTTACCTAACTTCCTAAATGGGGATTCAAATGGCGATTGAACGCACAATTTCTATCATTAAACCTGATGCTGTTGCAAAAAATGCAATTGGTGATATTTACGCACGTTTTGAAAAAGCGGGCTTAAGCATCGTTGCTGCAAAAATGATGCATTTAACAACTACTCAAGCTGAAGGTTTTTACGCTGAACATAAAGAACGTCCTTTCTTTGGCGCATTAGTTAGCTTTATGACTTCTGGACCAGTTATGGTTCAAGTTCTTGAAGGCGAAGCTGCTGTAATCACAAACCGTGATTTAATGGGTGCGACTAACCCAGCTGATGCTGATGCGGGCACTATTCGTGCTGACTTTGCAGATAGCATCGATGAAAATGCGGTTCATGGTTCTGATTCTACAGAAAGTGCTGCACGTGAAATTGCTTACTTCTTCACAGAAGATGAGCTTTGTGCACGTACACGATAACAGCTAGAGAATAAGCAATGTCACGCACGAATCTATTAGGGTTAGACCTGCAAGGTCTGGAAGAGTTTTTCGCTGAAATAGGTGAAAAGCCTTTCCGTGCGCGGCAGTTATTACAATGGATACATCAATACCGAGTGGTAGATTTTGCTGAGATGACCAATCTGAGCAAAGCCTTACGACAAAAACTAGAAGAAACCGCTCATGTAACACCACCAGAAGTTTTACATGAGCATATATCTAAAGATGACACCAGAAAGTGGATAATTAAACTTTCATGTGGAAATTCGATAGAAACAGTTTATATTCCCGAAAGAGGGCGTGGAACATTATGTGTTTCCTCTCAAGTAGGCTGTGCATTAGCCTGTACATTTTGCTCAACAGCACAACAAGGCTTTAATCGTAACCTGACTTCCAGTGAGATAATTGGTCAAGTTTGGTTGGCGAATGAATACTTGGGTAAAGATCCTAAAGGAAACCGTGTAGTCACTAATGTCGTAATGATGGGAATGGGCGAACCACTTGCGAATTACAATAATGTTGTGATGGCGATGAAGTTAATGCGTGATGACTTAGGTTATGGAATATCATGGAGACGAGTGACGTTAAGTACGTCAGGCATGGTTCCTATGATCGATAAACTACGTGAAGATTGTCACGTGAGTTTAGCTATTTCTTTACATGCTGCGAACGATAAATTGCGAAGTGAAATTATTCCTCTGAATGAAAAATACCCGATTGCAGAATTACTAGCGGCATGTAAGCGTTATGTTGATGTCGATCAGCGACGTCATATTACAATTGAATATGTTATGTTAGACGGCATAAATGACTCTGTCCAAGATGGTAAAGATTTAATTCGAATTTTGAAAGGTTTACCTACAAAAATAAACCTCATACCTTTTAATCCTTTTCCTGGGACAGATTATATTTGTTCGCCTAAAACTGTTATTAAGCGCTTTCAGCAACAATTGACTGATGCAGGCTTAGTGGCGACAATTAGAAAAACACGCGGGGATGATATTGTTGCAGCATGCGGGCAATTAGCCGGTGAAGTGCAAGATAAGACTAAAAGAACCCAACGATTAGCGGAAGCAAAACAGGTGAGTTTTCAATGATGAAAAAGTTCCGGTTCGGCATTATTCTACTCATGTTTACGGTGTTGGTAGGATGCGGTGCAAACGGTGGAACACGTCCAGTCCAGAATGTTGCATCTGATCCTAAAGCTGCAGATCTCAATATGCGTTTAGGCATAAATTATATGCAGCGAGGTAATTATGCTATTGCCTTAGAAAAGCTGGAAAAAGCATTAACACAAAATCCAAATTTACCTAGTGCTCATAATACTATTGCGAGTCTTTATCAGCACTTGAATGAAATGGAAAAGGCTGAATATCATTTTAAGCAAGCTATTCGCCTTCAACCAGATTATTCAGCAGCGCACAATAACTATGGTGTATTTCTGTGTCAGCAGAAAGAATATGTTGAAGCTGGCGAGCATTTTTTAGAAGCGGTTAAAAACCCGCTATATGAAAGTCCTGCAAAGGCTTATGAGAATGCAGGGCTCTGCGTAAACCGTATTCCCGATCAGACACTTGCGGAAGAATATTTTCGTAAGGCCTTGCAGATAGACCCCCAGTCAAGTAAATCTTTATTGCAAATGGCTAAATTAAAGTTATTGAATATCGAATATATTGATGCGAAAAGTTATATAGAGCGCTATAAGAAAGTAGCAGATTGGTCGCCTCAGGCTTTATATACTGCAATTCAAATTGAAGAACACCTTGATGATAAAAACGCATTAGCAAGTTACAAAATGCTACTTAAAGGTAAATTCCCGGATTCTGATGAAGCGCAGCAAGTGAAAGCAGGAAGTCAATAAATGTCTAACACTAATGATGATGGAACAGAGCTTAAATTAGCAGAGAGTGTAGGTGAAATACTACGTCTCAAACGCGAAGAGAAAAAGTTATCAATTGCAGAGGTTAGCTCTCAGTTACGTCTACTTAGTGAAAATATCCAGCATATTGAAAAAGGAGAGTGGCATGCGCTTCACGGACGGCCCTACGCGAGAGGCTATTTTATTAGTTACGTTAAGTTATTAGGTCTAAATGAAGAAGAAATGCTTACAGAATTTAATGCTGAATACACTGAAAATTCATACAACAAAGCATCATTGAAAGTCCAGAACGTCTCAAGTACTGATTATTTTAAATGGGGGCGGTTGTTTTTTAGCCTAGCTCTGATCGTTCTCGTATGGTTTGCATATCAGGCTTATCAAGATGATTTGAGCATACAGACATTATCAGGTGATGTAATTACCGCAGAGCCAAATTCTGAAGAGGCTCTTACCTTTGAGTAAAAGCAGGAAAGTTCTAAAAGCCTATAAGCAATGCCTTTTCATACAGTTTAACCTTGGAGAAAATGCCTGATGTCAGAAGCATCACCGATAAAGCGGCGTAAGTCACGACAAATTATGGTGGGAAATGTACCGGTAGGTGGAGATGCCCCTATTGCTGTACAGAGTATGACTAATACAGAAACTTGTGATGTTGATGCTACCGTCGCTCAAATACAAGCACTGCAGGGCGTAGGTGCCGATATTGTACGCGTCTCAGTACCCTCTATGGATGCTGCAGAAGCATTTGGACTAATTAAACAGCGAGTGGATATTCCTCTTGTCGCCGATATCCATTTTGACTATAAAATTGCCTTACGTGTTGCTGAGCTAGGCGTCGATTGTTTGCGGATTAATCCAGGTAATATTGGCCGAGAAGATCGTGTGCGTGCGGTTGTCGATAGTGCTCGCGATCATGGTATCCCAATCAGAATCGGTGTTAATGCCGGCTCCTTAGAAAAAGAACTACAAAAGAAATATGGTGAACCAACACCAGATGCAATTGTTGAATCTGCATTACGTCATATTGATATTTTAGATCGTCTAAATTACCCAGAGTTTAAAGTGAGTTTAAAGGCCTCTGATGTGTTTATGACTGTTCATGCCTATCAAAAATTAGCTGGGCAAATTGAGCAACCATTACATCTTGGAATTACTGAAGCCGGCGGTTTACGTTCAGGTTCAGTTAAATCAGCAATCGGTCTAGGCATGCTTCTCTCTGAAGGTATTGGCGATACGATACGTGTATCGTTAGCAGCTGATCCTGTGGAAGAGATTAGAGTCGGTTTTGACATCCTTAAAAGTTTGAGAATTCGAAATAAAGGCATAAACCTTATTGCCTGCCCTTCATGCTCTCGTCAACGTTTTGATGTTATATCGACTGTTAATGAACTCGAAAACCGCTTGGAAGATATTTTAGAGCCGATGGACGTCGCAGTAATTGGTTGTGTTGTTAATGGTCCTGGTGAAGCAAAAGAAGCTGCTGTTGGATTGACTGGTGGCGAACCTAACCTACTTTATGTCGATGGTAAGCCCAATCATAAGGTAGATAATGAAAATATGGTTGATGAGTTGGAGAAAGAAATACGTGCTCGTATTACCCGTCAACAACAAGTAAGTCATCCTGGAAAAATTATACCTATAAAGGAAATTAGTTAAGCGTGGCAGAGATTATTCGCTCAATTCGAGGAATGAATGACATTCTTCCTGAAGTAACGCCTTACTGGCAGGCAGTTGAGACTGCACTGAAAGAAGTTTTGTCAGGTTATGGATATCAAGAAATTCGCTTTCCAATTGTTGAAAAAACAGAATTGTTTTCTCGGTCAATTGGTGAAGTAACTGATATTGTTGAAAAAGAAATGTATACCTTTGCGGATCGTAATGGAGATAATCTTACATTACGTCCAGAAGGGACGGCTGGTTGTGTTCGTGCGGCAATGCAAAATGGTATGTTAAATCAGACTCAGCGTCTTTGGTATATGGGACCTATGTTTCGTCATGAACGTCCTCAAAAAGGTCGATACCGACAATTTCACCAAGTCGGTGTAGAAGCTTATGGCTTCAGTGGTCCAGATATTGATGCTGAAATGATTCTAATGACGGCTAGAATCTGGAAAAATCTAGGCTTAACGGGGGCTACATTACAAATTAATTCTCTAGGTTCTACTGAGGCACGCTTAGCGTATCGTGATGTGTTGATAGCCTATTTTGAACAGCATAAAGATGAACTTGATGAAGATAGTCTGCGTCGATTGCACTCTAATCCGCTACGTATTTTAGATAGCAAAAATCCTGCAATGCAGGCATTGAATGACGCTGCACCTAAATTGATAGAACATCTTGATGAGGAATCTCGCCAAGAGTTTGATGCGTTATGCGACATGCTTGATGCTGCGGGTTTAGAGTATCAAATTAATCCTCGCTTAGTCCGTGGCTTAGATTATTACGGAAAAACTGTATTTGAATGGGTGACTGAACATCTTGGTTCTCAAGGTACTATTTGTGCAGGCGGACGTTATGATGGCTTAGTTGCACAATTAGGTGGTAAAGGCGCAACTGCAATAGGATTTGCAATTGGTATTGAGCGATTAATTGCTTTATTAGAAGCAACAGATGCCTTACCAGAAGTACCTTCTGTTGATGTCTATTTTGTTGCTGTGGGAGATGAAGCCGCTAAACAGTCTTTCAAAATAGCTGAACAGTTAAGAGATGAAATTGGAAATTTGAAGTTGATCACACATTGTGGAGGTGGTAGCTTTAAAAGCCAATTTAAGCGTGCAGACCGAAGTGGAGCACGTTGGACATTCATTCTTGGTGATGATGAGTTAAGTCAGCAAGTCGTTGGTGTAAAAACCATGGCGACGGGCGAACAGGAAACTGTTGCTTGGGATGCATTAGCCAGTTATTTGAAATTATAAATATAATAAACAGAAGACCACTATGACACCGATAAATATACCTGAATGGCAATCATTAATTCGTCACTACTCGGATCTTAAATATGTTTCAATGCGTGAGCAGTTTGCACTTGAGTCTGACCGCGTTCATCATTTTTCCTTAAAAAGTGGCGATTTGCTTTTAGATTATTCTAAAAATCGCGTTACAAAAGATACTATGAGCAAGTTAGTTGCTCTTGCTGAATCGGTCGGTATGTCTGACTGGATTGAACGCATGTTTTCTGGTGAGGCTATTAATAACACTGAAAATCGTGCTGTGTTACATATTGCATTACGTAACCGTAGCAATACGCCAATTATGGTTGATGGTGAAGATGTAATGCCTGCCATTAATGCTGTGTTGAAACAAATGAAAGACTTTTGTGACTCAGTACATAGTGGTGAGTGGTTGGGCTTTACGGGTAAAAAAATTACTGACATCGTCAATATCGGTATCGGTGGGTCGGATCTTGGGCCTGCGATGATTTGTGATGCACTTGAGCCGTATGGTATTGATGGTATGGGCGTGCATTTTGTATCAAATGTAGATGGCACAGACCTAAGTACTACACTTGATAAACTAAACCCTGAAACAACGCTGTTTGTTGTTGCATCTAAAACATTCACTACGCAAGAAACCTTAACCAATGCCGAGTCCGCACGAACATGGTTCTTACAAGCTGGTGGCCAGCAGGATGTAGCTAAGCATTTTGTTGCTGTATCTACTAACGCTGAAGCTGTTGCTGAATTTGGCATTGATACAGCGAATATGTTCGAAATTTGGGACTGGGTTGGCGGTCGTTATTCTTTATGGAGTGCGATAGGTTTACCGATTGCCTTATATGTCGGTATGGATAATTTTGAGCGCCTACTTGACGGTGGTCATGATATGGATAATCACTTCCGTAGTCAGCCACTAGAAGAGAATATGCCAGTTATTATGGGCTTATTAGGTGTTTGGTATATTAACTTCTTTGGTTCAGCAACACATGCCATTGTACCTTATGATCATTCACTAGCTCGCTTCCCTAGCCATATGCAGCAACTAGATATGGAAAGTAACGGAAAGGTAACTAATCGTGAAGGTGCTCGTCTCAGTTATAAGACAGGGCCTGTTATATGGGGAACGCCTGGTACCAATGGCCAACATGCATACTTTCAATTGATCCACCAAGGTACGCAATTGATTCCCGTTGATTTTGTATTACCTGTAAATAGCCATTATCCTGACTTAGATCATCAGTCTATTTTATTAGCGAATGGGCTTGCTCAATCTGAAGCCTTAATGAAGGGTAAAACAGCTGAAGAAGTAAGAGCTGAATTAGTTAAAGACGGCTTTGAAGGTAAAGAATTAGAAGCATTATTACCACATAAAGTTTTCCCTGGTAATCGTCCAAGTAATACATTGCTGTTTCCTAAGTTAACACCAGAAATGCTAGGCAAACTTGTTGCACTTTATGAACATAAAGTTTTTGTTCAAGGCACTATTTGGAATATAAACTCTTTCGACCAGTGGGGGGTTGAGTTAGGTAAGCAATTAGCAAAAGCAATTCTTCCTGATATACAGAGTGAT
>CALCCU010000011.1 GCA_937900515.1 uncultured Gammaproteobacteria bacterium | reverse complement strand
AATAATGGCATCAATTAACTGTTGTGAAGTCATCCCCTCAATAATCGTAAAACTATACTGAATGACTTGACCCGCAATGAATTGATCGAGTAATTGAGGTAACGTGGTATTGGCTTTAACTAAATACTCGCCAGCTTTGATCAAGTGAGCTTTTTTTTCTAAGCGCCCATAAAGTGGTAAATAATAATCAGGAAACGGACTTAAACCATCACGCTTTATCTGTTTGCTGATTTTTTGGAGGTTACTACCAGGTGCAACAATAAACGTATAGCCTTCGCTGCCGATAACTAATGGTGTTGAATTAAAATCTTTATATTCGCTCCATACAATTGCTAATAGAACAGCGAGTAATAAAGACCCAATACTGAAAATTTTAATTAATGTGCGCATCAATCTAACGCTTTTGCTACTTGTGACTGACATAGTTTTGTTATTTCACCAACAGAAAATGATTGCTTGGTATCAATAATATGCTTAACAGGCCAGATACGATTAACACTATTACACACAAACAGTTCGTCGCTTTCTATAAGGTCAGACTTAACAAGCGTGGCTAATTCACTAACAGGAATACTATTTTTTCTGGCCAGTTTAATAATTTGTGATCGCATAATACCTGACACGCCAGAACTCACTAGTTTAGGCGTATACAATTGACCAGACTTAATGAGGAAGATATTACTCATCGTCCCTTCAATTAGCTTACCATGCTGATCAAACATCAAACCTTCTGCGATGGCTTGATCTGACCACTCTGATCTAGCAATAACTTGATCGAGACGGTTAAGATGTTTAACACCCGCTAAAGCAGTACTTTCAGACAAGTGGTGTTCGCAAAATCGTACTGCTACGCCTTCGGTCTGATAGCTTTCTGGATAGTTCGGGAAAGGATGTGTTGAAATAATTCGAGTCGGAATTAAACTATTATCAGCATAATAGCCACGCCCGCCACTGCCGCGAGTTATTATTACTTTTACAACGGTATTTTCAGTTAAATCAGTACTAATTGAAGTTAATTCTTGACGCAGTAGATCAAGATCAACAAAGGGGATGTTGAGGCGTTGACAGTCTATAGATAAACGCTGAAGGTGCGCTTCGAGAAACTCGAATTTACCATTTCGGTAAGCCAAAGTCTCAAATAGACCGTCGCCATATTGCAGGCCACGGTCTACTATCTCGATTCTGTTTTCCGACTGACCGTTAACGAGAATCATTAAACATGAAGTCTTAATTTATCTTTTTAAAGATAACTGTGCCGTTCGTGCCACCAAAACCAAATGAGTTTGACATGGCAACATCTATTTTCATTTCACGAGCTACATTAGGCACATAATCAAGATCACATTCAGGATCTGGATTATCTAAATTAATTGTTGGTGGTGCAACTTGATCTCGAATAGCTAAAACACTGAACACAGCCTCAACACCGCCGGCTGCGCCTAATAAGTGACCGATCATTGATTTAGTCGAACTTACAGCCACTGAGTCTGCTGCAGAACCAAATGCGGCTCTAATAGCTTGCGTTTCGCCTGCATCACCCGCGGGAGTAGATGTACCATGAGCATTGATATAATCGACTTGTTCAGGTTCTAGATCGGCGTCTTTCATTGCATTCTTCATACAACGCGCAGCGCCCTCACCGCCAAGTGATGGAGACGTCATATGATAAGCATCACTACTCATTCCTGAACCTACTAGTTCAGCATAAATAGTAGCGCCACGTTTAATTGCATGTTCATATTCTTCTAATACAACAATACCCGCACCATCACCTAACACAAAACCATCACGGTCTTTGTCCCATGGGCGACTTGCAGCAGCAGGATCATCGTTACGTGTAGATAGGGCTCGAGCAGCAGCAAAGCCACCTAGCCCCGTTTTTGAGGTAGACATCTCAGCACCACCTGCAATCATCACATCAGCATCACCATATTGAATCATTCGTCCAGCTGAAGAAATATTATGAGTACCACTTGAGCATGCTGTTGCAATGGCAATATTAGGCCCTTTCATACCAAACATTATTGATAAGTTACCGGCAATCATATTAATGATATTACTGGGCACAAAGAATGGTGAGATCTTTCTCGGGCCACCTTTTAGGTATGCATCATAACCAGCTTCAATACCCGGTAAACCACCAATACCTGCACCGATTGCAACGCCAATACGTTCAGCATTTTCCTCGGTAATTTCAAGGCCGGAGTCTTCAATTGCTTCTTTACCAGCTGCGATACCATAATGGATGAATGTATCCATTTTTTTTGCATCTTTTTTAGGGATGATTGTGGTGATATCGAAGTTTTTAATACTTGCACCAAAACGAGTAGAAAAACTTTCAATACCGTCAAAATCTGTTAGAGCTTCAACACCACTTTGACCAGCTAGAATATTTTTCCACGTATCTTTAACATTTAAACCAACAGGTGTAACGGCTCCAAGGCCAGTGACTACCACACGTCGTTTAGACATTTCAAATCCCCTAATTTAAAGGTTTACTATTGCTTAAAACAACATAGCCGCCTAGTGTGCGTGAACACATCTAGGCGGCTATGCTTAACAATCAGTGATATTAAGACTGAACAGAATTAATATAGTTAACTGCTTCTTTTACTGTTGTGATTTTTTCAGCATTTTCATCTGGAATTTCACATTCAAATTCTTCTTCAAGAGCCATGACCAACTCAACTGTATCTAAAGAATCAGCACCTAAGTCATCAATGAATGATGCTTCTGCAGTTACTTCATCAGCATTCACGCCTAATTGTTCAACAACAATATCTTTTACTCGAGCTTCAATATCACTCATAATGTTTGTATCCTTCACTGGTTAAATTCACAAATCGTGCACGCATTTTATAGTGCGAACACTATAGAGACAAGCTATAGTAATTATTTATTGTCATCTCTAGATTAATAATAGCTAATATATCAAAATGTTAGCTATCAATTCATATACATTCCACCGTTCACATTCAATGTTTCACCGGTAATGTATGCGGCTGATTGGCTAGCTAAAAAGCTAACTGCAGCTGCAATTTCTTCTGGTTCGCCAAGACGCTTAACAGGCACATTTACAAGTAATGCTTCTTTATGCGAATCAGCTAATGAACTAGTCATATCAGTATCAATAAAGCCCGGAGCTACAGCATTAACAGTAATACCTCGCGCACCGACTTCACGAGCTAATGATTTACTAAACCCAATCACACCTGCTTTGGCAGCAGCATAGTTAGTTTGACCTGCATTACCCATTACACCAACAACAGATGTAATAGTAATGATGCGCCCCCAACGAGCTTTAGTCATTGATCTAAGGCAACGTTTACTTAATTTAAAAATTGGTGTTAAATTTGTATCAATGATGTCATTCCATTCATCATCTTTCATTCTCATTAACAAGTTATCGCGGGTAATACCTGCATTATTAACTAAAATGTCTGGAGCACCAAAATTCGCTTCAATGTCAGTTACTACAGCTTCAATTGAATCTGCATCAGTGACGTTTAAAACTAAACCAGCTCCTTTAATATTAGCTTCTGCCAAAAATGTGCTGATTGTTTGAGCACCATTTTCAGATGTTGCAGTACCAACGACTGTTGCACCTTGTCCACCTAGGCTCAACGCAATTGCCTTACCAATACCACGTGTTGCTCCTGTTACAAGGGCGATTTTACCTTCTAAACTCATTATTTCTCTCCTAGCGCATTTATTGCTTTTTCTAGTGTTGCTGTATCAAATACAGGTAATGCGGTTACTGATTTATCAATTCGTTTAGTCAATCCAGCCAATACTTTACCCGGTCCACATTCAATTAGTGTATCAACACCCTTGTCAGCAAACCATTGCACGGTTTCGACCCAACGAACTGGGCTATACAGCTGTTGCGTTAGCTGTGACTTAATTTCAATATCACCCTGCACACTTGCAACACTAACATTATGTATAACAGGCACTTCAGGCGAGTTAACGACTATATCTGTTAGTGAGTTTGCTAAGTTTTCAGCTGCAGGCTGCATTAAAGCACAATGAGATGGAACACTGACAGGGAGTAACAATGCGCGCTTAGCACCTTTCTCTTTCGCAAGTTCAATTGCTCTGTTAATTGCATCAGCACTGCCTGCAATAACAACTTGTCCGGGAGAATTAAAGTTAACAGCTTCTGCTACTGCATCTTTTGCTGCTGTAGCACATACGTCTTTAACTGTATCATCATCAAGTCCTAAGATTGCAGCCATTGCACCTTGACCTTCAGGTACAGCTTGTTGCATGAACTGTCCACGTTTTTCGACTAATTTTATAGCATCAATAAAGTCAATCGCGCCAGCAGCAACTAAAGCACTGTATTCACCTAAGCTATGTCCTGCAAAGTAGCTAGGAGTGACATCTGTACTCGCTTTCCAGCAACGCCATACAGCTATACCTGCGGCCAACATTGCTGGTTGTGTTTTATCTGTTTGATTTAATGTTTCATCAGGACCATTTGTGACGAGATCCCACAGGTCATAACCAAGAGCACTTGACGCTTCTGAAAAAGTTTCATGAACTTGAGGGAATTGAGCAGCTAACTCAGTTAGCATGCCAACAGATTGTGAACCTTGACCAGGAAATACGAACGCTAAAGACATAGAATAAATCTCTTAAGTAAGAAGTAGTGAAATAGTGTTAGGAGATGACACTTATCCTGAACACTAATACTTGATTAAAGCCGATCCCCAAGTAAACCCACCGCCGAAAGCTTCGAGCAAAAGTGTTTCACCACGTTGAATTCGACCGTCACGTACAGCAGCATCTAACGCTAGAGGTATTGATGCAGCAGAAGTGTTGCCATGCTCATCTACAGTCACAACTACGTGGTCCATAGACATTGATAATTTTTTAGCTGTTGCAGAAATAATTCTAATATTAGCTTGGTGAGGAATAAGCCAATCAATATCTTTCTTATCAAGATCATTGGCTGCTAGCGTTTCATCAACAATAGAGCTTAGAGTACGTACAGCAACTTTAAATACATCATTGCCTTGCATTTCAATAAACTCAGATTCTTGTTCAGCTGTTGAGCCTGGGCCTGATGGTACATTGAGTAGCTCACTATAACTACCATCACTGTGTATATGTGTTGATAAAATGCCAGGCTCTTCTGATGCTTGCAATACAACAGCACCTGCGCCATCACCAAATAGAACACATGTATTGCGGTCAGTCCAATCTACAATTCGAGACAAGGACTCAGCACCAAT
This sequence comes from uncultured Gammaproteobacteria bacterium, assembly GCA_937900515.1. Lineage (GTDB taxonomy): Bacteria > Pseudomonadota > Gammaproteobacteria > Nitrosococcales > Methylophagaceae. The sequence goes on along the minus strand of CALCCU010000011.1, from coordinate 6,240 downwards.
AACGAGTGCATTTTTAACACTACCTGATTTGATAAACTTATCGGCAATCGTGAGCGCATAAACAAAACCTGTACAAACAGCTTGAACGTCAAAGGCCGCACAGTTGTTTTTGATATTTAGTTTATTTTGTAACAATGATGCAGTGCTAGGGAAGATTTGGGTAGGGGTTGTTGTAGCAACAATAATTAAATCAATGTCATTATTGCTAATACCAGCTGCTTCAATAGCATTACTAGCAGCATGAAAAGCTAAATCAGTCGTTGTTTCATCATCTGCAACGATATGACGCTTTTTAATGCCTGTTCTATCTGTGATCCATTGACTAGATGTTTCCACCATATTCTCAAGATCTTCATTACTTAAAATTTTCTCAGGTAAATAACTGCCAGTACCAATAATTTTTGAGTGGTTCACGCAACCTGCCCTTCTTCAAGTAATGCTTCTAAGTGTTTGCTAATTCGTGTTGGTACGTCATGCTCAGCTTCGATAACAGCAATCTTAATCGCATTTGCAAAGCCGATTTTATCTGTACCACCATGACTTTTTATAACGATACCTTGCAAGCCAATAAAATTAGCACCGTTATAAGCACGAGGGTCTAACTCATCACGGAAATGTTTTAATACTGGTGAGGCGATAAGGCCTGCAAGCTTTGTAAATATGTTTCGACCAAATGATTGTCTTAAGAAATGACGAATCATATGGATAACACCTTCACTCGCTTTCAGCGCTACATTACCAACAAAGCCATCGCAAACAACCACGTCGACGTCACCACGATAAATACCATCACCTTCAACAAAACCATAATAATTTAGATCTGTATCTTGTAATAACCGTGCAGCTTCTTTAACTCTTTCGTTACCTTTAATATCTTCTTCGCCGATATTAAGTAAACCAATAGTTGGGTTTTCTTTATCATCAACAAGCTCTGCAAGGACAGAACCCATTAACGCAAATTGAACCAGATGTTCAGCACTAGAATCGACGTTTGCGCCAAGATCAAGAACATAAGTATGTCCTTTCATTGTAGGTAAAGCCGATACGATTGCAGGACGTTCAATCCCTGGCAATGTTTTAAGCACAAAACGTGCTGTTGCCATTAATGCCCCAGTATTACCAGCACTAACGCATGCGCCTGCTGTACCTTGCTTGACAAGGTTAATAGCAACACGCATAGACGAATCTTTTTTACCACGTAATGCTATAGCGGGTGACTCATCCATCTCCACAACTTGTGATGCATGATGAATAATCAAACGAGGTTCATCTTGCACACCATTTAGTTGCAAGTGCTCACGAATAGTATCTTCATCACCTACTAATATAAAAGTAACATTAGGATGAGATTCTAGTGCAGATATAGCAGCGGGGATCACAACCTTAGGTCCATGATCCCCGCCCATTGCATCAATAGAGATTTTTAAGCTCAATAGATTAAGCCTTATTCGCTTTTATCAGCAATAACTTTACGGCCACGGTAGTAACCATCAGCTGTCACATTGTGACGGAGGTGTAATTCACCAGATGTTGAATCAACTGATAATGTTTCGCTTGTTAAAGCATCATGTGAACGACGCATGCCACGACGTGATGTACTTTTTTTGCTTTTTTGAACTGCCATTAGTAAAACTCCTAACCTAAATAATAATGTTTAATCTTTTTTAAGTGCTGCAAGCACTGCAAACGGCGAAACTGGCTTCTCGTCGTCAATTTTTTCTTCACCAGAGAACCAAGCCTCTTTAGGTAAACAAGCATGAGAATGCTTGGGTACCAGCGGTATCGCAAGGATTAATTCATCCTCAACGATTGAGCTTAATAGAACAGGATCATCGTTATCAATAATCCAAGGCTCATATTGCTCGGCTAAACCTTCAACTTTCCTCTCACTATTAATAATAGCAAGTGAGCAGTCTATATTTGCTTCAAATTTCATTGGCTCAGTACATCGTTCACATACTAGTGGTAATTCAGCTTTGAACTGTCCACTCATGATCGGTGTACCTAAAACGCTATCGATATCAAATTTCATTTTGACATCAACTTCGCCATCTCCTATTAATAGGTCCGACAGCCTAGCCATACTCGATAAAGAAAGTTTGCCTTCTAATATCAATCCAGCCTTAGCTAACCGGAACGGATCTATTTCTACTGGTAATTTCTGATGCATAATCGACGGAATTATATAAGAAAATCGTTGAAATCGCAAAATTGAAATGTACCACAGACTCTAGACCGTAGTTTAATTTCAAATGACTTCTGACTCAGACGGTATTCAAAGTGACTAGATGTATTAATGCTACTTCTAGTTATCATTATGTAACTCTATGACCGAGTTACTTTTATCTGATTCAGACTTACTTCCATCATTACGAAGTGAGTCTACAAAATCAAGATACTTCTGATCGATATCACCAGTAATATACTTGCCGTTAAAGCATGATATATCGAAGCGGTCTACGTTATTATGCTTATTAACCGCTAATTCTAAGTCTTCAATATCCTGATAAATTAACCAATCAACACCTAGTTCTTTTGCTATTTCATCAACATCACGGTCATGAGCAACAAATTCTTCTGGTGAAGGCATATCAATACCATAAACATTTGGGTAACGTACAGGAGGAGCTGCTGAAGCAAAATAGACTTTTCTCGCACCTGCATCTCGTGCCATTTGTACTATCTGTTGCGAAGTAGTACCGCGAACAATTGAATCATCAACTAACAATACATTTTTACCTTCAAACTCTAGACCGATTGGGTTGAGTTTTTGACGAACAGATTTTTTTCGTTGTTGCTGTCCTGGCATAATAAATGTGCGGCCAATGTAACGATTTTTGATGAAACCTTCACGGTATGGTACGCCTAATACTTCAGCTAATTGAACTGCTGAACTACGACTTGTGTCAGGAATCGGCATCACTATGTCAATATCGTGATCAGGATAATCACGTTTTATTTTTTGAGCTATTTTATCGCCCATTCTCATACGACTTTTATGAACTGAAATGCCGTCGATAATAGAGTCAGGCCTTGCAAAATACACATATTCGAACATACATGGTGAAAGAACAGGGTTTTCAGCACATTGTTGAGAGTGAATATTACCTGCCATATCAATAAAGATGCATTCACCTGGAGATATATCGCGAATCAAAGTGAAATCTAGAGAGTCAATAGCAACACTTTCTGATGCAATGGCATAGTCGTTACCTTGTTCTGTTTCACGCTTTCCAATAACAATTGGGCGGATACCGTTAGGATCACGAAATGCAAAGATCCCTACTCCAGCAATCATAGCAACGACCGCATAAGCGCCCTTGCATCGACGATGTAATTGAGAAACAGCTTTAAAGACATCATCCGCTTGCGGTTTTAGTCGGCTTGTTTTCTGTAACTCATGTGCAAGCACATTCAGTAATACTTCTGAGTCTGAATCTGTATTTAAATGACGACGATCACTTTGAAATAGCTCATCTTTTAACTTTTTGGTATTTGTTAAATTACCATTATGTGCGAGTGCAATACCAAATGGGGAGTTGACGTAAAAGGGTTGTGCCTCAGCAGATGTTGAACAACCCGCTGTTGGATAGCGAATATGACCAATCCCCATATTCCCTTTTAGTTTAAGCATATGTCTCGTATGAAAAACATCTTTCACTAAACCATTAGCTTTTCTTAAAAAGAATTTGCCCGTTTCATCGCTAGTGACGATACCAGCAGCATCTTGACCTCGATGCTGTAAAACGGTTAAACCGTCATATATGGCTTGGTTAACCTCTGTTTGACTAACAATACCAACAATTCCGCACATAGCAAGCCCTGTAATTATTTAACTAAAGTGTATATATTCAGCAATATCGGCAGGCAATAAGCCTTGAACCCATACTGCAAGATTTTCAAAATGTTCAAGTAACAATGAGTTTTGCCACCAACTATCATTTGGCATTGGCGTAGCACCAGCAACTAAGACTAGTAACGTTACAATCGCTGCACCACGTAATAAGCCAAATAGGATACCAAGCGCTCTATCAGTACCTGTTAAACCTGTTTTTTCTACCAGTTGGGAGATGAGATGATTTACCAATGCAGATAGTATTAACGTCACAATAAAAAGTGCAAAAAAAGCACTAAATAGCCTGATCGATGGTGTTGCAATATAGGGACTTAATAACGTTGCGACATGACCATAGAATGTAAGTGCAACCCAAAATGCTAATCCCCAACTTATGAGTGAGAGCACTTCTTTTATAAAGCCACGAACAACACTAATTACTGAAGATAATATAATAATCCCAATAATTAGGTAATCAACCCAAACCATAAATAGTCCGATTAGTTTTAAACGACAAATTCTATCAGAATGAGTCGAATCAACCCATCATTTTTTATGACTAATTATCTTCACATTAATTACTTTGCTGAAGTAGTTGAGGTTGAAGTTGGAATTTTTGGTTTAGCTTCACAGCTATTTGTTCAAGTTTCGCTTTATCTGTATGAGGTCCAATGCGAACGCGATAAATAACTTTTCCTGTCGAGGTTTTAACAGGGTCAATAAAAGAAGAATATTTATCGAATAATAGCTTTCTATTCAACTTATCTGCATTTTCACGAACAGAAAAACCAGCGATTTGTAAGATCCATTGTGGCGTTTTTTTCACTACTAAACTAGTCTCATCAGCAGTGTTTAGCTTTTTAACTGATTTGTTCTCCAACTGCTCGGCAATAACATTTATTTCATCAGAAATAGATGCTGCTTTAGTCACAGGCTTTAGCTGTGAGTCGTTAGGTGTTGCTGATAAAGTTTTTGCGGAAATTGGCTTCTTAGCGATATCGACAAGCGTTTCCTGTGTGTCCTCAACTATTTCAATATCACCTTCTGGCATAGCCTCGACAACAGACACATACTCCTCATTCACATGCGAGCTTACCTCATCAGGTACAGGATCAGTAGAACTGGCATTAGACATTAGAAACAATGCTATGCCAGCTATACCTGAAAACAATAGAATGGCACCAATAATTCTTTGCTTTTGTACCGGTGACATACTTAACTCCTAATAGCTAATGATGGTTTTGTTTACCTGATGCATGATAACCGCTTTTTTCTTTAGAGATAAGCTTTCCATTATCGGCATCGTCTTCTTTTGGTTTAGGCATTGTTTGCAAAGCCACCTCTAACACCTCCGAAATCCACTGCACAGGTATAATTTCCAAACCTTCTTTAATATTGTCAGGTATTTCCTTCAAATCTTTGACATTATCTTTAGGGATTAAAGCAACGGTAATACCGCCACGGTGTGCTGCAAGTAGTTTTTCTTTCAAGCCACCAATCGGCAATACTTCACCTCGTAAGGTAATTTCACCGGTCATGGCAACATTGGCTTTGACAGGGATACCTGTTATGGCTGATACGATCGATGTGCACATTCCGATACCGGCACTAGGGCCATCTTTAGGGGTTGCACCTTCAGGAACATGAATGTGTATATCATGGTTTTGCATATAATCATCAGCGATACCCCACTCTTCTGCACGTGAACGTACAACCGTTGTGGCTGCTTGAATAGACTCTTGCATAACATCACCAAGCTTACCAGTGTATGAAGCTTTACCCTTACCTGACATCGTTGCTGTTTCAATTGTTAATAATTCGCCACCAACTTCTGTCCAAGCAAGTCCCGTTACTTGACCCACTTGATCAGCTTCTTCAGCCATACCATAGTCGAAATGATATACACCTAGATATTCTTCAAGGTTCTCTGCATTTACGGTGATCATATCGCTTGGTTTTTCTTGTAAAATTTTCTTAACTAATTTACGACATATTTTAGAAATTTCACGCTGCAAACTACGTACACCCGCTTCACGCGTATAGCGGCGGATAATTTGTACTATGGCATCAGACTCAATTAGTGCTTCTTTTGGCTTGAGACCATTGTCTTTTAGAGCCTTTGGTAGTAAATACTGTAAAGCTATATTTAGTTTTTCATCTTCGGTATAACCTGATAAACGAATAATTTCCATTCGGTCACGGAGGGCTTCAGGGATATTTAAAGTATTAGCCGTACATACGAACATAACATCAGATAAATCATAATCAACTTCTAGATAATGATCGACAAACTTTGAGTTTTGCTCAGGGTCTAAAACTTCCAGTAATGCTGATGCAGGATCACCTCGGAAATCTTGAGCCATTTTATCTATTTCATCAAGTAAGAATAATGGATTCTTAACGCC
>CALCCU010000010.1 GCA_937900515.1 uncultured Gammaproteobacteria bacterium | reverse complement strand
TTGATCAAAAAGATCAGCTGCCCTTCCATCCCAAAACTGTTTAATATTAAGGCTACTATTAAACACTGTAGGCGTATTAATTTCTCCCTTTCTATTATCAACGCCAAGAGATAACTTTTTATTATCAACGCCACCCTTAGAAAGGTTATGACAACTCGCACAAGATACGGAGTTATCACTAGAAAAACGTGTGTCATGAAAAAGTTTTTCGCCGAGGGTAACGAGATCTGGTTGAGTTATTTCAAACTGGGGAATAGGTAAAATAGGTTCGCTGTGCACTTCAAGCCCGTAACTCTTCTGTAGGTATAGGAAACAAATCAAACATGCGGTAGCGAGATGACAACGCTGTAGAAGCATTGGAATAATACCCTTATAAAAACTACTGTATTCCAATATACCTACTTATCGTATTAAAAGTCTAGCCTAAAAAATTCACGCCAAACATAGCGCCAAGTTATAGGGTTTGCATTTTAGTGGCATTGCAGGGAAAAACTTGTGATTATGGTACTTTGTAATTTTCTTGCATAAAAAAGGGGAGGTTTGTTGAATAGATCATAAAACTGAAAATTGTCTTCAGTATGAACTTAGGAAAGGAAGTTATAGCCACTTATGGAATTCGAATCCTGTTTTCAGGACGAAGAGCTATCACAGCCATAAAGTGCTATTCAGATGAAAGTTTGCTTAGCGTGATCAGTATGAAGTAGGATTAAAATGTGGTGCGCCCGACAGGACTCGAACCTGTTACCCTCGGCTTAGAAGGCCGATGCTCTATCCAGATGAGCTACGGGCGCAATGTATTTTTTGTCGAGGAGATAACAAGATGTTTGAAAGAAGTGGTCGGGGTAGAGAGATTCGAACTCCCGACCCTCTGGTCCCAAACCAGATGCGCTACCAGACTGCGCTATACCCCGACGTTTCTTAAGGACTGACATCCTCGAAGAAAGGCGAAATGATACGCTGGGGACTTTGATTAGTCAACCACTATTTTTATATTTTTGCCGTTATCTACTCAACATGAGAAAATAGGCTTTTTAATTGTCTGGAATCTCAATTAATGAGTGCACAAATTATAGATGGTAAAGCTGTAGCGGCTGAACTCAAGAAAACTATTAAGATAGCAACGGAACAACGAATAAGCAAAGGTAAGAGAAAACCAGGCCTAGCGGTTGTTTTAATTGGTGGTGACCCTGCATCACAAGTTTATGTAGGCAGCAAACGTCGCAGTTGCGAGGAAATTGGCTTTAAATCTGATTCTTATGATCTTCCAGAGTCAGCGACAGAAGAAGAGTTACTTTCTCTAATTGATACACTCAATAACGATGATGAAATCGATGGTATTTTAGTCCAGCTACCGTTACCAAGCCATATCAATACAGATACTGTTATTGAACACATTGCACCAAATAAAGATGTTGATGGATTCCACCCATACAATATTGGACGTCTTGCACAGCGTAACCCTCAACTTCGCCCTTGTACACCTAAAGGTGTAATGACGCTACTACAAAGCACTAACGTAGATTTACATGGCTTAGAAGCAGTAGTTGTAGGTGCATCTAATATTGTCGGCAGACCGATGGCTCTAGAGCTATTACTAGCAGGTTGTACAACTACTGTGTGTCATCGCTGGACAAAAGATCTCGAGTTTCATGTTAGACGTGCAGATCTATTGGTGGTTGCTGTAGGCAAGCCCAACTTTATCCCTGGAGAGTGGATTAAAGAAGGTGCGATCATTATTGATGTAGGCATTAACCGTCTTGAAGGAGGTAAATTAACAGGCGATGTTGAGTTTGATGTTGCTAAGGAAAAAGCAGCGTGGATAACACCTGTACCAGGGGGCGTTGGCCCCATGACTGTCGCAACACTTATGGAAAACACTCTGCTCTCAGCAGAAAGTCAAGATAACTAATCTAAGCTGATTTAATTGAAACATCACCCTCATTAGAGGGTGATAATTTTATGCCTTACGCCACGTTGTTTTACCAGCATTATCTTCTAATATAATGCCCATCGCAGTCAGTTCATCTCGAACTTGATCGGCTTTCGCCCAATCCTTTTCTTCGCGAGCAGTTTTTCGTGCTTCAATCAATGCTTCAACCGTTTCGGCGAGGTCATCTTGTTGATCTCCCAGCAAGAAATCCTCGGCATTCTGCTGAAATAAACCTAACACATCACCAAACGAATACAGTAGACCCGCTAAATATGCAGCCTGCATTGAACCTGCAGGTTCTTTATTCAACGCCTGTCTTACATCAGCCATAACAGAAAGTGCTAATGCGGTATTGAAATCATCATCCATAGCATCACGAAAGCGTGTTCCATAGTCTGTATCTTGCTGCCAAACTACGCCCTCTTGTCCTTCGGTATCACGTAATGTTGTGTAATAACGGGTAAGTGCTGCTTTTGCTTGTTCTAATGATTCATCAGAATAATTAAGTGGGCTACGATAATGACTTGTTAAAATAAAATAACGTACTACTTCAGGAGAATATCTGGCTAGTACTTCACGTACTGTAAAGAAGTTACCTAACGACTTAGACATCTTTTCATCATCAATACGCACAAAGCCATTATGCATCCAGTAATTAACAGACTGACATCCGTGTGCACCTTCAGATTGAGCTATTTCATTTTCATGATGAGGAAACTGCAGGTCCTGACCACCGCCATGAATATCAAATTGCTCACCAAGACAAGTCGATGACATTGCAGAGCATTCAATATGCCAACCAGGACGACCTCTTCCCCATGGTGACTCCCATGCTGGTTCTTCTGGTTTTGCTGCTTTCCATAATACGAAGTCTAAAGGATCATTCTTAGCTTCATTGACGGCAACTCGTTCACCTGAACGTAATTCCTCAATATTTCGGCCAGACAATTTTCCATAACCATCAAACTCACTTACATCGTAATAAACATCGCCATTATCAGATGGATATGCAAAACCCTTAGCAATCAGTGTTTCAATCATCGCAATCATATCAGGCATTGATTCCGTAGCTTTTGGCTCTTGATCAGGTCGTAATACACCTAATGCGTCAGCATCTTGATGCATCTCAGCAATAAATCGCTCTGTTAATGACTGAATACTTTCACCATTTTGATTCGCACGAGCAATGATTTTGTCATCAATATCAGTAATATTCCTAATATAGGTGACGTCATAACCACTTGCTCGTAAATAACGCGTAACAACATCAAACACTACCATCACACGAGCATGACCGACATGACAAAGGTCATAAACCGTCATTCCGCAAACATATAACGATACTTTTCCTTCCTCTATCGGCGTGAAAATATCTTTTTGTTTCGTCAGGCTGTTGTGAATTTGTAGCATAGCAATCTCAATCAAATGATAATTAGCGCATAGTTTACGGTAACTTAATGATGAAAAACAGTTTAAACACTCCACTTAGCAACTTATTTCATCTATCATAAGCGATTAACTGTCGTTGTTTGGAATTACACCACATGAAAACTTTCTACCGCTACCTAGTAGCTTTTTTATTACTTCCCCTATCATTTTCAGCTTATGCCGAAGGAGGCACTACCTTGCCAAATGTAAAATTAGAAACATCTCTTGGTGATATCGTTATTGAACTTAATCAAGAAAAAGCACCTAACACAGTCGCAAATTTCATTAACTATGTTGAAGCTGGCTTCTATAATGGCACCGTTTTTCACCGTGTTATCGGTAACTTTATGATTCAAGGCGGCGGCTTTACTGAAGATTTTTCTCAAAAAGAAACGAATGCATCAATTAAAAATGAAGCAAACAATGGCCTAAGCAATGTAACAGGTTCAATTGCAATGGCCCGTACAGGCGACCCTCATTCAGCGACAGCTCAATTCTTTATTAATGTTGTTGATAATAACTTCTTAGATTTTCGTTCTGAAGATCAAGCCGGGTGGGGTTATGCCGTATTCGGTAACGTTATTGAAGGAATGGATGTTGTTGATAAGATTCGTTCTGTAGAAACGGCTGGAAAAGGTCCTTTCCCAACAGATGCTCCAGTAGAAAACGTTGTAATTATCAGCGCTAGTGTTGTTGAATAAATAAATTTAATTCACTTCATGCCCACATAGGGCATGAAGTATTACTATGACTACTTTATTCATATCAGATTTACACCTCAGCCCAAGCGATCCTCAACGCACTCAACTGACCGTAGACTTCCTTTCAACGCAATGTCGTGAGATCGATGAGCTTTATATACTCGGCGACCTATTTAATACTTGGCTAGGCGATGATATTGTTCCTGCTGAATTCCAACCATTAATCGATCAATTACAGATCCTGAAAAAAGCTAATGTAAATATCTACCTTATGGTAGGTAACCGTGACTTTATGATGGGTAAAGAATTTGCAGAGTCAATAGGAGCTGTTCTACTCAAAGATGAGTCAGTTATCGAACTCTACGGTACAAAAACTCTGTTAGTGCATGGAGACTCTCTGTGTATTGATGATGTCAGTTACCAGAAGTACCGTCGCTGGACACGCAGTAAGATCTTACAATGGTGTTTTTTACACTTACCTGCTAGCTATAGACAAAACATCTCAGATAAGATTAAAAAAAAGAGTCGTCAGCAAAAACAGCATAAGTCTGCATTGATTATGGATGTAAATCAATCAGAAGTAAGCCGAATTATGAAGCAGTTTGATGTCAGACAGCTAATTCACGGCCACACACACAGACCCGCTATTCACTCTCTCGAACTTGAGGGTCAACCAGCCCATAGAATTGTGTTAGGTGACTGGGACAATGAAATTAGTTATTTAAAATGCGATGAGCAAAAACTTAAACTCGTTGATCACCGCATTTCAACATCACTAGCAAACTAGAGCCTAGCTAGCGGATTTAGCTTTATCGTCTAAAAGTTTTTTCAAACGGCTTGGCGGCACATAACCTGGCAGCATCTCACCACTTTCTAAAAATAGTGCCGGCGTACCCGTAACACCTAATTGACGTCCAATTTGATACTGCGCTTTAACAGGTGATGAGCACTGCTCAGACTCTACTTTCTTACCATTTTTAGCATCTGTCATAGCTTGTTTAGGGTCATCCGCACACCAAACAGCTTCAATTTTGTCATATGACTCTGAATCAATTCCAGCACGAGGAAAGGCCATATAACGAATACGAATACCTAAATCATTATACGCATCCATTTGGCTATGTAACTTACGGCAATAGCCACAATCAATATCTGTAAATACAGTCAATGTGTACTTAGTATCTTTTGGCTCGTAAATAATGAGATCAGCTTCATCTAAAGAGGCAAGTTTTTCTTTTCTAAGTTTTAAGCGCTGGGCTTCCGTAATATTCTGGCGTGTTTCCAGTGAAATAACATCACCTTGAAAAGCATAACGGCCATCTTCTGAAAAATAGATGATTTCACCATTAATGACAGTTTCATACAAACCAGTATTGTCTAGTTTACGTAGGCTATCAAACGTAACTCCGGGCATAACTGCTTCTAACTTTTTCTTCACATCTGTATCGTCAGCTTGAACAATACCAATTGACAAGAATAATGACAGCCATAAAGCATATTTCAACATCAAAAAATTTCCTAATCTCTAAAATTATTAAACTGCAATGGCATCTCTATTTTGTCATTATCACGTAATAACGCCATCGCACCTTGTAGATCATCTCTCTTTTTACCAGTCACACGAACACTTTCACCTTGCACAGCTGCTTGTACTTTTGCCTTACTAGCCTTAATCTCTTTAACAATAATACGTGAAGTATCTTTATCCAAGCCTTCCCGAACAATAATGTCTTGCTTACGCATTTTGCCATTACCCACAGAATCTTTAACTTCTAGACAACTAACATCAATGCCTCGCTTAACCAGCTTCATGCGTAAAATATCTTGCAACTGATCAAGCTGAAAATCACTATCAGCATGTAAGGTTAATATTTTATCCGACTGCTCAACCTTGGCATCAGTTCCGCGAAAATCAAATCTATTGTCAACTTCACGATTTGCCTGATCAACAGCATTGGTTAATTCATGCTTTTCAACCTCAGATACAATATCAAACGAAGGCATCTCTTTCTCCTATTTTTAATTTAATCCGCATAGTCTATCATCTCTTTTCGGGTTTCTTAGCCTCTAGGATGGTGTTCACTATGGATACCTTTTAATCGCTCCTTAGCAACATGAGTATAAATTTGCGTTGTTGACAGATCTGAATGCCCCAGTAGCAATTGAACTATGCGTAAATCTGCACCATGATTAAGTAAGTGCGTAGCAAAAGCATGTCTTAACGTATGAGGCGATAGCTCTTTTTCTATCTCAGCAAGTGAAGCATAACGTTTGATCAAATACCAAAATGCTTGCCGTGTCATCCCTTTTCCACGTTGGGTTGGGAATAGGTCATCACTAACTCTACCATTCAGAATTACCGGTCTACTTTCTAATAAATAATCTTGTAGCCAATCTAATGCAACCTCACCCAGCGGTACTAAACGTTCTTTATTTCCTTTACCAACACAACGCACTAAACCTTGTCGCATATTGAGTTGCTCAATGGTCAATGAGACTAATTCTGTAACTCTAAGCCCCGTTGCATAAAGCACTTCAAGCATTGTACGGTCACGTAAACCTAGAGGAGCATCGATATTAGGTTGTTCTAATAAATTTTCAACTTCATCTTCAGTTAAACTATTTGGTAATGGCTTTCCAAGCCTTGGTGATTCTATTTGTGCAGTAGGGTCTGAGTCACGAATATCTTCACGGCATAGATAGCGATAAAACCGGCGCAAGCTTGATAATAGCCTCGCCTCACTACGTACTTTCCGACCTTCTCGCATTCGTATACTTTGAAAACGAAGAATATCCTGTCGTGTCGCTGTAGCTAAATTTATATCTGATTCAGCTAACCATGATGAAAATGCAAGGAGATCGGTTCTATAAGCAGACACGGTATGCTTACTTAAGCCTGACTCTAACCACAAGGAATCTAGAAATGGTTGTAAGTAATGTGGGACTTCCGTTTGTTTCTCAGTGTCGCTCATGTACAAGTAACCATTGTTTAATAGCTATTTTATTGCCTGTGGTTTGCCCACTATAACCACCGATTCCTGATTTTGATACCACTCGATGACAGGGAACAATTATCACGAAGGGATTCGCCCTACAGGCGTTACCTACAGCTCTGGGAGAAGTTGATAAGGCTTCAGCCACTTCAGAATAGCTTAGGGTCTCCCCTACAGGAATTGTCTGTAAATACTGCCACACGCGGCGTTGAAATGGAGTCCCTGCTTTAGCAAAAGGAACGGAGAAATTTATATTAGCATTTAAAAAATATTGCGCTAGTAGGCTCCCAATATTTTTAGTCAGGGCATTACTCATAATACTAGCATTTACATAAGTACTATCTAACCACTCTACTTTATATAAAGCGTGTTCATCAGCAACAATGTTCAGTTGGCCAATTGGTGTATCAACTAGAGTTTGGTTCATGATAAACAAAAAAGGCGCATCTGAAATCAGATGCGCCTTTTTTAGTCCTACCGCATCAAAATCGAATTTCGATTTTGATAAGCAGTATTAACCTAATTTTTCTTTAATACGTGCTGCTTTACCAGTTAAATCACGCAAGTAGTATAGTTTCGCACGACGAACATCACCGCGACGTTTAACTTCAAGACTACCGATTGCTGGGCTATGTGTTTGAAAAACACGTTCTACACCAACACCGTTAGAAATTTTACGTACTGTGAATGCTGAGTGTAAACCACGGTTACGTTTAGCGATTACAACACCTTCAAAGGCTTGCTCACGTTCACGATCGCCTTCTTTGATTTTAACTTTAACGACAACAGTATCACCTGAAGAAAATGCAGGAAGGTCCTGTCTCATTTGTTCAGCGTTTAGCTGTTCAATAATATTACTCATTGTTCTACTCCAACTTCTTCCTGCCCATATTCGGCAATAAATTGTTCTAATAACGCGTTCTGCTCTTTAGATAAATCTTTTTTATCTAAAACATCAGGCCGCCTTAACCATGTTCGTCCTAAAGACTGTTTAAGGCGCCACTTTCGTATCGCCTCATGATCACCACCAAGTAGCACCTCTGGTACGACTTGATCAGATAACCGCTCTGGTCTTGTGTAATGTGGATGGTCTAGTAAATCATCCATAAAAGAATCTTGTTGTGCTGATTCTTCATCACCCAAAACACCAGGTAATAATCTTGCAACGCCATCAATAATGACCATCGCTGCAAGTTCACCACCACTGAGAACGTAGTCACCTATCGACCACTCCTCATCAATTTCATTTTCTATCAGACGTTCGTCAATACCTTCATAACGTCCTGCAACAAATATCAATGCATCATTCGTTGCTAGTTCTTGTAAGCCTTGTTGATCAAGCTTACGACCTTGCGGTGATAAATAAATCACCTTCGCATCATGGCCAATTGTTTTTTTTGCAGACTGGATTGCATCCCTTAATGGTTCAACTTTCATAACCATTCCAGGACCACCGCCATATGGACGGTCATCTACTGTTTTATGTTTATCCTGCGTGTAATCACGTGGATTCCAATAACTTAAATTCAACTTGCCATGACTTACCGCACGACCTGTTACACCATATTCAGTTATTGCATCAAACATTTGAGGAAACAAACTTATTACACCTAAATGCATCGCGTTGTTACCTCAATAATCCAGCTCCCAATTAACACGAATAACTTTCTTATCCATATCAACCAGCTCAACAACTTCATCCATTACAAACGGTATAAGTTGTTCTGTTTTATTTTCTTTATTTTGAACTACCAGTACGTCGTTAGCGCCAGTCTCAAGTAAACTTGCTACTTGTCCAAGATGCTCATCTTTTAAATTAACAACATCTAAACCAATCAAGTCAGACCAATAAAACTCATCTTTACCTGTTGGCTTTAACTGCGTTTTTTTAATTGCAAGCTCTGAACCTATCAATGCAAGTACTTGGTCGCGGTCAGTTACATCAACTAACCCCATCACAACACCCTTACCTTGAACGCGTCCACCAGATACTTTGACCTCTACCCACTCCCCTTTACGAGAAATATATAGCGGTGAGTACTTCAAAATATTATTCCGAGGTTCTGTGAATGAAAATATCTTCATCCAACCTTGAACCCCAAAAGCACCAGATATTTTCCCTACCGGGACAAACTCCTCGGAAGTTGCCATGTCTGATTACTACTTTAAATTTCTAACTTAAGCTGCTTTTGCTTGTGCGATCAGTGTAGCAACACGATCAGAAGCTTGTGCACCTTGACTAATCCAGTGGCTAATACGGTCTAAGTCTAAACGTAATGTTTCTTCTTGACCTTGTGCTAATGGATTAAAAAACCCTACACGTTCAATGCAACGACCATCACGTTTATTACGTGAATCAGCTACCACTACACTGTAGTAAGGACGCTTTTTAGCGCCACCGCGAGATAATCTAATTGTTACCATATTTATGCCTGTTGAAAAACTGGATCGAAAAACAGATGCATTTTACGCACATATCGTTCGTTTGAAAAGCCTAAGTTTACTTTTATTGAAAATAAGTAATGGCACTTCGCTCAAAGCAAAGTGTATCCAGTTCAATAATATAGCGTAATTATATGGCTGTAAGGTCGCATAGCTTAACACAAAAGAAAGGTTCAAAACGCCAGTACAATCTCTCTAATTAATGAAGCTAGACATATTTAATCTTAAAAAGGTAAACCTCCACCACCGCCCATAGGTAACTTCCCACCTAATCCGCGCATCATTTTAGCTAACCCACCTTTCTGACTCATTTTCTTCATCATTTTCTGCATTTGAGAAAATTGCTTAAGCAAACGGTTTACATCTTGAATTTGAGTACCAGAACCTGCCGCGATACGCTTTTTTCGTGAACCTTTAATAATATCGGGACGCTCACGTTCTTTTTTGGTCATAGAGTTAATGATCGCTTCTAGCTTACTTAACTCTTTATCGTTAATTTGATTCTTAGCCGCTTCAGGAATATTGCTCATACCTGGCATTTTATCCAGCATCGAACCAATCCCCCCCATATTACCCATCTGGCGTAGTTGATCGCGGAAATCTTCTAAGTCGAAGCCTTTACCTTTTTTCAGCTTATTAGCTAATTTATCAGCAGCGCCTTTATCCATCTTACGCTGTGCATCTTCAACTAAAGATAAGACATCACCCATACCTAAAATACGAGATACAACACGATCTGGATGGAAAGGCTCTAAGGCATCCGTTTTTTCACCAACACCCATGAATTTGATAGGTTTGCCAGTAATATGCCGAATTGATAATGCTGCACCACCACGTGCATCACCATCAGTTTTAGTTAAGATAACACCCGTTAATGGCAAAGCATCATTAAACGCCTTAGCTGTATTAGCAGCATCTTGCCCCGTCATACTATCAACGGTGAATAATGTTTCTACTGGATTGATAGCTTCATGAATACGTTTAATCTCAACCATCATGTCATCATCAACATGCAAACGACCTGCGGTATCAATGATTACGACATCAACAAATTGTAGTTTTGCTTGTTCGACGGCTGCTTTAGCAATCTCAACAGGATCTTGATCGCCTTGGCTTGGGAAAAAGTGCGCATCAACTTCACCCGCGAGGGTTTTTAACTGTTCAATAGCCGCAGGGCGATAAACATCAGCACTGGCAACCATCACCGATTTTTTCTCACGCTCTTTTAACCATCGCGCTAACTTTGCAACACTAGTCGTTTTACCTGCACCTTGAAGTCCAGCCATCAAAATAACTGCGGGCGGTTGCGCATTTAGGCTTAAAGATTCATTCGATTCCCCCATCACAGTTGTTAACTCGTCATTAACAACTTTGACTAGGGCTTGTCCTGGTGTCAGGCTTCGGAGTACATCTTGCCCCATTGCTCGCTCTTTAACGCGCTCAACAAACTCACGTACAACAGGAAGTGCAACATCAGCTTCTAACAAGGCCATACGCACTTCACGCAATGTTTCTTTTACATTATCTTCGGTGATACGGCCTTGGCCACGAAGTTTTTGTAATGTACTTCCGAGTCGTTCACTCAAGCTATCAAACATGAATCACCTTAAAATCAATCTTGCCATAAATTTCGCTGGCATTAAAAAATAGGTGAATTATAACCGATAATAACTAGTCTGATTACGATTACATCGTATATCATTCTATATATAGTAAATTATAGTTACATCGTATTTTTAAGGATTGACTACACATGGCCATCGCCAACTCTTTAGCTTTTATGCTTTACCTTTGCTGCGGAGCAGTTTTAATTCGTAACTTTGTGCAGAAAAACCCTCACACAGCACTTTTACCGATAGGTCTCGTAACCGTTATAGCCTTAATATTCCATGGCGCTGATATTTTTTTCACCATGCAAATTTCTGGTGGGTGGGATTTAGGACTATTTTCAACCCTTTCAGTCGCAACCTGGAATATGGCATTCATAGTTTTTCTAGCTGGCTTTAA
>CALCCU010000009.1 GCA_937900515.1 uncultured Gammaproteobacteria bacterium | reverse complement strand
CGTAGAAGACAAAAATTACCGCAAGATCCAGTTGAAACACAGATTGAATCTTTATCGCATGATGGTCGTGGAGTGGCTAGAATAGACGGGAAAACGACCTTTATTGAGGGTGCTTTAGCGGGTGAAACTGTTCAGTTTCTCTACATTAAAAAACATAGCAAATTCGATGAAGGTAAGACGGTTGAAGTAGTTGTTTCTGAGAATCCCGATCGCGTTGAGCCGAAATGCCAACATTTTGGTGTCTGTGGTGGTTGTAGTTTGATGCATATGTCACCTGAAGCACAGCTGAGACTTAAGCAGAAAACGCTGGCAGAACATTTAGATCACTTTGGTAAGATTGAGCCTAATCAGTGGTTAGAACCTCTCAAAGGTCCTTTATGGGGCTATCGCCGCAAAGCACGTTTAGGTGTGAAAAACGTGGTTAAAAAAGGGCGTGTATTAGTTGGCTTTAGAGAAAAGGGGGCACCTTATTTAGCGGTTCTTGATCAATGTGAAGTGCTTGACCCTAGAGTGGGCTTACGATTGGCCGAACTGGGGGAAATGATTGCAGGCTTAGAAGCCAATAGTCGTATTGCACAAATTGAAGTTGCAATGGATGATGATCATGTTGCTTTGATCTTTAGAAATCTTGATGAATTGTCAGAAGCTGATCAGCAAGCATTAATTGCTTACGGTCAAGCTAATGAACTGTGGATCTATTTGCAGTCTGGCGGACCTGATACCGTTACACCTATCTGGCCTGAAAATCCGCAACTAAGCTATGCACCTGCAGAAGGTCTGCAATTAGACTTTGCTCCGAATGACTTTACTCAAGTTAATGCAGAAATTAATCTTAAAATGATTGAGCGTACGATGGAATTGCTTGAAGTGTCAGAGGGCGATCGTATTTTAGATCTATTTTGTGGTTTAGGTAACTTCACACTGCCTTTGGCAAAACGTGTAACAGAAGTAGTCGGCGTTGAAGGTGACGAAGCTTTAGTTCGTCATGCTAAAAATAATGCAGTAAAAAATAACTTAGATAATGCAACTTTTGAGAAAGCAGATCTAACTAAAACAGAATTGAAAGACTATCCATGGGCAGAAGCAGGCTTTAATAAGATTTTATTAGATCCTCCTCGCAGTGGTGCATTTGAAGTCTTGCATCAATTAGCCGCTTTAGGTGCCGAACGTTTAGTTTATGTATCGTGTAACCCTGCTACTTTGGCACGAGATGCGGGTGAGTTAGTCAATAAGCACGGTTATAGCTTGGTTTCAACAGGTGTGATGGATATGTTCCCACATACTACTCACGTTGAGTCAATAGCCTTGTTTGTGAAAACTTAAATTTTAGTACCAAAGTACGATTGACTCTACTCGTGTTTATTTTATAGTTAACTCTGTGTGGTGAGCTTCTCATTTCACAGTGTTTAAATTAATTTAAATATTTATTACAAAGCCAAGCTTGGTGTGAATCAAGCACGGAAAGCTACAGGTCTTTATTTCGCGACTAAAGATGGCTGGGTTGCATTTTAATTAAGGAATTTAAAATGAAAAAAATATCAATGGCTTTATTTGGCTTATTATCAATGGCAAATGTAAACGCTGCTAGCCTGACTGTTGACGGTGGTTGGAATAAATTTACGTTCGGTGGGGCTGGCTCGTCATGGAGCGAAACATTTAGTTTTACGCTGACTAATGCTGCAAAGTTTTCTGTTACAGATGCATTTCTTTCTGGAGATCAATTTTCGTTCACCGATGGGCATACAATATGGTCCACATCAACACCGGTAAATGATGGTACTGATTTTGGCAGCGACTACGATGCAGCTCTAGCGAGCACAAAATTTTCTTCGCTTTCAGTTATTCTTGGTGCTGGTTCATACACGATTTCTGGTCTTACAACCCTTTCTCCATATGGGGGTGGTGGCGCAGCAGCTCAATTATCTTCTGTGCCAGTTCCTGCCGCAGCATTTATGTTTGCACCTGCTTTATTAGGCTTTATGGGCTTACGTCGTAAAGCAAAAAATACAGTAGCTTAACTGCTATTAGCTAAAGTATAAGGGTCGAGAGGGCAGGTTGTCCTCTCGGCTTTTTTATTGCCTTAAAAAAATAGTAACGTTAACAGCATGGAGACACTGCAATTAATGAAACATCAGCTTGGATTGGGTGCAATCACGACACTAAGTCGTGCTCTATCGGCCACGATTGATGGTTTTAATGATAAGCAGTTTATATCTGATGCGAGTGATAGCATTGAAGGGCTTGAACTTAAACAGCGGGTAGAGCATTTGATTGTTGTTTTACATGAGCATCTACCAATAAATTTCATTGATGCTGCCGATGTTTTAATGAAAATAGCTCAACAATGGCATAAAGATAAACACGAGAGCTCATGGGGAGCCTTTACGGCGTGGCCATTAGTTGATTATGTCGCTATTTATGGTTTAAATAAACCTGAGCTTGCTTTTAAAGTATTAAGAGATTTGACACCACTGTTTTCAGCTGAATTTGCCATCCGTCCATTTATCGAACAACACTTTGAACTAACACATCAAGTATTATTAGTTTGGTGTCTGGACGATGATGAGCATGTGCGACGTTTGGCTACAGAAGGTATCCGACCTCGTCTGCCGTGGGCTAAGCAATTACCCCAATTCTTTGCTGATCCAAATCCTATTTTTGCTATTTTAGAGTTATTGAAAAACGATTCTAGTCTTTATGTCAGAAAGTCTGTAGCTAATAACCTCAATGACATTACTAAAGATAATCCGGACTTGGTCATTGAAGTTTGTCGGCAGTGGATGAATGATGCTTCAGTTGAAACACAATGGATTATTCGCCATGGCTTACGTAGTCTTATTAAGCAAGGTAGACCTGAAGTATTTCCATTATTAGGCTATAGTGAGCAGGTTCAAGTGAGCCTGAATGACTTAAAACTTGATCGCTCTAAAATTAATTTAGGTGAAGAAGTAACGGTTTCAATTGAGCTCGAATCTAATTCGAAAGTTAAACAAAAGTTGGTCGTTGATTATAAGATTCATCACCAAAAGGCTAATGGTCAAAAGACTACCAAAGTATTTAAATGGAAAAATATCACCTTGGCGAAAAATGAGTCGATTTTCTTGACTAAAAAGCATCCATTCAAACAGATTACTACTCGTAGATATTATTCCGGTGAGCATGCCATAGAGTTACTTGTTAATGGCAAAAGTATGGGGTTGATTTCATTTGAATTAGTGATTTAGAGCTTAGTATTGAGTATCGCTTTATATAATCACCGAAAGATTAGATGAAAAAAAACCGACTAAAATAGAGTCGGTTTTTTTAAATAGAGTATGCTTTTTCTTACTGCATCAAAAGACCGTAAGCGATTAAACAAATCCATGATATAGCGAACAAAAAGATAAGTAGAGTAAAGTTTTCAATGACTAGTTCTTCTAATTTTTCCATGATACACCTCGTAATTATTATTTAATAACATGGTGATATAATGATATAGCTGAAGCAAAAAGACATTGATCTAGATCATGTATTGTATGTAAGGTTATTCTTCACATAAGTAGCAAAAAATACTTAACAATTGTTATGAAGTGAGCGGTGCTATGGTGTATCGAGCTTTTTAAGCTCTTCATCAATAAGCGATTGTAGGCTTGATGCTTCAGGTTCTACAGCCGGGGTTGGCCTAGATTTAGCTTTTGATTCTTTAACCAAAAAGCTACCAGCTTCAGGATCTCTTTTGTCTCGGTTAACATACTTATTCATATTGGCTATTGAATAGTGCCAAACAGACGTGCCAAAATCTTGTGACTTAACGATCATTGAATAACCAATATGGATATAACCATCACGCCCTTGGCCTGTCACTGTAATACCCGTTACTGAATCTAGCATTCTGGCCCAATGTTTATCAGAAAAGTCTGACTTAGATCCATCTGCTCTAACACGTTTAGCAACACGTTGTGTAGAGCCAATAATTTTCATGAAGAATTCAATATTGGCTGATTTAGGCAATACTTGTCTTATTTGAGTTTGAGTGATCTTTGAGCCTGTATAGTTACCAACAAAGGTGTTAAATTCTTCAGCAGTTGCATAGCGATAGCCTTGAAACTTACCTCCTGGCTCGAGTTGTTTTTCTACTTCGTTGTAGCTCATATTGATCGAAGCTGTAACATCTAGCCAGTCTAAACCTGTTTCTGTATCCGATGTATAGCGTTTGTGATCGATAATATCTGCATATGATGATGCACAAAACAATAATGCAAGCACTGCATATGATAAGTATAGAATGATGGTGCCCTGTTTTTTCATTCGATTATTTAGGTCAACATAATATTTAATGATTAATTGTAAAGTATTCGTTATAAACATAAAAGCCAGCTTGTTCGCTGGCTTTTATGTTTATAACGTGACTTCATTACATTGAATGAAGTCACGTTATAAACATA
>CALCCU010000008.1 GCA_937900515.1 uncultured Gammaproteobacteria bacterium | reverse complement strand
CTCAATTGGAACATGCCAGCTAACAACGTCTTGAAGCTGGCGGACACTCCCCAACAGGTTGTGATATACATTTTAACGCTGGCATTGCGCCGGGGTTTTTTATTGCCAAATTAGCAAATCTGCAATATGGCTGAAATTGTGTTAGTCTCATTTGAAATATTGTCTTAATAGACCAACCACAATATGTTGTGCCAGCCCCATGAATTACTTGATATTAAGGAGATAAGATGGGAACTACTCTCAAGTCATTCTTCCAAAGTTTTAGTGAAATTCCAGAAGGTAAATATCCTCAAGAGTATCATACTCCTCGATTACTCCGCGCTGTGGTTTTCGGCAACCATGCGCATTCACTCGGTATATTAACACATAGTCTGTTTATAATAATTTTTGCTTTGATAGGAGTTCGGATATTAGCCCTTTTTAACATTTTTAGTGTGGTTCTATGGGTTACTGGTTTCATTCTTCACAGGAGAGGATATATCTCGCAGGGTTACCTCCTCATCACTGTTGAAAATATTGCCCATGCTGCTGTATGCACCGTTGTTATTGGCTGGGATACGGGATTTCAATACATTGTTTTAGTCCAGCCTGTGTGCGTCTTTGTTTTACACTGGAGCACGACCAGAAAGGCTTTAGTGGCATCGATATACTGCTTTGCTTATATTGCAATGAATTATTATGCCAATGTATCAGTTCCTATTATAGAACTCAGCCAGATTTATATAGTCGCTTTAAATTACGGTAATATTATTGTTATCTGTTTACTTTTGACTTTTTTAGGATATATATATTCCCGTGCAGCCATCACTGCAGAAGAAAAGCTTGAGATAGAGCACCATAAGACAAACGCTGCTCTTATCGAACGTAACCAGGCATTAAAGCTTCTTAACCAGGAGCTTGCCGACGCGGCCGACTATGTGAGAACAATTTTACCTGAGCCTATTACAGAAGGCCCCATTCGAACAGACTGGCGGTTTGTTCCATCAACATCATTGGGAGGGGATGCATTTGGTTACCACATGGTGGATGAGAATCATTTTGCAATATACTTGATTGATGTCAGTGGTCACGGTGTAGGAGCCGCTTTACTTTCGGTCTCGGTTATGAATGTGTTGCGTTCTCAGTCATTGCCAAGTACTGATTTCAAAGACCCTGAACAAGTACTAGCGGCACTGAACATTACCTTCCCAGGCGAAGAGAATAACGATATGTTCTTTACCATATGGTATGGTGTCTATAAAAAGAGCACTCGCGAGCTAAC
>CALCCU010000007.1 GCA_937900515.1 uncultured Gammaproteobacteria bacterium | reverse complement strand
AAAGGCTTGGTATGATGACTTCTTTTTTTAAGTCGACATTCTTAATTATTGAGACTTAAGGTCTGTATCTATATAGATACAAATTTATGTTCACTTAAGTGCTTAGCGTTTTTATTACAACAGACAAATGCACATCAATGGTGCATTGATAATTCTTCCCTGCACCATCATGATCCTGCTAAAATTCACACATACACCCCAACCAACTGATTTTAAACAAAATTAAAACTGGCACTACTTTTGCGATAGTAAGAGCAGTTCTGAAGACATACTGTTGTAACGACGCAACAAATGATTCAAACATTTAATATTAAATAACAAAGGAAGACACAATGAAATTGAACAAATTATCAGCACTTCTAGCAGTAAGTACATTAGTTGCTACTTCATCAGCAATGGCTTGGGAAAGTGAAGATGGCCAACACTCAACAAGCGCAAGCGTAGCGTTATCATCTGACTACGTATGGCGTGGTTACTCTCAAACTGAAGAAGAAGCTGCAATTTCTGGTAGCTTTGACTACGCACATGCAAGCGGTTTATATGCCGGTACTTGGGCATCTAATGTAGACTTTGGTGATGATGCAAGTGCTGAAATCGATGTTTATGTTGGTTTTGGTGGAGATATCGCTGATTCAGGTGTGAGCTACGATGTTGGTTTCCTACGCTACATGTACGATGGCGAAGATTACGACTGGAATGAATACTACGCATCTTTAGGCTACAGCTTCTTCTCTGCTGGTGTTGCATACTCTAGTGATGTTTACGGTACTGATGAAACAGGTGTTTATTACTCTTTAGGTTTTGATTATGACTTACCAATGGATATCGCTTTAAGCGCAGGTATTGGTTACTACGATTATGATGAAGCAGTATCTACAGATAACCACACTGACTACCGTATTGGTTTATCTAAAGAAATGATTGGTTTTGGTTTCGATGTTTCATACTACGGTATGGATAGCAACGGTGAAGATGCATACGGCGACGTTGCAGACGATCGCATCGTTTTCACAATCTCTAAATCAATGTAATTCTCTTGGCCACCTAATTCTCTAGGTGGCCTTTTCTTTACCAGAAGGAAGATCTTATGAAACAAGTAGTAGCGATTATCAAGCCATTTAAGCTTGATGATGTTCGTGAATCTCTTTCAGAAATCGGTGTTCAAGGTTTAACCGTTTCTGAAGTAAAAGGGTTCGGACGTCAAAAAGGTCACACAGAGTTATACCGTGGCGCTGAATATGTTGTAGATTTTTTACCTAAACTGAAATTAGAAATTGCAGTTGATGATGATGTGGTTGATCAAGTAACTGAAGCCATCATTAAAGGTGCTAACACTGGAAAAATCGGTGACGGCAAAATCTTTGTTTTCCCATTAGAGCAAGTGATCCGTATTCGCACCAGCGAAACCGGTTCTGAAGCACTATAAGAGTCTGGAGTACTAAAAATGGAAACAGTAACAAATCAAATTTTTGAACTCCAATATGCTATCGACACATTCTATTTCTTAGTTTGTGGTGCGTTAGTTATGTGGATGGCAGCGGGCTTCTCAATGCTCGAAGCGGGTCTAGTTCGTGCTAAAAATACAACTGAGATCTTAACCAAGAACGTTTTATTATTTGCAATTGCATGTACAGCCTATCTCGTTGTTGGTTATGACATCATGTACGGCGGTGGTATCTTCCTAGATGGTATTGCTGGCGGTGACACATTAACTGCTGATGCATTAGCAGCGTCTGCTGAAGCTGGTTTTGATGGCGGCTCAGTTTACTCTGCTGCTTCTGACTTCTTCTTCCAAGTTGTGTTTGTTGCAACGGCGATGTCGATTGTTTCAGGTGCAGTTGCTGAACGTATGAAGCTATGGGCTTTTGCTGCTTTCGCTATCGTAATGACGGCATTCATCTACCCAATGGAAGGCTCTTGGACTTGGGGCGGTAACGCTGTCTTCGGCATGTACTCTCTTGGCGATGACTTTGGTTTCCTTGACTTTGCTGGTTCAGGTATCGTTCACATGGCTGGTGCTGCAGCTGCTTTAGCAGGTGTTATCTTACTAGGTGCTCGTAAAGGCAAATATGGTCCTAACGGTGAAGTTCGCCCTATTCAAGGTGCAAACCTACCAATGGCTACATTAGGTACCTTCATCTTATGGATGGGTTGGTTCGGCTTTAACGGTGGTTCTGTATTGAAACTAGGTGATATGGCAAGTGCTAACGCAGTTGCAATGGTATTCCTAAATACAAATGCAGCAGCAGCGGGTGGTGTTATCGCGGCTTTAATCATCGCTAAAATCTTATTTGGCAAAGCTGACTTAACAATGATTCTTAACGGCGCGTTAGCTGGTCTAGTTGCAATTACTGCTGGCCCAGATACTCCAACTCCATTAATGGCTACAATCATTGGTGCAGTAGGTGGCGTATTAGTTGTATTCTCAATCGTTGCAATGGACAAATTCAAAATCGATGATCCAGTCGGTGCGATTTCAGTTCATGGTGTAGTTGGTTTATGGGGTCTATTAGCAGTGCCATTAACTAACTCAGATGCAAGCTTCACAGGTCAATTAGTCGGTGCAGCAACTATCTTTGTATGGGTATTTGTTACAAGCTTCATCGTTTGGTCTGTTCTGAAAATGGTTATGGGTATTCGTGTAACCGAAGAAGAAGAATACGAAGGTGTTGATTTAAGTGAATGTGGTATGGAAGCATACCCAGAATTCACTAACAATACTAAGTAGTATTAAGTAGTTCAAACAAAAAGGGGGAGACTGATTATTCAGTCTCCCCCTTTTTTTATCTTCATTTACGACGCGGTTATTTTCTAAGTGCCCTGGTAAGAAATGAATCAAGGTTATTGGCAAATTTCTGCCTATCAGCCTGATTCATCGATGAAGGCCCACCCGTATCAACACCACTCGAACGCAATGAATCCATTAAATCACGCATAGCTAAACGCTGCTTAATATTGGCAATGGTATACATTTCCCCTCTTGGGTTTAAAGCATGCCCACCATTTTCAATCACTTCCGCTGCTAAAGGGATATCCCCTGTAATCACTAAATCACCGACGCTCAGACGTTTAACAATTTCATTATCAGCAACATCAAAGCCCTGTGTTACTTGGAGAAATGACGTGTACAGAGAAGGAGGGATCCGTATAAAGTGATTCGCCACCAAGGTCATTTCTATTTTAGTTCGTTCGGCAGCCTTAAATAAAATATCTTTTATCACGCCCGGACAGGCATCAGCATCAACCCAGATCTTCATATTACTTTGCCGCAGGCTTACGACTTCTACGTTGGCCAGCATAGGCAGGTTTATTTGCACCACCCGTTCGACGCGGCCTATTTTCACCCTGCTTTTGTGTAGGCTCTTTTTTCTGACCGTTAGCACGAGATTGACTTGGCTTTCTCGCTTTCTTAGGCTTATTCGACTTAGGAGCGCCTAATTTCGTTATTGGAACTGCATGAACAGGTACAAACCCCACCTCGACATCACGTAATAATGTCTGACGAATCAGGTTTTCAATATCAGATAAGAATTCAACCTCATCAGCGCTCACTAATGAAATTGCTTCACCTTCAGCACCAGCACGACCTGTTCGACCAATACGATGTACATAATCTTCTGGCACATTCGGCAACTCAAAGTTGATTACATGTGGTAAATCACTAATATCAATCCCTCGTGCAGCAATATCAGTTGCTACCAGCACGCGAATTTTATTTTGTTTAAAGTCTGCCAATGCTTTAGTTCGAGCACCTTGGCTCTTATTGCCGTGAATGGCCGCAGCAGTAATACCAAACTGATCCAACTTCTTCACCAAACGGTTACAGCCATGCTTGGTGCGCATAAATACCAACACTTGATTCCAGTTATTGGTACCAACTAAATGGATCAATAACTCAGTCTTTTTAGACTTATCCACTTCAAACATTGACTGCTTAACACTTTCAGCCGTTGTCGTTTGTGGGCTTATTTCCACTTGAATCGGGTTTTGTAAAATTGTATTCGCTAAAGTACGAATTTCACCCGAGAACGTCGCCGAAAACAACAAATTTTGTCGTGTTTTGGGCATTAAAGACATAATTTTGCGTATATCTCTAATAAAGCCCATATCTAACATACGATCGGCTTCATCTAAGATCAGCACTTCAATATCAGAAAACTTAACCGCATTCTGCTCGAAAAGATCCATCAAGCGACCTGGTGTTGCGACCAAGATATCAACACCTCGGCGTAATTTCATCATTTGAGGATTAATCTTAACCCCACCAAAAACAACCGCTGAACGCAAAGGTAAATGTTTACCGTATTGCACCACGCTATCATGTACTTGAGCCGCTAACTCACGGGTAGGCGTTAACACGAGTGCTCGTACATTATTTGCACTGACGCGTTTACCATTGTCTAAACGCTGTAACAAAGGCAGCGTAAACCCAGCGGTTTTACCCGTTCCTGTTTGAGCTGCAGCCATTACATCGCGCCCAGACAAAACAGCAGGAATCGCCTCTAATTGAATAGGTGAAGGCGTTGTGTAGCCTTTTTCTTCAACAGCACGAACAAGAGGAGCTAATAGCCCAAGGGAAGCAAATGACATAAGGTGGTCTCGATTTTACAGTGGAAATCTTAATGTCATGACTAGACATTAAAATTGTATAAGAAATAATTCGAACGAATTATAACAGTTATAAAAAAAGTCGTTTTTTTAGTTAGTTACTTGGCTATTAGTACCATTACCAAGACAGCCACTTTTGTACGAATTGATTACCATGCCTAATCAGCCAGCGTCGATATTCATCACCAAGCATAATCAACAGAGCAAATGGCAGACCAAGTGATAGTTCAAACCACCCTATCGGTGCGGTGCCAAAAAATGGCTGTAAGAAAGAAATTTGAGTAATGGCGGCCAACAATCCTAGTTCAACTAAAATACCGACCCAAATTAATTTATTAGCAAAGATTCCTGCAGATAAAATACTCTGGCGACGCGTCCGACATATAAGTACATCAGCAACCTGACAAATAACGACTGCAGAAAAGAATGATGTCACAGCCATTTTGTATAAGAATTCAGACTCTTCTAAAGGACTTCCCCAAGTCCACCCACCTTGATGTAACACCACAAAAAAAGCAAAAAATCCTGCTGCAGCTTGAATCATACCGATGATTCCATAACTCATTCCCAACAGCGGCCACGTTAATAACCGCTCATCTCTTCTTCGAGGCGCTTGTTTCATAACATCTTGCTCAGGTTTTTCTCGCCCTAAGCCCAGAGCTGGCAGCAAGTCAGTGCCAAGATCTATCGTTAGAATAAGCACCACAGTAAGCGCCAAAGGTGCATCTATTACCACGAAAGCGATAAAAGGTAGAATTTCCGGAACATTACTAGTCAGAATATAGGCAATGAATTTTTTGATGTTTGCAAAAATAGTTCGTCCTTCTTCAACGGCATTCACAATGGTGGCAAAATTATCATCCATTAACACCATGTCAGCAGCCTCTTTGGCCACTTCAGTGCCAGAAATACCCATTGCTACACCCATATCAGCATTCTTTAACGCGGGCGCATCATTAACCCCATCGCCAGTAACGGTAACGATCTCACCTTTTTTTTGTAGCGCTTTAACGATTTGAAGTTTTTGAACTGGGCTAGTGCGAGCAAAAACTAATTCTTGGTTATCAAGCAGCGTTGAAAGCTCAGCCTCACTCATAGCATGCAATTGCTCACCAGCAACGATTTGTCCGTCACCACTAAAAAGCCCCACTTGTCTTGCTATCGATTCTGCCGTTATATGGTAATCGCCCGTAATCATAAATACTCTAACCCCTGCCGTTCGACAGGTTTCAATGGCAGCTTCAACTTCAGGACGAGGAGGATCTAACATTCCCACTAAACCTAGGTAAATAAAATTATCTTCACTGACATCACTGGTTTCAGTCATTTTATAGGCTAGGGCCAGTATTCGCTCCCCTCTCGAAGCCAATCGTTGATAGGTTTCTAATGCTTGTTGACGATCATCACTGTCAAACGCTACTAATTCTGAACCATCTATGCGAAGTGAGCACTTATTAAAAACGACTTCCGGCGCCCCCTTCATATAAGCAATATTAGGCTGTTCAGTATCTCTTTTGTTAATCGTAATCATTCGTTTCGTTACCGAATCAAATGGATGTTCATTAAGTCTAGGGTGAACCACCAGAAAGTCATCTATCGGTTTTATCCTGTGAGCAAAAAGCAGTAATGCACCTTCCGTAGGATCACCTTGGTAAGAATGCTCATCTAAGCGAGCGTTATTACACTGAATCAGTGCTTGCCAGAATATTTCGAAACTTTCAGTTTGTTCAAACCCTGCCTGATAAGCAGCCCACTCACGCCCCTCAAGAACAAGCGTGCAGACTTTCATATTATTTTGCGTAATCGTTCCAGTCTTATCAGTACAGATAACGGTTGTTGACCCTAATGTTTCAACTGATTCTAAATTTTTAATTAATGCATTTTTTGATGCCATACGGCGTGATGCCATGGTTAAAGCTAATGTCACTGTAGGAAGTAAGCCTTCAGGTACATTAGCCACGATAATGCCAATAGCAAAGATCAAACTGCTAATAAGAGGGTTGCCAAGGAATACACTAAGAACAAAGAACAACAGGCCAAGAACAATAGCAATACCTGAGATAATATGAATGAAGCGCTGCAACTCCTTATGTATCGGGGTTTTAACCGTATCACTCTCTTTGGTCATCTGAACAATGCGGCCAATCTGAGTATTCATTCCTGTGCCATACACCAGCGCTTTACCATTGCCACTATCAATCAATGTACCTGAAAAAACCATGTTGCGGCTTTCCAAGATATTGTCATGTGTACAAGCAAGTTTACGAAGCTGAGGTTCGCTTTCCCCACTCAGTGAAGAGTGATCGACTTTGAGGTTATTTACCTCAATGAGCCGCGCATCAGCAGGAATTCTGCCACCTTCTTCTAACAATAAAATATCACCTGGAACCACAAACTTGGCTTCGATCAATGTTGCTCTGCCATCTCTTAAGACTGAAACCATTTGAGGCAACATATTACGAAAACTATCCATTAACCGTTCGCTTTCATGCTCCTGAATATAGGTAAACAGTGCATTAAGCAGCACAACCACCAGTAGAGCGACGCCAATATAAAAGTTACCTTCCCCCGGCCTAAGGTAATCGGCAATAAAGGCCAAAGAGGAACCAAAAATAAGTAGTAAAGCGAAAAAATTGGTGAGGTGCCGTAGAAATTTGATTATCTCAGGCGTGTCTTTACGAACAAAAAGCTCGTTTTTTCCATGTTGAGATAAACGTTGAAAAGCATCATCACTACTAATGCCAGCTTCACTGCTGCTAAGCCTCTGTTTTAACTCCAACAAGGTTATTTTATGTTGATCATCTTCAGTGTCTTGGTTTTCAGCATTACTAACCATGCCGATATTCCTACCAATAAAAACAATAACTTATTTATAACATAATAAGGAGGACAGCGAGTAGTTAACGTTGGGTTTGAATCTATAATCCCCTACTCCAAAGCATAGTTGGGCA
>CALCCU010000006.1 GCA_937900515.1 uncultured Gammaproteobacteria bacterium | reverse complement strand
TGGATATCACCAGTGCCTGGTGGTAAATCAATCACCAAATAGTCTAAGTTTCTCCAGTTGGTGTCGTTAAGCATTTGTTCTAAGGCTTGCGTCACCATCGGGCCTCGCCAAATCATTGGTTCCTCTTCATCTACTAAGAAACCCATCGACAGACTTTGTAAACCATAACTTTCAATTGGTTCAATAGACTTACCATCTTCTGACTCAGGTCTTTGTGTTGTTCCCAACATACGTGGTTGGCTTGGACCATAAATATCAGCGTCTAAAATACCAACTGTTGCACCTTCAGCAGCCAGCGCTAAAGCCAAATTAACTGATGTTGTAGACTTGCCTACCCCACCTTTCCCTGATGCAACTGCAATAATATTTTTGATATTATCGAGAGCTTTAACGCCTTGCTGAACTTTATGCTGCTGCACTTTCCAATCAATGGCAACTGAAATGGCATTAAAACCTGATTCTTTTGTTAATAGCGCTTCCAAACCTGCTTTTAGAACATTTGAATATGCCTGTACAGGGTAACCAAGAGTCACCGAAACGTTCAATTGCGTATCATTAATAGCCACACTTACTTTAGCTTTACTATCCCCTAAAGTCATTAAAGCTGATTCATCGCGGTATTCATTAATCAATTGCTCAATTTGAGACTGGTTTAACATCTTATATTCCTTATGAATTCTATATGGTGTAGTTAACCACTATTTTATACTGTGCAGACAATTGCTTCATCCATAAATGTTATAGGGTCAATTTTTATAACGTGAGAAATTTAGGCAACATCATCCTATTAAGAATCACTCAGGAAATATCTGACTTAACATCAAATCAAAAATTAATTACAACAATTGTGAACTTATGGTAAAAAATAATACCTAAGATGCCTGAATATAATCCTTGAATAATTAATTACAGTTTGCCCCTTATAGACAATGAATCTGGAGAAATAAGTATGAAACCAAACTATTTACCACTGCTACTAAGTGCAGCAGCCATACTGTCAGGGTCAGTATTAGCAAAAGACCACTCAGAAGAGTCTCATGAACTTTCCTTACACGGTATTAACAAGCAACGCATAATGCTTAAGGAAAATACTCTGAACAAAGGCTTCGGCCCACAATCCCCGAGAGATATCGATTCTAAATTAGGTACAAATACCATTCCTTTCTCTCCAGCTCCAGCAGCTTCTGAAATGAACTTATGTAATATTCATTTCCATAAAAATGCCGAACATAAAGGTGGCGAATTTAATAAATACGCGGGGGATGGAGATGGTCATGGTTATGAATCAGGCTATGTGTACTCAGGTCAGTTAAGAGAGAATGAGCTCACTGAAACTAAATATGAAGTTTGCCCTAGTAAACATGGAAACTTATTACCCGGAGACACCATAGAAGTTCATTATGTTCATTCTAGTGCTCAAGTCTCTCCAGGTCCCACACTAGGTTCATGCCTAAGTGAATCGATAAAAAACCCTCAACTTCGCGTTGAAACACAAGTTTATGTATTAGTTAATGACGCTAATGCGCTCGATTTCTTTGATCTAACCAAACATGGTGAAAAATCAGGTAAGCAACAAGCTTTCAATATTCCTACGAATACGGGTATTCCTGTTCAATATGCTGGCTCAACAACAGGTCCAAGTTATAATGAAGCTGGTTCACCGTTCCAAGTAACGTGGAGTGTTAGACCAAAAATTGCCAAAGTTGATATTAATACTGTCGGTGCTTGGTGTAAATCTAACGTTTTCAATGAAGATCATGCTCATGGTGTCCGTAACTTAGTCATCAACCCCGACTTACTATCACCTATTGAGTAACCCGCATTAAATAAAAAAGGCCGTTGGTTGTTACACTACCAGCGGCCTTCTTGATTGAATCACTCTCAATCAAGATAGAAACTAATATAGATTAGCCCTAACACCGCAGTTGTATCATCTCTTCAAGTCTAATCAAACAGCTTCACCAGTCATACCCACTGAAAAAACTTAAAACAAATGTGAACAAGAATTCACATATTACAAACAGGTATTTACAACGACTATTTAAATTAAGACTTTGTTAAGACTGCACTGCTATTCTGCGCCACAAATCCATAATCAGGCGTTCTTTCTTTGAATACAGCTAAGATAAATTTATCATCACTAGTCATTATTACCTCAATTTTTCTTCTCCTTTTTGGTAATTGGACCTTCTTCCAAGAAGTTATCAATATTTATCCACTCACGAACTTTTCTACAACTATTTTTATCATTTCGTTAGTTGTCGTTTTCAGCTGTGTAAATATTATTATATTGTCATTATTATGTTACCGACACACTATAAAACCTGTATTAATTACACTCCTGCTAGTATCGGCTTCTAGTGCCTATTTCATGGATAGTTATCATGTCATTATTGATGATGTAATGATTGATAACATTATCAAAACAGATATAGCAGAAGCTAGAGACTTGATAAGTTTTAAACAGCTTTTATATCTACTACTTTTAGGGATTTTACCTTCACTATATATTTATAAAGTACAAATTGTTAAACAAACGTTTAAAAAAGCAGTTATTTCTAAATCTATTTTGATGATTTCTTCACTGCTAATCGCTGTAATTTGTATTCTCTCTTTAGGAGGGTTTTATGCCTCATTTCTTCGTGAAAACAAGTCATTAAGAAACTACTCAAACCCTTCCTATTACCTATACTCTATCGGTAAATATATATCTAACTTTTATAGCTCAGAAACGGAAGAGTTCACCTTGATTGGCAAAGAT
The DNA here is from genome assembly GCA_937900515.1 of uncultured Gammaproteobacteria bacterium. Taxonomy (GTDB): domain Bacteria; phylum Pseudomonadota; class Gammaproteobacteria; order Nitrosococcales; family Methylophagaceae. The sequence goes on along the minus strand of CALCCU010000006.1, from coordinate 1,096 downwards.
GCACACATTTTCCCTGTCGTACCTGATAGAGAATTAATTATTGTCGTCGTAGGTGAAACTGCACGAGCAGATCACTTCTCAGTGAATGGCTATGCCAGAAAAACCACCCCTAATTTAGAGCAACACTCTATTATTAGTTTTGATAATGTGTGGTCATGTGGCACCTCTACAGCAGTATCTGTCCCATGTATTTTTGCACAAGCAAACCATTCAAATTATGATAATAACAAGGCTAAAGCGACCAGTAATTTATTAGACATTACGGTACTAACAGGTAGTAATGTTCTTTGGCTTGATAACAACTCCAGCTCTAAAGGTGTGGCGGATAGAGTCGAGTATATTAATTATAAAACAGCTGATAATAACCCAGTCTGTGACAATGAGTGTCGGGATATAGGCATGCTCTCAAATCTACAAAGCTATGTAGATGCTCACCCCATAGGTGATATATTTATTGTATTACATCAAATGGGAAATCATGGTCCGGCATACTACAAACGGTATCCAAAAGAATTTGAACGTTTCACGCCAACGTGTAAAACAAACCAATTAGAGCAATGTAGTTCAGAGGAAATTAACAATGCCTATGATAATGCTATTTTATATACCGACTACTTCTTGTCTGAAACAATAAACTTGCTTAAGAAAAACGATAACGCTTTTGAAACAGCCATGCTCTATATAAGTGACCACGGCGAATCATTAGGAGAGAGTGGCATTTACTTACATGGGCTCCCCTATATGATTGCCCCCGATACTCAAAAGCATGTGCCGATGATTATGTGGTTTGGTCGAAACTATGATCTGAGTAAGAGAAACCTTGAACGACTAAAGAGCCGTTCTCATCAGAAATATTCTCATGACAACCTATTCCACACCTTACTAGGAATGTTTGAAATAAAGACTAATATCTACAAAGCGAATTTAGATATTATCCCTCACGATGATTAAACAAATCAGTTATACGATCATTTGCTTAATTTTTACTCTCATCCTATTTGAATTTAGTAATTTAGACCAATGGGTACAAGGTTACTTCTTTGATAACCAACTACAAGTATGGCTAGTCGATAAAGATAATAGTTTATTAGTTTTT
>CALCCU010000005.1 GCA_937900515.1 uncultured Gammaproteobacteria bacterium | reverse complement strand
AATCGACGCTCGCTCTGACGCATAGTTTTGCATTGGCAATGCGTGGTAAGGGTGAGGGGCAGCTCGTTTTAATTAGCTCCCTTGCGGCCTTTTTTGGTTTGCCTGTTACGCCTAGCTACAGCGCTAGTAAAGCGGCCGTTAAAGCATATGCTGAAGGTATTCGCGGTTGGCTGGCACCATCGAATGTAGGGGTTACTGTTGTTATGCCCGGGTATGTAGCGTCTGCAATGTGTCACGCTATGCCAGGGCCCAAACCATTTTTATGGACACCGCAGCGAGCGGCCCGTGTTATTAAGCGCCGAGTTGCTAAAAATCATCCCCGGATAAGTTTTCCGTTTCCTCTCAATATTGGTTGTTGGGGCTTGGCTGCCTTTCCGCCGGGTGTGTCTCAGTTGATTACGGAGGGTAATGGGTGACTGAGGTCGGCTTTTCGTTAGGGCATTCTCTGCTTACTTTATCTATGCCATTGTGTGTAGGCTTGTTGTTGTCTGCTGCGATGGAGTTGCTGCTAACCCCTAAAAGCCGAATGATTTGGCAACGCCCCTTGGCGTCTAATTTACTGCATTTAGGGACTTGGCTCATAGTATTTGCAGCTGAGCTTGTTTTGTTTAGGCGGCCTTGGTTTGCTATGGGCAATGTTCTGGCTATTCAATTGCTCATTGTGCTTGTTAATAACGCAAAGTATCACGCGATGCGTGAGCCCTTTCTAGTGCACGATTTTGAATACTTTACTGATGCTATACGCCACCCTCGTTTGTATTTACCGTTTTTTGGTATTGCTAATGCTTTGCTAGCCCTGTGTGCGTTTATTGGTGTGCTCGTGGCGGGTGTAATGTTGGAACCATCGGTTTTTTCTTCCGCGCAGGCTTCAGTTGGCTCCTATATCGTATCGTGGGGGATTTTATTAGCGGTGGGGGTTGCTGTCACGGTATGGGGTTATAAGGTACGAGTGCGCCGTGTATTGTTGCAGCCTGAGCATGATTATTGTGCACTAGGGCAAATTGGTTTTTTATGGCATTACGGCATCCTATATTATACGCAGCCTAATCCTGTGGAAGAGAGTCAATGGCGTGAGTTATTGCCACAAGATGCCGCAGCTGAGAAGTTACCTGACGTTGTTGTTGTTCAAAGCGAGTCCTTCTTTGATGCTCGTGCAGAGTATCCAGTATTGAAGCCTTCTATTCTGGCAGAGTTTGATCAGATATGTGCGCACTCTTTTAGCTGGGGGGCTCTCACCGTGCCGGCTTGGGGCGCAAATACTATTCGTACAGAAAGTGCGTTCTTAACAGGTAAGCCTGCTCATGTGTTGGGGGTTCATCAGTTCAGCCCCTATCGGCACTTTATGAAGCAGCCGCAGTATACGGTAGCGCACGCTTTAAAGGCGTTAGGGTACCGAACGGTGTGCATTCATCCTTATCCTGCGTCTTTTTATTTGCGTGATAAATTGTATCCCAGAATGGGGTTTGATGAGTTTATCGATATTCAATCATTTACCGAAGCAGATAAGGTCGGCCAGTATGTCGGAGATGTTGCCTTGGCCGATAAGGTTAAGTCGATGTTGTCTAAACGATCACACGACTCTGGCACGTCGACGCCTGTATTTGTGTTTGTCATTACAATGGAAAATCATGGTCCTCTGCACTTGGAGAAGGCCAGCCAGGCTGATCAGGTTGCATTCTATGAGGGTGAACAGCCTTTTGGCTGTGATGATTTAACTGTTTATGCCCGCCACTTACGCAATGCCGATACAATGGCTGCGATGTTAACTGAATGCTTAAATGACCAACCTAATGGTGGTGTGTTGGGGTGGTACGGCGATCATGTGCCTATCATGGCAAAGGTATATCAGACGTTAGGTGCGCCAAAGGGCGAGACTCGCTATTTTATATGGAATGACCACCCCACGGATGGGATAAAAGAGGCGTCCAGCACGTCAGCGAGCTCCAAAGATATTTCAGAACTGCCAACGTTATTATTTCAGGCGCTTAGTGCGCGTTACAAGACTCGCTTGGCGGCTGAACAGGAAAGCGTCTGAGCATTGCTTGCAAAGGCGACTCGCTTAGCAGTAGCCGCTGGTAGGCAGATTCTACACCGGTACTTATGCCTTTTTGGCTGTATAAGCCACCATTTATTTGAGTTAACTGAATAACTGCACGCTGAAAGTACTGAAATAGCTTTTGGTCAGGGTATTCTGTGTCAGTCCAAAACTCATCTAAGCTGCATTGCGCGGTTAATCCCGGAATGTTGTAGATGGGATCGGCAAGGGCGAGAGTCCGGCATTTGTGGAATAAAGCGGAGGTGCCCACCGTGCTGTTGATGGTAATGACGCCTTGGCAATGATCGAGCAGCGTTGGTAAGTGTCCGCTTTCTAAATACAGCGTTCGGCCTTTAATACCTAATGAGTCCTCGAGCTGCAGAATAAGCTTTTTAAAATTCACAAAACCAGTGTCTAGCGGATGATTCTTTATCACGAGTAGGCTGTCCACTGGTGCGTGCTTGGCAAAAGAGGTGAGGGTTGTGCGAATCACATCGGCCATAGAATCAAAGGGTGAATGTGTTTGTATCTGACTATCACTATCCAACTGAAGAGGCAGAATAAAATAGGGCGTTTGGTTGGATAATAGTTGTTCAATCGTTTTTGCATCAAAGCGCTCAAGTAATGGCATTTTAGCAAAACGCGCTCCCCAGCCCGCTAGCTCAACTCCGGAAATATAAGGGCGATGTGTTTTGTAGCCCGGATAGAGTAGAGGATTAAGCAGATTAGGTGCGTGATAGCCTATCTCGTGCATGCCCAGTAACAACACGGGGTTGCTGATGGTCTCGCCATTATCTATTGGGTTGAGTTCAGGTGCTATGCGTCGATACCACTGAGGACATTTAGGTAGCCTTGAGTGGCCGTTTATTCCTCCTTCCTCTAGTGTTAACCAACGAGGCCGAAAATAGCCTTCTTCAAAAACATGCACTCGAACATTGTGGCGTTCTCCAATGTTAATCGCAGGTGCATTGACTGGTCGGGTATCCCCCAACATTATAATATCGGTAATCCCATAGTTGATTACCTTTTGTTCAATAAACTCGGGCAGGTTATCTGCGCTAGCGCGGTATTTCCATGCCTGCTTATTGCGCCAATAAACGGCATCGCCTACACAAAAATTAATGCGAAAAACA
>CALCCU010000004.1 GCA_937900515.1 uncultured Gammaproteobacteria bacterium | reverse complement strand
TTGGTGGTTCTCAGTATGGGGCCCTGACGACTTATCCAGTGAAGGTCTAGATGAGCGTGATGCGTGGATGCTCAAGCCAGGCGAGAGCTGGCATGGTTTTGGCGACGTTGCCGAAGGCTTTAATTTGCTCGACCCTATTAAAGCGACCATCTTAACACCGGGCTTGAATGTGGATGGTGATTTTGCGGATCAGGGTATTCCAGCGTCGATTGTTGCTAAATATCTGGCAGAGCATGGTGTCGTTATTGAAAAGAATGGTCTGTACTCGTTCTTCATCATGTTTACTATCGGCATCACGAAGGGGCGTTGGAATACGATGATTTCGGCGTTACAACAGTTTAAGGATGATTATGATAAGAACGCTCCGTTGTGGCGTGTGCTGCCGGAGTTCATCGCACAATATCCTCAGTACGAACGTATTGGCCTAAAAGAACTTTGTCAGCAGATTCACAGCATTTATCGTGAAAACGATGTGGCGCGTTTAACGACTGAGATGTACTTGTCAGATCTAGTGCCTGCCATGAAGCCCGCTAAAGCGTTCGCTAAAATGGCACACAAGGATATAGAACGTGTGCCGCTTGATAGGCTTGAAGGGCGCGTTACCGCTGTTATGTTGACACCTTACCCACCGGGTATTCCGTTGTTGGTGCCTGGGGAGGCGTTCAATAAAACAATTGTCGACTACTTGAAGTTTGCGCGAACTTTTAACAGTGCATTTCCTGGCTTTGAAACCTATGTGCATGGTTTGGTTGCCGAAAAGCATGGTTCCGAGACATCGTACTTCGTGGATTGTGTGGAGAATTAATTAGAAAGCTACGTGAAAGTGGATAACAAAACGGCGGTCAATAAAAGGCCGCCGTTTTGCGTTTAATAAGCGGCGTTAGCACTCAGCTAAAAATATGAGCCAGTTTTCTATCAGTGCTTTAAAGTCCTCTAATCCACAGCCGGCCATGGATTCTAAATCGTAAAAGGAGAGGTCTTCTGGAAGTTCAACATCGGGTTCAAAACCGAGAGTGTTAGCGACGACTTCTACATCGGTCCCGGTCATACGCAATAACCAATCTTCACTGGCCTGTTGGTAATCAAATCGTTTTTGATGAATGAGCTCGGTAATGACTCTGAGTAGGTGTTCGCTTTGAGCAATCGACGTGCATTCATCTGTCAGCCAGCGGCCTATTGCTTCTGATTCCATTGAGCAGCGGGCTGTGGGGTGGTTTAAATCATCAATGTAAAAATCGTATTCCACGGAAAATCTCTTATGCGGTTCGGGGTAGGTAATGGGTCATCTAGAAGGGCTTTCGCCGGTAAAATCCAGTTTAGTCGTAAATCGATCCGTGGGTTTCAAGTTGTGTGAGATAAACACGCATTTCAAATTCGAGCTGATGATAATCTGGCTGCATATGTTCGCATAGTTGGTAAAAGGCTTTGTTATGTTCTTTCTCGCGTATGTGGGCCAGTTCGTGAACGGCTATCATGTTTAAAAAGGCCTCGGGGGCTTTTTTAAATACTGAGCTAATGCGTATCTCATTTTTGCTTTTTAGTTTGTTACCCTGCACGCGTGAAACAAAGCTATGTGTGCCTAAAGCGTTGCGCACAACATGAAGTTTGCTGTCGTAGATGACCTTGCTTAATGGCGAAGAACTTTTTAAATATTGGTTCTTTAGATCAAATATGTATTCGCGCAGTGCTTTGTCATTCGCGATATTGTGCGGTTCTGGATAGCGTTTGAGTAAAAAGTCACGCAGTGTGTTTTGTTGTAACAATTGTGCCACTTGAGCTTGCACGTCGGCAGGATAAGCGACGAGGTATTTAAGAGTGCTCATGCGAATCTCGATTGCGTGAAGTGGTGTCGTTATCGTTAAATTGTAGCAGCTTAACGGGTTCGCTTAGGTCTTTTTCTAATTGCTCCACGGCCCAGTCTATATGAGATTGTACCATGTCACTGCATTCGGGACGTTTTGAAACGAGCGCATCAATCACGGGCTGTCCTCCTTTGCTGTTCCCTAGTGCGACGGCAATATTTCGCAACCATCCCTCGTAGCCCGTGCGGCGAATTGCAGACCCCTCGGTGCGTTTTAAGAAAGTGGCCTCATCCCAGCTAAATAAGGTTAGCAGCGAAACGTCATCTAATGAGTGGCGAGGATGAAAGTCGGTCTCGTCAGTATGTTTAGCAAAGCGATTCCAAGGGCAGACAAGTTGGCAATCATCGCAGCCAAAGATACGATTGCCCATCAAAGAGCGGAGCTCTACAGGTATTTCTCCCTTTTTTTCGATGGTTAGATAGGAAATGCAACGTGTGGCATCGAGCTCGTATGCTTTAGTAAAGGCTTGCGTGGGGCATACGTCTAAACAGGCAGTACAAGAGCCACAATGTTGTTGAGTGCTAACGTTATCTACAGGCAAAGGCAGATCAATGAACAGCTCGCCCAG
>CALCCU010000003.1 GCA_937900515.1 uncultured Gammaproteobacteria bacterium | reverse complement strand
TCCTGTGATTAATATTTTCATTATTTTATTTCCTACCCTGGTATTTAAATAGAAGTGTTGGTTGTTAGGCTTTGCGGAACTTAAACGGGCCAACGTTCACCAATGTCTCGGTATCATGTAGCCCAGAAAAGTGCTTGTCCTGGATGAACAAATCTTCGCTTGAAAATGGGCAGCCAAGTGTTTTAGCTGTTCGCTTAAACAGTGCCCAAGATGCCTGGTTTGACTCAGTTATAGTGGTTTCTATGAACCTCACTGATTGACACGCTTCTCTCCCTAATAAATGTGCAATCATTTTTGATGCAATGCCTTGACCTCGTGCTTTTTCAGATACTGCCACTTGCCATATGAAAAGCGTGTCAGGTTTTTCTGGAATCAAGTAGCCACTGATAAATCCCACTAACTCATCTGACAGCTTTACCGCCACAGAGGGGCTAGAAAAATGATGGCATTGCAATAAATTGCAGTACATAGAGTTTGTGTCTAGAGGAGGACAGGCTTCAATGAGCCGAAACACTGCCTGACCATCTTCTTTTGATGGTTCGTAAAATGTAAATTGTTCAGTCATAAATAAGATTAAATACTTACAGCTCTAATTATTATTGTGGATTATTGAATGAAATTAATCTAAGCAAGATGCTGAAAAGTGTTTTAAACAACCACTTATGAAGATAAACTGCAATATATTGCTTAGATGTCTAAATATTGTACACTAAATGATATTTTATTGCTAATATCAATAAGATAGTAACGTAAAGCTACGCTAGGCTTTGCATATGGATAGCAGTACTGTGTAGATAGTGTTTAATACACAACAGGACTATAATTCCATTTAGTAACTTTTATTTAGAGAACAAAGTAATGGAAATTATTGATGAAGTACTGGTTGCATTACGCCGAGTTATCAGAGCAACCGATTTGCACTCGAAACACTTAGCTAAAACCACCGGATTAACTGCACCGCAGATCCTGCTACTGCAAAGTATTCGTGACAAGGGGGAAGTAACGATTGGTGAACTGGCAAATCAAGTCAGCCTCAGTCAAGCAACAGTTACAACCATTCTTGATCGTCTAGAAAAACGACAATTTATTTATCGAGAGCGTTCAAAGCAAGATAAACGCAAAGTACACGCCTATTTGACAGATGCGGGTACAGATATATTGAAAGAAGCACCGGTACCATTACAAGATCAGTTTGCAAAACAGTTCAACGATCTACAGCAATGGGAACAAACAATGATAATTTCATCATTACAACGTATTGCTTATATGATGGATGCACAGCATATTGATGCGTCTCCTGTACTTGATATAGGCGTGATTGATCGTCAAGAAAAAAATAGCTAACGGAAACATCTTAATTTAGATAGATCTTGGCACTTACAGGACTGGCATGAGACCGAAAGCTATCTAACAGCCTATTTATTGAGCAAGATCAATTAATCATCAAATATAACCACCTTGATCAATGAACAGTGGTAAAACTGTTGTTCAACTAAGATTAAGGCACAGGTTTAACGATGAAATACGATATCGTAATTATTGGCGCAGGTCAGGCGGGACTGAGTTTTGCTTGTTCAATGGCTGACAGCAATCAATCTATTTTAGTGGTTGAAAAACGATCGCTTGAACTGATAGCCAATCCTCAGCCAGACGGAAGAGAAATCGCTTTAACGCACTTATCTATGTCTATTCTAAAAAAAATAGGTGCATGGGGTTTGATCGATGAGAATAAGATCTCCCCGCTCAAAGAAGCACGTGTTTATGATGGAGATTCAACCTCCTCTTTAAACTTCCGCTCACCGAACCCATCCGATGATTTGGGTTGCTTGATTCCTAATAACCTAATTTGCAAAGCTCTGTATGAAAAAGCCAGCTCATTCGGCGGTATTGATATTGTGACTGACGTGAGTGTTGATGACATAGTTAGACACCATGATTTGGCACAGATTCATTTATCAAATAAGCAGCAAATTGAAGCTAAACTGGTGATCGCTGCTGATAGTCGTTTTTCAGATATGCGCCGTAAGATGGGTATTCCAGCATTAATGAGAGACTTTTCTAAAGTCATGATTCTCACTGAAATGAATCATGATAAGCCACACCATAATACAGCGCTTGAATGTTTCCACTATGGTCGTACACTCGCGTTATTACCAATGGTTGGTAATACATCTTCTATAGTCATGACTGTTGCCACTGATAAAGTGGATGATGTCATGGCTATGTCAGTAAAAAGTTTCAATAAAGAGATTGAGCAAGCTTTTCATGGTCGTTTTGGCCGAATGGAGCAGCAAGGTGAACGCCGCTCTTATCCATTAATAGCTACTTATTCTCAAACCTTTATTTCATCTCGCTTTGCTTTGATTGGTGACGCGGCTGTAGGTATGCACCCCGTTACAGCTCATGGTTCTAATTTAGGTTTACGTGGACAAGATATTCTGGCCGACACACTGAAAGATGCCATTAAAAACAATCAAGATATTGGCGCTATTTCTACATTAAAACGTTATGAGTCCAAACAGATTCATATCACTAGATTAATGTATTTTGGCACGAATAGCGTTGTCACATTGTTTACCAATGACGCACCTGTGGTTAAAACCATTAGAAAAGCGGTATTAAAAATTGCCCAACATTTTCCACCGATAAAACAGCTTATTTCACGTCAATTGACTAATACTAATAATAAATTATTACCTTTCTGAGTAGTTATATGGATCTAAGTCACCACCGCCATGAGTTTTTGAAAACAGGATTATCACGGTCCGCATTAAATAGTGATCCATTTAAACAATTTGAACTTTGGTTTAAACAAGCAGAACAATATGATGTGATTGAGCCTACAGCGATGAGCTTAGCAACCAGTGATGGTATTGATGTCAGTATTCGTACTGTTTTATTAAAATACTTTGACCCACAAGGGTTTGTATTTTTTACTAATTATGGCTCAAGTAAAGCCAAGCAAATTGCCGTTAATAATCATGTTGCCCTCTTATTCCCTTGGTTATCACTAGAAAGACAGGTAAAGATTAAAGGAACAGCTGAAAAGATTTCATCGCTTGAATCGATGAAGTATTTTGCTAGTAGACCTAAAGACTCACAAATCGGTGCATGGGCATCACAACAGTCTAGTCATATCTCATCACGACAACTACTGCTCAGTCAGTTTGACTCTATGAAAAGTAAATTCCAAAATGGTGAGATACCTTTGCCTGATTTTTGGGGCGGTTATCGTGTTGTGCCACAAAGTATCGAATTTTGGCAGGGCCGTGAAAACCGCTTACATGACCGTTTTGTTTATGAAAAGTACGATAATCAGTGGCTAATAAATCGCCTTGCTCCGTAATTAATACAATTTCCCACCCTCTTCTAAATGTGCAATAAATAAGGAAATAAGTCTTAGCTATGGTTTGCACTCGCGATCCAATATAGTCTTATATCTATGAATAATATGAGATAAGCCCTTTGCGAATTCAAAACAAACTCTTTCTTACCCTATTAACTACCAGTATTTTAGCCGTTACAATCCTCGTAGCCTTAATGCAATGGAGTGTGGGTCAAGGCATGGTTGATTATATTAATCAGCGTGAAGCCAATAAAATCCAACCGTTGATTAATGATATTGCTGAACAATACGGCCAAAATGAGAATTGGCGATGGCTACAATCCAAGCCAAGAGTTTTACGCAAAATCATGTTTGAAAATTTATTGCTTCGTCGTGATAACAAGCATTGTGATGATGAAGACTGTGATGATATAAAGTCATCACATAGATCCAAAGAGTTTATGCGCCCACACTCACGTCGTCCTGATTTAATGATCCTTGATAATAATGGTAACAGGATTGTGTCAATCAACGCTCATAGTAAACATAGAACTAAAATAGCCATTGAGTGGCAAGGTAACCTTGTCGGCTGGGTGTCTATTCCTAATCGTGAAAAAATTTCAGAAGGTTTTGAGTTGCTCTTTATTGAACAGCAACAAAAAGCATTTTGGTTAATGGGGCTGGTTGTTATCGTACTAGCTGGAATGGTCACCTTTCCGCTAGCAAGACACTTTGTACGCCCAATTAAGCAATTAACTCAGAGCACTCATCAACTCACTCAAGGTAATTATGAACTGCATCTACCAATCGATCGTAATGATGAGTTAGGCACTTTAGCACGAGATTTTAATGAGTTAGCCAAAACACTAAATAAGAATGAAGGTGCAAGAAGAAGGTGGGTAGCCGATATTTCCCATGAATTGAGAACACCATTGGCTATTTTAAGTGGTGAAATTGAAGCAATGCTCGATGGTGTCCGCCCTTTATCGAAAGGTGGTATTCAATCCATGCAAGAAGAAGTGAGTCAGTTGAGTCAACTAGTGAATGATCTCTACGCCCTAACCCAGGCTGATATCGGAGGTTTAAGTTACCGAAAACAAGAGATTGATTTAACAGAACTCTTAAAGAGTAAACTAAAATCGTTTGAGCCAGTATTTAGCCAGCATAACCAGACTATTCAGTGTAGCAATACCGGCAAACCTATCAGTATCTGGGCTGACTCAACAAGACTTAACCAATTACTCGATAATCTATTAACCAATGCCAACCGCTATACTGATGATGGCGGTGAAATTCATATATCAATCAAACAGGACAAATTGATAACAACGCTTATTATTGAAGATACTGCCCCTGGCGTAACGGACGAAGCATTAACGCACTTGTTTGATCACCTCTATCGTACCGAACAATCACGTAACCGAAACAGTGGTGGTTCAGGTTTAGGGTTAGCCATATGCAAACGCATTGTCGAAGGCCATGGCGGCACAATCACAACGGCTCATTCAGCTCTAGGTGGCGTTGCTATCACTATCAACCTTCCAGTAGATAAATAATATGACAGAATCACCTATTTTAATTGTTGAAGATGAAGTCAAACTGGCAACACTCGTTAATGACTACCTATTACAAGCGAACTTCCAATGTCACCATATCGATCATGGTGATCTGGTTATTGACTGGCTAAAACAAAACCCAGTCTCATTAGTGATTTTAGATGTCATGCTACCGGGTAAAGATGGTTTAACCTTGTGCAAGGAAATTCGTCAATTTTCCGATGTACCGATTTTTATGGTGACAGCTCGTGTTGATGAGATTGATCGTCTACTAGGACTAGAATTGGGGGCAGACGATTATATCTGCAAACCATTTAGTCCAAGAGAATTAGTGGCAAGAGTGCGTTCATTATTCAGACGCCTAAATACCAATCAGCAAGCAAGCCAATTACAAAAGATAAAATTAGATCCGCAGCGGCAACAAATTAAAGTTGATGACGTACTTTGCGATCTAACCCATGTTGAATTTCAATTGTTAGCAACAATGTGTAAAGAACCAGGTAGGATCTACTCGCGAGATCAACTCATGGACAATATGTATAACGATAACCGTATTGTCAGCGATCGCACCATTGATAGCCATATCAAAAAGCTACGCAAGCGTTTAACTGACTATTTTCCTAATTATGAGTTTATTCACTCCGTATATGGAGCCGGCTACCGCTACGATCTTATTGAAAAAAATAGTGAATGACATAATTTTGCTTTGTACTTGCATATTGCTTGCACATTGCAACCGTATAGTGTCCCTAACAGTGTAAGAAAGCACTGGATTTGTAAATAATCAAAGGACACAATCATGAAAAAAATCATAACTTCAATTGTAATCGCATCGTCTTTACTAATCTCAGCTCAAGCAATACAAGCAAAAGATGGCCGTTATGACCGACAAGATCCAACTGCTCGCCTCGAATATATCATTGAACGAATGGATAAAAACCTTAATTTAACTGAAGAGCAAAAAAGTGCGATCAGCGAAATGAAAAAGAAAGAATTCGAAGAAATTCGTGCTATTCGCCAACAAAACCGTCAACAGCTTGAAAGCTTACTAACAGATGAGCAAAAGAAGTTAGTAGGAGACCGTAAATCAAATTGTAGTAAAGGTGAAGGTAAAAGAAAGTATAAAGATAATGACTCTGAAAGCTAAAACCTAATAGTGAATCAAGGCTATTACCTGTCCTAGGTTATAGCCTTGATTCATCCCCCTATTTAATACCCAAAAAATTTGTCTTCCCACCTATATTCATAATAATTTACAGCTACTATTATGAACAACCATGATAAAAAACTATCACATTTAATAACTATAAATAGCTTATTAAGCTTTTTCCTAAATAATATGTGCAACAGCCTTGTTTTCTAGTACGGCTACTTATACTTATATTTTCTCTATATTACTGACGGGCGCTTAACCTTACTGTTAACTACTTTCTTTGAGTCCATTAAGTTAAAATTAGCTTAGATATGTATAAAGGCACGATAGTTTATGGAATATGAGTTTCGACGTGATCGTATAACGGGCAACTTAGTTGCTGATTTTAGTATGGGTCAAGAAGTATTGGGCTTTTGGTTTGTCGAGGAGCTAGGCGAAAGCGCAGAAAAATATGATGCGATCTGCCAAATCATCACGAAGTTGCAAACCAATCAACTGAAACAGTGGCGTATGGCAGGAAAAGCCCTATCAATTGAACTCGATACTGAACAAGCTAGGGTATTTGCCAATGAGCTTGATAGTGATGATGAGTTTGAACTTGAAGAAGCCATGTCTCTCTACGATGGTGAATCAGAAGCTTTCTGTGGCTTAGAAGATTTCAATGTTGTATTAGAAAGTTGGCATGAATTTATAAGTGAAAACTATTAAATCAGCGGCTAGATGTTCGCCATGAGCTTCTACAACAAAGTAGCTAAAACTTACTCAACTATTGGGTGACCTCGATACATTCTGACCTTTTTAGGTTCACTACTGCTATCTTTTGGAACCATCTCGCTTTCTTGTGGTGCAGATTCTATTAGCTGACGATGCCCTCGGTATACTTTGACCGTTAACTGCTTATCTTCATCAGGTTCTTTTGGCTGCTCTAAAATCCAATCAGGTCCTGCTTTAACGTAAATCTCTTTTATCAATGCATTTACAACAATGTCATTACCTGAAAGGTAGATGTCACGTAGTTCATATAATAAATCTGGGTTAGCTAATTTTATACTTGGCTTTAAATCAGCGTCTACATGCCGTCTAATTTCTTTAACTAGATCGATCATTTCTTTATCATATTTCACAGTCAAATCCATAACCTCACTGTCTCAATTCATTATTCGCTTTTAGTCGATAATAAACAGAGCAATAACTACGCCAGTGGTTTTTGCTCAACTACTTTCAGCTAGGTATTCATCCTTTAACTTCACATAATTCAAACCTGCATATTTGAAATAGGTCTGCTCATCAGCGCTTAAGGCTCGAACTTGTTTTACAGGTGAACCTAAGTAGAGAAAACCAGATTTGAGTGTTTTACCGGGTGGTACCAAAGAACCTGCCCCTATCATGACATTATCTTCAATAATTACTCCATCTAGAATCGTCGATGACATACCGACTAATACCTGATTACCAATGGTACAACCATGCAATAAAACCCCATGACCAACCGTCACGTCATCACCGATCACTAACGGATGCCCTTCCGGTTTATAGTCACTGGCGTGGGTAATATGCAGACATGAGTTATCTTGAATGCTTGTTCTTGCTCCTATTTGAATAGAGTGCATATCACCACGAATAGAAACGAATGGCCAAATAGAACTATCATCACCTATTGTGACATCACCAATAATGACGGCACTCGGATCGACCCAGACTCGTTGACCCATAGTCGGTGTGATACCTCGAAATGTTGTTATCGGCATTTGAAATTTATTCCTTAAAAAGGTCCAATTTAGTTTGCACAGAATACCTATTACGGAGCTGGCATATCTAATTGTATTAAAAGTGCTTTTTAATACAACTTCTGTCAGGAAGCTATAAAAAGCTATTTTATATACTGAACTGTATACTTTTGTTAAAATTTACTGTTGATTAAATTCTTAAAATCAGTGCTGATAAATAACAGTTCACTTACACTCACCATATAAAAAGGACTTTATATGATTCCATCAAAAATCCCAGCTACGCTATCAAGATATGAAACAAAGCTATTATTCTCTCATATCGATCCCAACTTCAAATCTGCTGCATTATTACTCTATGGTTCAGAAATTCGTCGAAGCCAATGTTTGCGTTTACGCGTGAATGATGTCGATTTATCTCAGCTGCAAATTCGTGTGTGGTGTAACGTTGAACTCAAGCATAAATTCATGGCTATTTCGCCAGCATTACTACCATGCCTTAAGCGTCAGATTGATCGCGTTAAATCCTATTTATTAGAAGACTTATCTATGCAGCAGAGCCCACACTACTTTCTAACAAGTAGACTTGAAAAGAAGTATAAAAAAGCAAATCTAGAACTTGGCTGGCATTATTTATTTCCATCAAATTTAAACGTTATCGAACCATCATTAGATGATGAAGTTAAAAGGCATCATATTGGTGAGCGACCATTTAATTTAGCCATTGCCAATGCTGTCAGGAAAGCAGGTATAAGTAAACAGATCAGTTCACAAACCCTGAGGCATTCATTCAGTGCTCTATTACAAAACAGCGCTGATGTACAATATATTAATGCGCATCTAGCACCATCAGGTGTCGCTTGAATTACAACAACAAGCTCACTATGATTTAGCTATTTTTAGTTCATTTTGTGATGACCAGTCTCGGTAATTAAATACCTGACCTTCTTCACGCACCAGCGCTATTTTAGCTAAATCTAAGTCAGCATAAACCCATTCAGCAGTATCGATAGCCCCTTCAATTAATAAACCATCATCTGGAAATCCGTAATCTACAGGCGTATAAACACTCGCACGGCCCGTATTTACATCGACTGCTTCAGACCAACCTGCCAGACCGAATGTAGGTGATTGCACCACATAACATTGGTTTTCTAGTGCCCTTGCTTGGCAGCCGATTCTCACGCGGTGAAAGCCCGCTTCCGTGTCAGTACAACTCGGCACTAGAATGATGTTAGCTCCAGCAGTGACTTGTTGATGGGCAATAAGTGGAAACTCTGAGTCATAGCAGATATTAATAGCAATTTTACCAATATCAGTATCAATAACCTTAATTTCCTTAGTGCCTTTGATTAACCATTGCTCATTTTCAAAACGGGTCATGATGAGTTTATCTTGGTACCCAATCAAACCATTTTTATCGAATAAATTCGCTCGATTACGGAAAGAGCCATCACCTTGTCGTACGGGAAACGAAGCACCTAAAATCATGACATCAAATTGCTTTGCTAGATCGCAATGTAAGGATAGCCACTGAGGATACACGTCTTGCATAGCATCTAACTGTTGACTGAGGTCTTTATAAATGGCTTCGCCAAACAGAGAAGCTAACTCCATCGAACCATATTCAGGAAAGACTAATAACCTAGCCTCTTGGTCGGCAGCCTTTTTCACCCAGTCGGTTAGTTTGTCTGTATAGTCAGACCATTGATTAAAAAAGCCAATATCATATTGAGCTACGGCAATCTTTACAGTTTCCATTACAGTTTTTTCATCCAAAATGTCATTGGCTTCGGTGACTCTTCTATTTCATCTAACTCTTTCCAGTTGAACGTAGTATTCAACTCACTATGCTTTTCATAACCACGCTTACGCCAGAAGCTGTCTAAAGCCTTATAGTCAGCAGGACGTCTAGGGTGATCGTCAGGACGCTGAACACCACAAAAGCACGAATACTCAAACCCGCCGACTTGTTGAGCATGGTTCTCACGGTGTTCAAAAAACGCCACACCAGCACCTTGACCCCGATAGCTCGAAATCAATACAGATTCACCGCAGTAAAAGACGGTATCAATATCATAGCCAGCATCAATAAATGGCTGTTTGACATCATCAGTTTCATACTTAAGTGGAATACCTGTAGAAGCACCAACGACCTTATCATCATCAAATGCTAGGACAATCACACTGTCAGGCGACTGAATATAGGTTTGCAGATATGTCTGTTCGTAGTCTAAATCGCCATCATATAAATAAGGCCAATCACGAAACACTTGGATCCGTAAACGCGCTAATTCAGGAATGTATCGATTGAGTTGTTCACCTGACAAGCGTTGTAGTCTGAGCATGCTTCTTTTAAACCGCTACTTGTGCAATCCAGTCTTCTAGATTGTAATAATTGGTAACCCGTGCAACTTTGCCATCACGAATATCAAAAAATGCACCGGCAGGTAAGTTGTATGTTTGACCATTAGCTTCCGGTAATCCTTCATCGGTAGATAAGTATTCACCTAATACAGTGAACTCTACCGCAGCTCGGCTACCATCTTCATTTGTCGTAATTGAGATATCAACAATTTGTTCTTTATAGTGTGCATTCATGCGATCCATAAATTTAGAAAAAACGTCTTTACCTACTTCACGTGAACCTTGGTTAATGTCGTGAATAACATCATCGGTTAACATTGATAGGAAGGCATCCATATCTTGTTTGTTAAATGCTGCGTAGTAGTTTTGTAATAGTGTTGCTGTTGATTGGTTCATAGATAGGTCCTCATAAAAACGCGCTGGTACGGTGCGCTTTAAACAGTTTTAAATGTAATAATATGTGTTAACTCTGTACACGTTGCACAATGCCCATCATTTTATAAGTGAGCATCGCGGCAGCAAAATCATAGGCGTGAAAGCCTTTAATCGGTGCAAATTCCATAATATCGAAACCGATAACTTCACGTTGTTTAGCGACTGATTCAAACAAGGAAAGCGTTTGATACCAACCTAATCCACCTGGTACAGGCGTACCTGTCGATGGAAAGACAGATGGATCCATTCCATCTATATCTAAGGTGAAAAATACTTTGCTTGGAAAGTCTTCAGGTAAGGTGATTTCACTAATATTGTTTGGCACCAGTTCATCGGCATCTTTAAACTGCACACCGAACTCTTTGCGAAATCCAATCTCTTCTTCACAAAAAGCACGTATGCCAAGTTGATATAGCGGAATCCCCATATCAACTGCACGCTTCATCACCGATGCATGACTTAATGCATCACCTTCATAGGCCTCACGTAAATCGGCATGGGCATCAATCTGCACAATGCCGAAGTCTGCAACACCAGCTGCTTTTAAGCCTTTTAATACACCATAGGTTACGGTGTGTTCACCACCAAACACTACAGGCATGCCACCTTGCTCAACAATCTCTTGTGTTGCTTGGGCGATAGCATCAATCACTTGTTCTGGTTCAACTGAGCAATCGACTGTTTCACAGGTATAAATACCAGCATCACAGGGTTTGCTCTTGCCATCCCATTGCTCTAATTGCCATGAGGCTTTAAGAATTGCTTTCGGGCCTAATGCTGTACCACTACCATACGACACTGATTTTTCATATGGCACGGGTAAGACATGAAACATTGCGGTTTCAGGATCAGCTTGTTCAATTTCTGAACCTAAGAATATCGGATAAGGTTTTGCTGTTTGCTCAGTCATTACGACAACCTGTTTTTAAAGTCTTCATAGCCAAATGTTTTCACGATATTAAGCTGATCGGTTTCAGAATTCCAAATCGCCAAAGCCGGTAATTTGGTGCCGTTAAACGTAGTCGTTTTAACCATCGTATAGTGGCTCATATCTTCAAAGATAATACGTTGCCCAATTGTTAACGGTACCTTAAAACTATAATCATCAATCACATCTCCCGCTAAACAAGTCAGGCCGCCTAAACGATAGGTATGCTCAAACTCATTTGCTTCGCCTGCCCCCGTAATATCAGGTCGATATGGCATTTCCAAGGTATCTGGCATATGGCAAGTAGCTGAGGTATCTAAAATCACCTGTTTCAGATGGTTAAAGGTAATATCCAACACTTCACAACTTAAAATGCCTGTGCCAATCGCAACGGCTTCGCCCGGTTCTAAATAAACCTGTACCTGATGACGTTCTGAAAAATCATGGACTAAGCCCACCAAACCATCGATGTGATAACCCTGAGCAGTAATATGATGACCACCACCAAAATTCACCCAGTTCATTTGTTTTAATAAATGCCCAAACTTTTTCTCAACTGCTAACACGGTTCTAGCAAGAGGTTCAAAGCCTTGTTCACATAAGGTATGAAAATGTAAGCCAGAAATGCCATCTAAAGCACCTTCATCTAATTCGGCCAATGTAATGCCTAAGCGAGAACCCGGTGCACAGGGATCATAAATCGGTACAGCCCCTTCTGAATGTTCAGGGTTAATTCGTAAACCAAACTGTAATTCAGGACGTTTGGCTTGGGCAGCTAAACAGATTTCACGAAAACGTAGCCATTGCCCGCAGGAGTTAAACACAATGTGATGAGCAAACTCCAATAGCTCGACTACATCATCTTCACTATAGGCCGCAGCAAATACATGGACTTCACCACCGTATTGCTCGTGACCTAATTTCGCTTCATGTAAGCCACTGGCACATGTGCCACTTAAATACTCCGCTGTTAATGGAGCTAACGACCACATCGAAAAGGCTTTTAATGCAGCTAAGACTTTTGCTCCACTACGATCAGCCACATCCTTAAGAATAGCCAAATTACGTTCAACTGCCACTTCATCGACCACAAAACACGGTGATGGTAGACGTTGTAAATCCAGCTTGGTGAAGTCGGTAAATTGCATTACTTGTCCAAATCGAAGCTATCTAGCTCAATTACATTCCACGGCAAGCCGTATTTGTTCATATCTTCCATAAATGGATCAGGGTCAAACTGTTCAATATTCCACACGCCAGGTGCTTTCCATTTCTCCTCTAACATCATTTTGGCACCAATCATTGCAGGTACCCCCGTGGTGTAAGAAATTGCTTGAGACTTCACCTCTTTATAACACTCTTGATGATCTTTAATATTATAGATGTATACGATCTTCTCTTTGCCGTCTTTAATGCCTTTAACAACACAACCAATACAAGTTTTACCAACAGTACGAGGGCCAAGTGAAGAAGGATCAGGCAGCAACTGAGCTAATAACTGAATAGGCACAATCTCTTGTCCGTTATACATAATCGGCTCAATGCCTGTCATTCCTACATTCCCTAATACTTCTAGGTGTTTCAGATAACTATCACCAAAACTCATCCAGAATTGAGCACGTTTTAAACTGGGGTAATGCTTCGTCAGTGATTCTAACTCTTCGTGATACATACGATAAATATTGTAGGTACCCACTTCTTCAGGGCAGGTGAACTCTGCTTTTTTCGACATGGCATCAGTGGTAACAAACTTACCATTTTCCCAATGACGGCATTCAGCTGTAACTTCACGAATATTGATTTCAGGATTAAAGTTAGTTGCAAACGGATAACCGTGATCCCCCCCGTTCACATCGATAATATCCAGTTCATGAATTTCATCGAAATAATGCTTCGCTACATAAGCGGTAAACATATTAGTGGCGCCGGGATCAAAACCGCTACCCAATAATGCGGTTAAACCTGCTTTTTCAAATTTGTCTTGGTATGCCCACTGCCATTTATATTCGAACTTCGCCGTATCTAATGGTTCGTAGTTAGCAGTGTCCATATAATCAACACCCGCTTCTAAGCAAGCATCCATAATAGTTAAGTCTTGGTAAGGTAAGGCAACGTTGATCACTAAGTCTGGCTGTTCTTGTTTTAAGAACTCGGCTAATTCAGGCACATTGTCAGCATCAATGCAAGCTGTTTTGATCGGGCGTTCAAGCTGTGCTGCAATAGCATCACATTTAGAAACCGTACGACTTGCTAATACTATTTCGCTAAACACTTCAGGCAGTTGAGCACATTTATGTGTCACTACGCCACCCACACCACCAGCACCAATAATCACTACTTTAGACATAATTAATACCTTCTACTTCATTATTCTTATCGTTCAAAAAATGTATAACCCTGCAAGCTTTCACGAAATGCTTTTAGCACTTGCTGGCGCATGGCAACTGATATTTTCTCATCACGTACGGCTTGTTCAGCAATACGCCTGAATTGTTCTTGCATCACTTTGGGATCATATTCAACATAACTAAGTACATCGGCGATGCTATCGCCCTCAAATTCTCGTACGAAATCAAAACTACCGTTTTCATTGATATGAACGCTGACCACATTGGTATCACCAAATAGATTATGTAAATCACCTAATGTTTCTTGATACGCACCAACTAGAAATACTCCTAAGTAATACTCTTCATTTTCTCGAAGTGGGTGTAAAGGCAATGTTTTGCTAACGCCATCAACAAGTGAAAACGAATCAATCTTACCGTCACAGTCACAAGTCATATCTGCTAACACAGCATTACGGCTTGGCTGCTCATCCAAACGGTGGATCGGCATAATTGGGAAAAGCTGGTCAATGGCCCAAATATCAGGCAAGGATTGAAACAAGCTAAAGTTGCCATAATAGATATCAGATAATAATTCTGGCAGCGTTTCTAACTCAGGAGAGATACGATTCGCTTGAGGCAATAAGTCGGCAATTTTACCTAAGATAGCTAATGTTAAATTTTCGGCTAATGCTCGCTCACGTAAGCTAGACTGCCCACGGTGAAATAACTCACGGATCTCATCACGATAGTATAAAGAATCGTTGTAGCACTCTTGTAGGTTCTTCGGCGTCAGCGAATTTAACACATCAAATAAATTTGAGATTAAATCATGACAATTTTCTGGTGGAAACTCAGGTAAGGCACCAGGCGTATGGTCACGTACATCAAGAATATTAAACAATAACATTGATGAATATGCGACTAAGGCACGGCCTGATTCAGTTACGATAACAGGGTGGGCAATCTCGAGAGAGTCTAAGCTTTCTTGAATAGTTTCCACAATATTCGAACAATATTCATCCAAACTATAATTCATACTGTGTGTATCATTGGTCCGAGAACCTTGATAATCGACCGCTAAACCACCACCAAGATCGATATACCCCATAGGTGCGCCCTCTTCGACCAAGCCCGCATAAAAACGGCAAGCTTCGAGTACACCACTACGAATATTATGAATATTAGGGATCTGAGATCCTAAGTGACTGTGTAATAGCTGCAAGCAATGCAACATACCTGCTTGTTTGAGCTGCTCAACGACCTCTAATAAAGCATTCGTCGACAAACCAAAAATTGAACGGTCACCGCTATCTTCATTCCAATGACCTTCAACCATTGAGGCTAAACGTATGCGAACACCTAGTAGTGGCTCAATACCTAAAGTACGGCTTCGTTCTAGAATAATCTCTAATTCTGAATGAGTTTCTAATACGAAGAAACAGTTAATACCCATCTGGACAGCATATAATCCCAGATCAATAAACTCGGCATCTTTATAGCCATTACAGATAATTAAACTATCGTGATCTTTTAATTGCGATAAAGCAATCGTCAGCTCAGCTTTACTACCAGCCTCTAGACCATGATGATAATGGCGACCAAAGTCAGCAATTTCTTCAATTACATGGCATTGCTGATTAACTTTAATTGGAAACACACCGCGATAAACATTTTGATAACTTGCTTGCTCGATAGCATTAGCAAATGCATCATTAAGTTGCTTAATTCGCTGGTCGAGTAAATTATCGATACGAAGAACTGCAGGCATCTCTAAACCACGATCTTTCATTCCTTCGACGATATCAATTAATGGCACTTCTACCACTGAGTCTACAAACTGAACTTTTACAACAGCATTACCCTCGGTAGAAATACCGAAATAATCACTCCCCCAATCACTCACACCATAAAGCTCAGAACTCTGCTCTGAATCCCAAGGCTTTGACTGTTTTTGTGTCAGATAAGTATTAATTTGAGGGCTATTATGCATTCGCTACGACTCTTGTGAGCATGGTCTAAATCGCGAATTCTCAACACTTTTCACATAAAAAGCAATCGTTTTATTTCATACGTTAGAGCCTGATGAGACAACGATGCTATAAATGGAACTTATTACTTGGATTAATCGCTGATAATGCGAAGGGAATGCTCGATATAAAGTGCCTTGTCAGCGTCTCAAACAGCTTAATCGATTACCACATTATTAGTATATTTAGATGCACAAGTTAAACAAATACAAGCCTTTTTTCTTGCCTCAGCGGGTACTTGTTCTAACAAACTACTAGGAAACTTAATGTCCTTACTGTTACACCAACAGTTTTTAGTTTGGGTGCCATCAACATCGTTCATACAATTGTTTTCTGCACCGCATAGAGGGCAGACTGATGGATTAATATAATTTTTATTCAACAAACAACTAGGCCTCTATTTCTAGACAAATGGCATTTCTGTTAAAAACTGGTAAAAACTATATATAGCTGACACCATCAATTTTAATGCGAAAAAGAAAATAGAGAATAAAAATACTTTCATCAGAAAACTACTTGCTGTGCTTAAAGTATTGTTTTCTGTTTCTTGTTCCTTATTGTTTTCACTTGTCATTTAATAACCTTACTTAGAAGATTCATACAGTAGTTTATTCATAGTAGTAATCGTATTGACGCTAATCTCTTTCGGGCACACGCGTTCACATTCACGATAATTACTACAACTACCAAACCCTTCTTCTTCCATCGCTGTCAGTAATTTTTCAGCACGCTGTTTATCCATTTCACCTTGAGGCAAGGTGGACAAGTGAGTCACTTTCGCAGCTACAAACAAGGTCGCAGAAGCATTAGGACAGGCAGCGACGCAGGCACCACAACCAATACACGTTGCAGAATCAAAGGCCGCATCTGACACATGCTTTTCAATTGGAATCGTATTCGCTTCACTGGCTGAACCAGTGCGAATTTCTATATAACCACCCGCTTGGATAATATTATCAAATGACGTTCTATCAACAATTAAATCTTTGATGATAGGAAATGCCGTTGCGCGCCATGGTTCAATCCACAGCTCTTTTTCATCGGCATAGTCACGCATATACTGCTGACAGGTAGTGGTCCCTTTATGCTTTCCGTGTGGAGTGCCACTAATGACCAAATTACATGATCCACAAATGCCTTCTCGACAATCGAAGTCAAAGGCGATAGCTTCTTTATCTTGTTCTATTAGTTCCTCATTAAGAGCATCTAACATTTCTAGAAATGAAGTGTCTTCACTAACATCAATTTGATGTTTTTCAAAGCCACCCTGTGCTTGTGCATTTTCTTGGCGCCAAATATGTAGTGTGAAAATCATTTGTAATTTCTTGTAGTTGGTCTAACAAATTCGAAATGGAGTTCTTCTTTATGTAATTTCGGCTCAGTGACATTGCCGCTATATTGCCATGCAGATACAAAGGAATAGTCATCATCATGACGTTGTGCTTCACCATCATCGGTTATATGCTCTTCACGGGCATGACAGCCACACGATTCTTCTCGCGTTAAGGCATCCAGACACATCAGCTCAGCTAACTCGAAAAAGTCGGCAATTCGTCCTGCTCTCTCTAGAGTTTGATTAAGCGTTTTATCGCTGCCCGTTATTTTAACTTGCTGCCAGAATTGCTCTCGTAATACCTGAATATCTTTTATAGCTTGCTCTAAAGTCTCTTTCTCACGCGCCATACCGCAGGCATGCCAAATAATTTGTCCCAATTGACGATGAAATTCATCAGGTGTTTTCTGAGGATCAGGCGCATTCATTAAACGCTCAATTTTTTCTTCACAGGCTTTTAATGTTTGCTCAGCTTCCGGATAGTCTTTATCTAAATCCATTGGGCTTTGGCGAGCTAAATAATCGGATACCGTTGTCGGTAACACAAAATAACCATCTGCCAAGCCTTGCATTAAGGCACTTGCACCAAGACGGTTGGCGCCATGATCTGAGAAGTTCGCTTCCCCACCTGCAAATAGGCCATCAATCGATGTCATTAAATTGTAATCAACCCATAATCCCCCCATGGTGTAATGCACTGCTGGGTAAATACGCATTGGGCTGGTGTATGGGTCTTCATTGGTAATATGTTGATACATATCGAATAGATTGCCGTATTTTTCACTAATAGCATCTAAACCATGTATTTCAACTGCTTTGGCAAAATCAAGATACACTCCTAACTTTTTACCATCAATTGCATGGCCTACACCTCGTCCTTCATCACAGATTAATTTCACGGCACGTGATGCAACGTCACGGGGTACTAAGTTACCAAAAGCGGGATACATTCGTTCTAAGAAATAATCACGATCTTGTTCTGCAATTTCTTCAGGCGCTTTATCACAATCTTCGATATTCTTCGGAGCCCAAATACGACCATCATTACGTAATGACTCACTCATCAAAGTCAGTTTAGATTGCAACTCACCGTGTTGAGGAATACAGGTTGGATGAATTTGAGTAAAACACGGGTTAGCAAATAAAGCACCTTGTTTATGTGCTCGCCATGCTGCTGAAGCATTACAACCTTTCGCATTAGTCGACAGATAAAATACATTACCGTAACCACCGGTGCACAGCACCACACAGTCAGCCATATGAGTTTCTAATTCACCCGTCACTAAATCACGCGATACAATCCCCTTAGCTTTACCATCAACTAGAATTACATCTTGCATTTCGCACCGTGAGGTATGCTTAACCGTTCCCTCAGCCACTTGCTTACTCATTGCCTGATAGGCGCCGAGTAATAGCTGTTGACCAGTTTGGCCTCGGGCATAGAAAGTACGAGAAACCTGTGCGCCACCAAATGAACGATTGGCTAAATAACCACTGTATTCACGCGCAAACGGCACGCCTTGAGCTACCGCTTGGTCTATAATGCTGGTGCTTAATTCTGCAAGGCGAAATACATTCGACTCACGCGCTCGGTAATCGCCGCCCTTGATCGTGTCATAGAATAAACGCCATACACTATCACCATCATTCTGATAATTTTTCGCAGCATTAATACCGCCTTGTGCCGCAATACTATGTGCACGGCGTGGGCTATCTTGAAAACAGAATGTTTTTACATTAAAGCCCATCTCTCCCAGAGATGCAGCAGCCGAAGCTCCCGCTAAGCCTGTGCCTACAACAATAACTGTATATTTTTTTCTATTCGCAGGACTAACAATTTTGAGGTTAAATTTATGTTGAGTCCACCGCTGTTCCAGACTACCTTTAGGGATCTTGCTATCTAGTTCTATATCGTTCATGGCATCACAAAGTAAATGTAAAGAGGAATAGAAGCAAACCCTCCTGATAATAATAAAACAGCCACCCAAACCATTGCATGGCATGTCACCGAAGTTTTACCTAATGTTTGCAGTACATTTGCTAATGAGTGAGATAAATGCATCATCAACACAAATAAGCCTGCCAAATAAAACAACACCATTATTTCTGATTGGAATAATTGCTGTAATTCGCCATAGACATTCTCGCTATCAAAATTCAATGTTTGAAAAACATGAACCAAAATGAACGACAGTAAGAAAACAATACTAACCGTCACCAAGGGAGCTGGTATGTGGAATTTATCGTGTTTGGTATATTGAATGCGTCTGGCTTTAGCATTAGCTTTACGAATTTTCACCGCGGCTTTGACATGAATACCAACCGCAGCTGCCATCACAACAAGTACTAACCAACGGACAATGCTCCCGTTATACCATGCATAAAAACTGCTAAAGCTGTCTTCACAGAAAAAACTTAAATTGGTCAGCATATGAATAACAAGATAGACCGTCATCAGCATACCGGCGATAGCCATTTTTCGTTTATGTAGTTGTAAGATCATTTAGCTTTCCATATCCACTAAAACATCTTCACTATCTTGATGTGGTTTGAGTTTTTCTTGCTCAATGGTTCTAATGCAACTATTCCAGCGCAAGGTTGCTTCATCATTTCCTGCTGGGCTTATTTCACGTGCATGATCATAACAGCGGAGAGCTTGATAGAAATAGTCATAAGCAAACGCATGTGACATTGCTTGCGTCACCATATAACGCGCCATTCTTTCATGCAGCAAACCAGAATAATAAAAGCGCTGATAACTACTGCTTAATTGATCAACAATACGCTCAATCGTTTTAACTTCTATCTTCTTGTCTGGACTGGGGATTTGGTCCAATAAACTAAGAATATAAACAACTAATACCTCTTGGTTATTACCGTCTATATTTAAAATATCGAGACAAATACTTTCTGCGATTTCCGGTTCCAAAAGAGAGCGATATTGTCGCGCCTTCTCCAAAGCATGTTCAATTGCTTCAGGATGAATATCATAGAGCTTGAGTTCCATTGCAGACCTTTCTAATCGATTTATATTCGAGCAGTTTACAGCCAATCTAGCGTAAAAATAATACTATTTCAAACGGCTAGTTTAGATTTAAAGTTTGTGAGACTGATCTATTCATTTTCTGCACTAATGCCATGCTTCCACTCTAGGGTTTCAATACTGAAAAAATCAATGCTCTTGAGTCAATACCTGTACTCGAGCAAGATGCCACAGACCCAACGCCAGCACCTGTGAAACTGGCTAAAAATTGTTCTGCCCAACCACCTCTAAAATGAATATTTATTTCTGTAGCTAAAACATCTCCATTATCTGGAAATACCACTATCGAATAGACATCTCTAGAGTATAATTTTTTAATATCCGTCTGAGCATGCTTAATTTGAAATTTACTTATCGGATTA
>CALCCU010000002.1 GCA_937900515.1 uncultured Gammaproteobacteria bacterium | reverse complement strand
CAGCGATACAGGCAAAGGTATAAGAGATGAAAATATAGACTCTATTTTTGAGCCCTTTAATCGTTTAAATTATGAGAATTCAGTGATAGAAGGTACTGGAATTGGCTTAACTATTAGTCAGCAGCTCGCTTATTTAATGGGAACTAAGTTAAATGTTGATAGTACCGTTGATGTTGGAACAACCTTTTGGTTCGACCTGCCAAAGGCAACGCCTATGCCTGACTATCAAGTCACCTCATCGGAGATAGAACAGCTAGCGCTCAGGGATGAATCGGATTGCCGATTAACTTTATTATATGTCGAAGATAATAAAGCTAATATGAAACTGATTAGGCACCTTGTTTCGAATTTAGAAGATGTTATTTTGGTCGAAGCCATTGATGCAGAAGAAGGAATAGAAAAAGCTCAAATGTTTAGACCCGATCTCATCTTAATGGATATTAATTTACCAGGTAAAGATGGTTATCATGCCTTATCTGAAATCAAACAGCTTTCAATGAAGAAAAACCTTAAAATAGTAGCTGTATCAGCGAATGCCATGACTTCTGAAATTGAACAGGGTTATCAAGCGGGATTTGATGATTACATAACCAAACCTATTGATTTAGATGAAATAACTCAACTTATAGAGACGATGAAAATTGAGTTGAAACAAAGGAGTAATCATGAACGATAAACAAAAAGTAGCGGTTCATGTGGCGAACCTTATTGAGCAAGGTATGGTGGTTGGATTAGGAACAGGATCAACAGCTAATTACTTTATCGAACATTTAGCAAAAAGAAGACAAGAAGAAGGGCTTGATGTGACTGCTGTAGCAAGCTCTGTGGTTAGTACCATCAAGGCGCAACAATTAGGATTGCCATTACTTGCTATTGAACATATTAGCCAATTGGATCTCTATGTGGATGGTGCTGATGAGGTCACGTTAGGTATGAGCTTATTGAAAGGTCGTGGATTTGATCTGGTCAAAGAAAAGTTATTAGCGAAAGCAAGTGAACAGTTTTATGTCATGGTCGACAATGAAAAGGTAGTGAGTCGAATTGGTGAGAAGTTTCCGATTCCTGTCGAGGTTACTCCCTTTGCATGGAAAATGGTGCTCCGCAGTTTGCAACAAATTGGTGGTGATGGCGATTTAAGGCAAACGAGCAATGGTGATGGTTTAGCGATTACTTCACATGGAAGTCTGGTTCTGGATATGACATTTGATTCATCATTGGCAGCAGATGAACTTAATGCCGAATTGAATACCATTCCAGGCATTGTTGAACATGGTATTTTTCACTACTTAGCAACAGATATATTTGTGGCGAATCAGGGTGAGATAGAGCACCTTGATTCACCACAATAAGCGAGTTTTATAGTTGTTCTAGCAATGTTTCTGCTTTTGAAACACCGAATTCACCTGAGCCTTCAACACCAAGGTAGCTAACAATGCCGTTATCAATTAGCATCCCGAATCGGAAACATCGAACGCCCATACCGCCAGCAGTAAGGTCACGATCAAGGCCGAGCGCTTTAGTATATTCAGCACTGCCATCAGCCATCATGCGTACTTTACCTTTGACATTATTCTCTTTGCCCCAAGCAGCCATAACAAACGCATCATTGACTGACATACACCAAATTTCATCAGCTCCAGCTGCTTTAATTTGGTCTGCAAATTCAACATATCCTGGTAAATGCTGAGCAGAGCATAAAGGTGTAAATGCCCCAGGAACACCAAACAAGACGATTTTTTTACCTTCAGTTAACTCAGCGACATCCACAGCTTGAGGATTCGTTGGGCAGCCATTTTCTGGATCGAATTCATTACACTCTGTTAACTTACCTGCTGGTAAGCGTTGTCCAACTTCAATAGTCATATCTAGTTCCTTAGTTAATTAGTCGGGAATATTTATATGTTAAGGATAGGCTAAATATTAACAGATAAAAACACTTAAATTTACATGGATTTATTAGGTTGGAGTTGCAGCCAGTAAATGGTTATGATTGTTTTATGTAACAAATTTATGGGATAGATATGATGACAAATCAAACAGTCGTACGATGGGGAATTCTTGGGGCTGCCCGAGTCAATGAGCGCTTATTGCCGGCAATCGTTGGTGCGAGTAATGCTCAGTTAGTGGCTATTGCAAGTAGACGGCCTAATGCGGCGGCTGAAATATTAGCCAAATATGCCCCTCAACTGAGTGATGTTTTGACCTTAGATGATCCTGATACACTGATAAATAACCCTGATATTGATGCTGTCTATTTACCGATGGCCAATGAAGAACATACTGAATGGGCCTTAAAAGCAATACAGCAAGGCAAGCATGTTTTGATTGAAAAGCCGATGGCATTAGAGTTAACTGAAATTGAAGCAATTGAAAAAGCATCTATTGATCATAATGTGAAAGTCATGGAAGGGTTTATGTATGTCTTCCACCCCCAGCATGATGCTGTTGCACAACTTATAGACTCAGGTGTGATAGGGGATGTTCGTACCGTTAGAACTATTTTTTCATTTCCAATGAAACCTGCACGACTTTATCGAATTAATCGTGATATTGAACATGGTGGTGGTGCCATGTGGGATATAGGGCCTTATGCTATTCACACTGCTCGTAAATGGTTTACTGGAGAACCTTTGGCGGTAAATGCTCTAGCTAATTTAAATGAACACGGTGCGGATGTAAGTCTGAGTGGTGTATTAGATTATGGCGAGGGGCGTTATGCTCAGTTTGATATGAGCTTTGAACGTGCTCGACGAAGTGAATATGAAATCATCGGTACCTTGGGTGGGATTAAATGTGAAACGGTGTGGAATAACCCAGATGATTTACCTAATATCTCATGGTGGACAGATGCTGGTGAGCAGCATCAATTAGCAGCGCCTGCAGCCAATCACTTCATACTGGAGGTCGAACACTTCAGTGACTGCATACTTAATGATAAACCTGTTCAATTATCACTTACTGATGCAAAAGCAAACTGCAACGCGATTCAAGCTGCCATCAAAGCAAGTCAAACTGGGATGCGAGTAGAGCTCAATTAACCAGAAAGGTTTAGTACTCAAGGCGAAGGGGCTATAGATGATGCTCTTTCGTCCTTGAATTATTAACCTTTAAACAAATTTTCTATAAGACTATTTTTATTTGGTCCTATTTGCTGCTGTTCATGGCACTTGTTTATTCACACTGTTTTCACCATAGAGTATTGGGGGGCGGCTAGCTTTTCAAACATTCTGAAGTGGACTAGATTTTACTTTTTTACAAAAACCACTTGAACTCTAAATGATAGCCCCCATCTTGAGACATTCATTTATAACTATTGCCATTATGGGGATTTATTTCAATGACAGTTGATGCACATAAGGAAACGCTTGGTTTCCAAACAGAAGTTTCACAATTACTGGATCTTATGATCCATTCTTTATATAGCAACAAAGAAATCTTTATGCGAGAGCTTGTTTCTAATGCTGCTGATGCGTCGGATAAATTACGCTTTGAAGCGTTATCTGATGATGCTTTATATGAAGATGATGCAGAATTAAAGATTCGTGTAGCTTTTGATAAAGATGCAAAAACAATCACCATTACTGATAACGGTATTGGTATGAACCGCCAAGAAGTGATTGAAAATATTGGTACGATTGCCAATTCTGGTACTAAAAAATTCTTCGAAAAAATGACTGGTGATGAATCAAAAGATTCTCAATTAATTGGTCAATTTGGTGTGGGTTTTTACTCAGCATTTATTGTTGCAGATAAAGTGACATTAAAAACACGTCGTGCAGGTTTAACATCTGAACATGGTGTTGAGTGGCAGTCTGAAGGTAAAGGCGAGTTCACAATTGAAACAATTGATAAACCTACACGTGGTACAGAAATTATCTTGCATCTTCGTGACGATCAAGATGAGTTTTTAAACAGCTGGCGTTTACGTAACTGTATTACTAAATATTCTGATCACATTAACTTACCAATTGTGATGCAAAAAGATGCAGTGCCTGATGAAGATGGCAAAATTGATGACTCAGTTCTTTTAGAAGATGAAACAGTTAACAAAGCAACAGCATTGTGGACACTATCTAAAAGCGAAATCAGTGATGAGCAGTATCAAGAGTTCTATAAACAAGTATCTCACGACTTTCAGGAACCATTAATTTGGAGCCACAATAAAGTTGAAGGTAAAACAGAATACACGTCATTACTTTATGTGCCATCAAAGGCACCGTTTGATTTATATGACCAAGATCGTTCACAAGGTTTAAAACTGTATGTGAAGCGCGTATTCATTATGGAAGATGCAGAACAATTAATGCCGCGTTACCTACGTTTCATCCGAGGTGTAATTGATACTAATGACTTGCCACTGAACGTCTCGCGTGAAATCTTACAAGGCAGCAAAACAATTGACAGCATTCGCACTGCATCAGTGAAGAAAGTGCTAAGCGAGTTAGCAAAATTAGCGAAAAACGATGCTGAGAAATATGCAACATTCTGGCAAGAGTTTGGTCAAGTTATCAAAGAAGGCCCTGGCGAAGACTTTGCTAACAAAGATGCCTTAGCTAAATTAATACGTTTTGCTTCAACTGAAACAGGTAGTGAAGAACAAACTGTGTCATTAGCTGATTACGTTGAACGTATGAAAGATAAACAAGACTCTATTTACTACATCACAGCAGAAAGCTTTGCTGCAGCTAAAAACAGCCCGCACTTGGAAGTATTCAAGAAAAAAGGCATCGAAGTACTGTTATTAACTGATCGTGTTGATGAATGGTTAACTAACTCTCTAACAGAGTTTGATGGTAAAACTCTTCAATCAGTCGCTAAAGGTGATTTAGATCTTGGTGAATTGGAAGATGAAGCTGAGAAAAAAGCACAAGAAGAAGTTGATAAAAACTTTGAAGATTTAGTGGAACGCGTTAAAACAACATTGGGTGACAAAGTAAAAGATGTGCGTATCACTCATCGTTTAACTGATTCTCCAGCATGTTTAGTTGCTGATAGTAACGATATGAGTGCAAACTTAGAGCGTATGCTAAAAGCAGCAGGCCAAGCAGTGGGTGGTTCAAAACCAATTTTTGAATTAAACCCAGAGCATCCAATGGTTGAACGCTTAAAAGCCGAGTCTGATGATGCACAATTTAATGATTGGTCATCAATCTTGTTTGACCAAGCTTTATTAGCGGAAGGTGGTTCTTTAGAAGATCCTGCGAGCTATGTTAAACGCTTGAATGAGTTGTTATTAACATTAACTAAATAAACTCAGGTTTATTAATGTTGTAAAATGCTGGCTAGGAAACTAGTCAGCATTTTTTTTGGAAGATATATGATCGATACAGTCACAACTGAAACTGAAAGCACTGAGTTTCAAACAGATAATTTACAACGCTTTATTTTTGATGGTATTCCCGTACGTGGTGAATGGATCCATCTTTCTAAAAGCTGGCAAGAAGTCTTAAACCGCCGTCAATATCCTCAAGCGATTCAAAATATTCTTGGAGAAATGATGGCGGCGGCAGGCTTATTAGCTGCAACGGTTAAAATTAAAGGCCGCCTTGTTTTGCAAATCAAGTCAGATGGACCCGTCAACCTTATGATGGTTGAGTGCACTAGTGAAAATACCGTACGCGCTTTTGCACAATGGGAAGGTGATATCGCTGATGATATTAGCCTTGAAGCGATGACAGGAAAAGGTGCCTTAGCGATTACAATAGATGTCGAAGGTTCAAAACAGCCATATCAAGGTTTAGTCGGCTTAAATGATGACTCTATAGCCAGTATGCTAGAAACTTACTTTAAACAATCAGAGCAACTAGAGACACGTATTTGGTTAGCGGCTAATGAACAATCTGTAGCAGGGCTGTTTTTACAACAACTACCAGGTGAAAACAATAATGAAGAAGCCAATGAAGAAGATTGGATTCGTTTGAGTCAGTTGGCTGCAACCATCACAAATGAAGAGCTGTTAACATTAGGTGCGGGTACATTATTACACCGCCTTTATCATGAAGAGCATTGTCGTTTATTATCATTAACTGACTTTAATTTTGCATGTTCATGTTCAAGAGAGCGTGTAGCAGATACCATTAATTTATTGGGCGAAGCAGATGCATTAGACCTTGTTGAAACGCAGGGTGAAATTGAAGTTGCGTGTGAATTTTGTAATGAACATTACCACTTTGATAAAGTAGATGTTGCTCAGGTTTTCTCAGCTAACAGTACTCCTGAACTAGACTCAAAGACATTGCACTAAATCCAGTGACTAAATTTAGTCATGGTTTACTGTTAATCGTTATGTAAATTAACAATAGAACATGAAAAAAGGCCTTAAGCACATGTGTTTAAGGCCTTTTTTTTGATAGATTTAATGTAATACGACTATATCCTAGGGCAAGAACAGTCTTATTTTAGGATTGATTTAACGAAGTTCGAGAATCGTTTGATACGGCTAAATGCACATTTAACAAAGTTACCATCTCTGTGCATGAATTGCTTTTTAAGAGCCTTTTTTACTTCCCACGTACCTTTAAAACCATTAGGGAATACGACTAAATCACCTGCTTTAAACGTAACTACAGGACCTCCATCAGCAGGCGTCATTTCACATTCACCTTCTAAGATAAGTGCTACTTCTGTTGTAACAAATTCCCATGGGAATACAGATACTTCTTTTTCCCATGTTGGCCAGTGAGCTGCACCCATTTTTTTTAAAAGTGCTTCACTTGGGGTGCTATCAACTGTAATTTCTTTCATGTTTTTTCCTAAAGTTTAGATTTACATCCAGAGTCAAAATAACTTGGGGCATGCCATATAATAGGTTGTTCACCCTATTTTTGCTTATATTTTAAGATAAATGTACCCATTAAGTCCTAGACCTTGAAATGATTGAAGAGGTACTCATTGCATCCAAACTCTACCTCTAATTTTAATGAGTAACTACAGATAAGATCTATTTCGTGCATACTTTTACATTTATTTCTTCGTCGCCGCGGATGTCTGTATTACGATCTTAGTGAAATTTAAGAAATCGTTATAAGTATTAAAAATCAAAGACTTGAAGTTTTAGTTCAGTAAGCGCATCATAGAACAACGGCATATGAAAGGATACGCTCTAGAATGTCTATAGACTCTTCGGATAGAGATAAATTAGTTGTTAGGGAACAAGCTAATCAGATATTTAATAATGTATCTGGTTCGGCAGTCACTCAAATAATTGTAGCGGCTTTATTTTATACACTATTTAGCGCTTCTATTGACAGTAAAGCGCTACTATTCTGGGCTATATCACTATCAGTGATCGCTATATCCAGACTTGTTTTAGCCCAGCTCTATAAAAAGAAAGCACCCAAAGAAGTTAAAAATTGGCTTAACGCCTTCACTCTTCTTACACTTTTATTGGGTATCACGTGGGCCTGTTTCAGCTTGTTTTTTTTAACAGTTGATGATGTCAGCTTAAAGTACTTATTTTTTGTTGCCATCTGTGGAATGGTCGCTGGTGCTGTTCCTATTTTGGCTGCATGGACACCAGCTTACTATGCAAACACACTCCCTCAGCTGATTGTCTGGCCCTCCGTCCTTCTGTATTCACACTCAACGGTAAACTACTTTATAGCAATCTCATTCACTGTTTATTGCCTCATGCTTATTAAGCTGCATAGTAATGCTAATCATAGTATCCGCACCATGTACCAGTTACAGTATAAAAATGATGATCTTGTTGCTGAGTTAAACACTGAAATAGAGCGGCGAGAACAGCTTATTGAAATAAGGACGCAAGAATTAAACAATTCTCTTATTGAAAAAACAGCCATTGCTAATAATAAATTGGTTGGAATAGTAATAGTTAAAGATCGAAAAATTCAGTGGGCTAATGCAACGTTTGAAACGATGATGGGGTATAAGAACGGTGAAACAATTGGATGTTTAACGCGACAGTTTTATGCGAAAGAGACAGATTATCAAGCGATTGGCGAAGCTTATAAGTCTATTTTAGATGGAATTATTAAGGATGAGCTAGAGTTTAAGTGTAAAGATGGTAAAACTGTTTGGGTTAGCATGAAAGGATCTGTACTAGATGCAAACAAAGGAACATCTTTGTGGGTTTTTGTAGATATTTCTGAGCGTATGCAGGCGTTAGAAGCTCTTCGATTATCATCTAGAGTGTTTAGTGAAACACATGATGGCATTATTATTACCGATGCAAACCAAAAAATTATTGATGTTAACCCTGCTTTTTGTGAAATAACAGAATATAGCCATGAAGAAGTTATTGGCCAAACTCCAAACATTCTGAGTTCCGGCAAGCAATCTTCTGAATTTTATATTGAGATGTGGAAACAAATAAATGAACAAGGCCATTGGCAAGGTGAGGTCTGGAACCGCAGAAAAAGTGGCGAGGTTTATGCTGAATTATTAACTATATCTGAGTTAAAAAATAATAATGGAAAGAGAAGCCATTTCGTAGGAGTCTTTTCCGATATAACAAAAAGCAAGCTACAACAAGAAAAACTAAAACAGCTGGTGCATTACGATGTGCTAACTAACTTACCTAATCATACTTTATTAAGTGACCGCTTTCGTCAGGCTGTTGCTCATAGCAAACGTAGTGGAACACTTTTGGCTGTTTGCTTTCTTGATTTAGATAGCTTCAAAGATATTAATGATAACTTTAGTCATGAGGTGGGTGATGAGTTATTGATTGAGGTTGGAAAGCGTATCCTCGCTTGTATTCGGGAGGAAGATACTGCCGCAAGACTAGGTGGTGACGAGTTTGCGTTATTATTAGGTGATATTGTGTCATATGAACAATGTGAGCAAATGATGGATCGGATCCACCATTCAATTGCTGAACCTTATTATATTAATGATGTTTTACATCAACTAACGGTATCAAGCGGGATAGCATTTTATCCTAATAACAAAGGTGACGTTGACACCTTGTTACGCTATGCCGATCAAGCGATGTATTTAGCTAAACAAGCAGGTCGAAACCGTTATCAATGGTTTAATACTGAACAAGAACAAAAAAACTCAGATAAATACAATCGATTATCTGAAATTGAACAGGCTTTAAACAACAATGAATTTCAACTGTATTATCAACCTAAAGTGAATATGGTGACGGGTGATGTATATGGAGTAGAGGCCCTAATTCGTTGGATTCATCCCGATAAAGGGCTGATTCCTCCCTTAGAGTTCTTACCAACTGTTGCGGAAACAAATTTAGAAATTCAACTTGGCGAATGGGTGACGAATGCCGCTTTAGCACAGCTTGAATTATGGCAACAGCAAGGTATTAACCTGGAAGTGAGTATCAATATTACGTCACATCACCTATTGTCTGATACCTTCCTTTCACAGCTTGAAACTATATTAGATAAATATCCTACGGTGAATGCTCAATCATTACAGTTGGAAATTCTTGAAAGTAGTGTGTTAAGCGATGTTAAAGCCATCACTGATATTATCAATCGTTGTCAAAATAGGCTAGGGCTTAGCTTTGCGTTGGATGATTTTGGTACTGGTTATTCATCATTAACACATTTAAGAAACTTGCCCGCAGGCACTGTTAAGATTGATCAGTCGTTTGTTAGAGACTTATTAGATGACCCTAATGATTATGCGATTATTGATGGAGTAATCGGTTTGGCTGACTCCTTTAATCGTAATATTATTGCCGAAGGTGTAGAGACTACCAATCATGGGTTAATGTTGCTGCTAATGGGGTGTGAGCAAGCTCAAGGGTATGGAGTTGCTAAACCAATGCCTGCTGATGAGTTTGCTGCTTGGTTTAGTAATTATACGCCAAATTATGAATGGCAACTTTGTGGAAAAGAACTGCTTTCTAAATCTAAAAAAGAATGTGACCGGAAGTTATTTAGACTGACAACTGAACATTGGAAGAATTCTTTTGTAGAAAATATTATATTAGGAGCCGAGTCCATTGTTGATTGGCCTGTTATGGATGCTGAACAATGCCCTTGCGGTTTTTGGATTAAACGGGCTATGAGAGCACAGCTGTTTGAAGACAGTGATTTAAAACAGTTGAAAAAAACGCATGAAAAAGTTCACCTTATTGCTGATGGCATATACCGTAACTATCAAGTAGGTCAAATCAATGAAGCGCGTAATGGCTTGAAAGATCTACACATAGCCTTTGATGAAATGAGTGCTGTTTTAGGGCCGTGATAGCTGGTTTAGCTGACGATAAAGTTAAACTTGAAACATTTTTATCCATGTTTCAACTTCGTCAGCTGTAACCTTATAATTTAATGATTAGTCATCATCAAAGTCATCATCACTATCATCAGTGTCTTCAAGCGCTAGATCATTAGCTGGTTTTGATGCTTCTCCGGTGTCGGCTGTTGATTTACCATTAGCTTTGGTAAGTTGTTTCCGGGCTGCTTCCCAGCCAGATTTATATTGTTTTTCTGCTTGCTCTTGTTGTTGAGCCTCAAGTTCAAATAATTTATCACTGACGATGGTTTTATCATACTCCACCATTGCCTCACGCTCAGTATTGTATAAATAAATTCTACCTGAAGCCGCTGGCGGTAATTCATCATCACGAATGACAACCGTATTGCCTCGCTTTGTTCTTAACTCGCCGTACCAAACTGCTGAATCATTTGTCTTTGCCATTAAACTAAATCCTCATAAAAGGTTATCGATAAATCACTATTAAGTTAAATTTTTAGCTTAAAATTTGAGGATAGTGCATCTGTTGTAAAGTTTTTACAATACTTAATTTATAAAAATTATTCCGAGTAGCTTAGCCCCATATAAACATGGATTTAGCGAGTATAGTTGAAGTGCAATTAGTGGGAAAAAAAGCTAGATTATTTGAATTTTTAGATATATATTATTCGGTCGTTAAAGTTGATACGGAAATAGTTTCCACTTGCTTGAATCCCTCATTTTAATTGAGTCGAAGGTTTCGCTATTTAGTCAATTTGACCGCGTCCAGTCTAGTCATCTTTTAATTGCATCTTTTGAATAAACTCAAATTACCGGAGCTATGGTGGGTGAGAACCTACAATATGCAAATCACTGTAAAAATTTAGCTCAACAAATCATTGCGGTGTAGGAATAAATCAGCATTACAAATTCTAACTGTTAAATGAAGCTCTCTAGAGTGTGATTTGCTAAACTGATGCAAACACACACTTAAGGACACAAGCCAGCATGTTGAAAGTTGTATACAGTAATAATATGGTGCAGTTGGCTGCACAACTTGCTGAATTACAACAACAGGATCCCTTACCGCCTTTTGCTGCTGAAACCATCTTAGTTCAAAGTAATGAGCTTTCTCGCTGGTTATCGCTTTTCTTAGCGCAGTATCACGGGATTGCTAGCCATGTAGACTTTCCTTATCCCTCTGCTTATATCTGGAAGTTATTCGGTCAGGTCTTGCCAGATGTCCCTCAAAAAC
This sequence comes from uncultured Gammaproteobacteria bacterium, assembly GCA_937900515.1. Classification (GTDB taxonomy): domain Bacteria; phylum Pseudomonadota; class Gammaproteobacteria; order Nitrosococcales; family Methylophagaceae. Next base: position 9,492 of record CALCCU010000002.1, on the reverse strand, counting down.
AAAGCTTTTCAACTGATGCCATGGCATGGCGTATTTTTGAACTGCTACCAGCCTGTAAAGAATCAAACACCTTTTCGGTGATAAATAATTACCTTGGTGAGCAAGACGACCCTTTAAAACGTTATGCTTTATCGCATCGCCTTGCTGATAGTTTTGATCAATATTTAATGTATCGTCCAGATTGGTTAAAAGCTTGGGAGCGAGGTGAAACACCGCATTGGCAAGCTGCATTGTGGCAACAACTCACAGCGGGTGAGGAAGAGACGTTACATCGTGCCAATTTGCTCAATCAGTTACAAGAGCATCTCAGTACAACACAAACGCGACCGGAAGGCTTGCCACAGCGCCTTGCTATCTTTGGCATATCAGCCTTACCGCCCGTTTACCTAAAGCTATTCGAATTAATGGCACGCTATTGTGATATCACCATGTATTTCTTATCCCCCAGTGCAGGGTATTGGGGCGACTTAGTTGATAAAAAGACACAATCCCAACGCTTAGCTCAGCGTGATCTATTTGATAATACAGGCGAAGAAGCCGAAGACGAATACTTCAACACCGGTCATCCTTTATTAGCTAGTCTAGGTAAACAAGGTCAAGAGTTTTTTGAGCAACTACAAAGCTGTGAACATGAACCGCTTGATGTCTTTATTGAACCTAAGCGAGATCACTTATTAGGTATGTTGCAACATGATATTTATTCCCTGAATAACCCTGATTTTGTCGGCAAAAAAATAGCCATTAACGGTGAAGATAAATCTATTATGGCGCATGCCTGCCATAGTCCGATGCGTGAAATTGAAGTGTTACACGATCAGTTATTAGCCTTGTTTGAACATGATGACGACTTATCACCAACTGATATTGTCGTGATGACACCTGACATTGAAATCTATGCCCCATGGATTGATGCCGTATTTGCCAATGCCTCTAATAAACAAAGCATTCCTTACGGTATAGCTGATTGTGGCGTACGTTATCAAAGCCCTGTTTTAAATGCTTTTATCAGCTTATTGTCTTTACCACAGTCACGTTTTGATGTTGAAACAATCCTGAGCTTATTGGAGTGCAAAGCCATTCAGCAGCGCTTTAGTTTAGATGACGAGCAACTAACCTTGATTCGCCAATGGCTACGAGAAACGCAAACCCGCTGGGCATTATCAGCCGAACATAAAGCCGAGTTTGATTTACCTGAAAGCAAAAACAACACATGGCGCGCAGGACTAGATAGATTATTATTAGCTTACGCTATGCCAATGACAAGGGCAGGCAAGCCAACCGAGTTATTTGAGCATCAACTGGCCTTTGACGGTATTAGCGGTGAAAAAGCCAGTACTCTGGCACAACTTTGTTTGTTCATGGACTGTTTAGATAGTTTACGAACGAGCTTGAGCAAACCACGTACAGCAGAGCAATGGCTCAATCAACTCAATCAATTATTAGACGAGATGTTTCTTGCTACACATGATAGCCGTGACGAAACCGAACTGACCCTTATTCACCAAACTCTCGCTAAATTAGTTGAAACTACTGAGCTTGCGAATTTCGAACAAACTTTAACATTAGCATTGGTGAAAGATTGGATTAATGGCCATCTCGATACGAGCCAAACCATCAGCCGATTCATGGGGCACGGCATCACCTTTTGTGGCATGGTTCCAATGCGAAGCATTCCATTTAAAGTCGTCTGTTTGATTGGTATGAATGATGATAGTTATCCGCGTCGTCAACCGACTCAGGGGTTTGATTTATTATCGGACCCAACGAAGTTCAGACTGGGGGACCGCTCACGTCGTGATGATGACCGTTTTCTCTTTTTAGAGGCCTTAATGTCGTGCCAAGAATATTTATACCTAAGTTATGTGGGTAAGAGTATTCGTGATAATGCCGCTATTCCACCCTCAGTATTAATCAGTGATTTACGTGATGTGATTAATCAAAGCTATGAGAATGAAGAGGGTGAAGAACTCTGGCCGCAGCTACTCACTGAACACCCACTACAAGCCTTTAGTCAACGTTATTTCAATGGTCAAAATGTACAGCTATTTAGCTTTGCACAAGCACAATGTCCAGTCACAGAGGAGCATGAACATTCAGCATGGTTTGAATATCCTTTACCTCAGGCCGATGAGAGCTTGCAGCAGGTCAGTTTAAGTCAACTTATTACTTTCTTCCGACATCCCGCGCGTTATTTATTGCGTGAACGTTTAGGTATGCGTTTAGAAATGACTGACGAGAAAATTGAAATACGTGAGCCGTTTGAGCTTGATGGATTGCAAGCATGGCAATTACGTCAGCAATTACTACAGTCCCAACTTATCGTTGATGAAAGCGATGACGGTAAAGCCGTTAGTAATATGCTCGATTTGGTTAAAGCCGCTGGAATATTACCTGAAGGCCAAATCGGTGAACAGATCTTTGAAGTTCAAAACGAACTGGTCGAACAATTCGCCGAGAAATTACTACCACGCTATCCTGATAATTTTATTCCAGCACAAACTTTTGAATTAAAACTTAACGACATAGTATTAACAGGCCAATTAGAATATCTGCACCAAGGAGGTCTATTTCATTATCGAATGGCAAAAACCAAAGGCCATGATTTGCTGAGCCTATGGATTAATCATCTGGTGTTGAATGTGATTAAACCGCAGGGTATTGCATTACACAGTGAATTATTAACCGAAGATAAAGAATATGAATTCAAGCCAGTACAAAATGCTGAATTGCTTCTACAGCAACTCGTCGATCTCTATTGGCAAGGAATGCAAAAACCCTTGCCATTTTTTACTAATACTAGCTACGCCTTTGCTAAAACAACACTGAATAAAACGAAAGCATCGCCAGATGCTGCGATGCTAACAGCTTGGAATGGTAGCCAATACATCTCTGCTGAAGCCGATGACCCGTATCATCAACAGCTCTATAAAGACTCGCCATTAACAGAAGAGTTTAAGCAAATAGCAGTAGAGGTATTTGAGCCGCTACAGGCTCACCTTCATGGCGGTGAGTTATGACTGCTTTTGATGCTAAAACGGTTGTCTTAGCGGGAACCAACCTGATCGAAGCCAGTGCTGGCACAGGTAAAACCTATACCTTGGCAGAGTTATATCTTCGCTTCGTACTGGAGCAGGAGTTAAAGGTCGAGCAGATTTTGGTAGTGACTTATACCCGTGCTGCTACGGAAGAGTTACGTGACCGCCTGCGTCAGAAGCTGGTGGATAAACGCGATGCTTTATTAGATGCCTCACTTGAGGTTGAGCAACGAAAAGCATTTCATCTGCTAAATGCTGCGATTCAAAGCTTTGATCAGGCGGCGATATTTACCATTCATGGTTTTTGTCAGCGTGTATTGACGGATTTTGCTTTTGAAAGTGGTTTACACTTTGATGTGGATTTGATTGGTGATGAGAAGGATATTTTACAATCCGCGACAGATGATTTTTGGCGACGCGAAATAAGCCAAAGTGATCCAGAACTGAGCGCCTATTTATTATCCAAACGCCAAACACCTGAAACATTACTGCAATCTATTCGTACATTAATTGGTAAACCGTATCTGAATTATATTGATTTACCTGAGATTGATTTGCAGCGTTTTCAACAGACGGTGACAGCTAACTTCAAGCAGGTTCAAAAAGCATGGGCGACCGAGCACGATCAGGTTATTGCTACAGTGCAGAATAAAGAGCTATTAAACGGTAATAAATATCGTAAAGCTAGTGTTGAAAAGTGGTTGATTCAGCTCGTGGCGATGATGGAATTAGACACTGTGCCCGCCATGTTATTTAAAGAGCTTGATCGTTTCACTTTAGGTAAGCTCGAAGGAGCATTAAAGAAAGACCAGCAATTACCTGAATTAGTGTTTTGGACAGCAACGGAAGGGTTACTGGATGCTCAGCAACAACTTGAAACCGCACGTGCGATTCAACTGCAAAACTTACGTTTATCGTTATTAGCTTATTTAAACGAAACCGTGCCTGAGCTAAAACAACAGCAACAAGTGCAATCGTATGACGATTTATTGCTTACGCTAGAGCAGGCATTGAACGCCGAGCATGGAGACCAGCTGGTTGCACAGCTACAAGCACAGTACCAAGCAGCCTTGATTGATGAGTTTCAAGATACCGATCCGGTTCAATATCAAAGTTTCAGCCGAATTTATGCTCAAAGTGGTTTGCCGACATTTTATGTTGGCGATCCAAAACAGGCGATTTACAGCTTTCGTGGTGCGGATATTTTTACTTATTTAAAAGCTAAGTCAGCCACTGAGCATGAGCATACCTTAACCACCAATTGGCGTTCGCATCCACGGTTAGTATCGGCAGTTAATCAGATTTTTGAACGCCAACAAAAAGCCTTCGTTTATGAAGCTATTCCGTTTATTGCTGTGGGTGCTGCTCGGCCTAATAAGCCTGCATTGATAATTGAAGGTGATGATGCGTCACCATTGCAATTTTTGTGGACGGGTAATGATAAGGCTATAAGTAAAACTACGATGCGTCACTTGGCGGCTAATTCGACTGCAGATGAGATTGCCCGTTGTCTTAATAAAGCACAAGATGGCAAAGCTCATTTAGTTGATGGGAAGGAGTCGGGAGACTTAAGAGTCTTATCAGGTGGTGATATTGCGGTGTTAGTGCGTAATCATCGCCAAGCTAGTGAGATCCAACAATGTTTACAGCAGCGCGGTATTAATAGTGTTCAACAAGGGCGAGATAATGTGTTTTCCTCGCCTGAGGCGGTGTTGATAGAACGACTATTATTAGCCGTGGCTGAGCCGAATAATGCCAGTCGAATTATTGCTGTATTAGCCTCGCCCTTATTTGGTTTTAATGCTGAGATGTTATATCAGTTACAGCAAGATGAAGCGGCTTATTTAAAACAGTTTGACTTCTTCCATGAGCTGCATCAGTTGTGGTTAAGCAAAGGTTTTATGTCGATGTTTCGACATGTCATGGTCGCGCAATCGGTTCAACAGCGTGTTTTAGCTGCTGATAATGGCGAACGACAATTAACCAATTTATATCATATCGCTGAATTAATTCAGGATTATTGTAGCCGTCAGAACAGTGCAATGGATTCGGTATTAACGTGGTTGGCTAATTATCGACAAGCTGCAGATGGTGATGATGAAACTGCTCAAGTACGTTTAGAGAGTGATGAGCAGTTGGTGAAAATTATTACCATTCATAAAAGTAAGGGCTTGGAATACCCCATCGTATTTTGTCCGTTTTTATGGGATGTAAATTTACGTGCTGCTGATGGCGACATGATTCGCTTTCACGACCCCGATGAAGATAATGCTGCGTATGTTGCTATGCTTGAGCCATTGTTAAGCAAAGCGAAAGAGGGAGCATTACAAGAAGAGCAGGCCGAAGAGTTGCGGTTGCTTTATGTTGCCTTAACGCGTGCAAGAGAACGCTGTGTGATTACTTGGGCAGCGGCTAAAAACGTGGAACATTCTGCTTTGTTTAACTTATTGCATCCGTCATTAACAGGGATTGATTCACAGCAGATGGTAGTGGATTTAGAGGCAATGTCAGCAACTAGTGATAACACCATTTCGATTAGGCCTGTTTCTATGGAATCGCTGGTGGAGCAAGATATTATTCGTTTGCAGAATAATCAGGCTGATACGCAGCTATTAAGCGCTCGTGAATTTGTCGGAAGAATTGATAAACCGTGGCGAATTGGTAGCTTTAGTGCTTTAACCGCCGGCCATGATGCTGAAGTGCCAGACTATGATGGTGTGAGTGTGATTCAACCCATCGCACCGATCAGTTCGAAAGAGGATGCGTTGGTATTGGAGCGGTTTAAATTTCCTAGGGGTGCTCAGGCTGGTACATGTCTGCATAGCATTTTTGAATTGTGGGATTTTAATACGGAAGATAGCAAAGGCTTGACTGAATTAGTCGATAAAACCCTGATGCAATATGGCTTTTCATTGGATTGGACGCCTGCCGTATGTGAGTGGTTATTTGAAGTTGTTAAAACGCCGTTATCGACCGGCAGTAGTTTATGTTTAGCGGATTTATCAACCACACAGCGTTTGGATGAAATGGCGTTTTACTTCCCTGTGTCTCACTTGTCGGTGAATAGCTTTAAACAAGCCGTTACGCCTTATTTAGAACCGAAGAGTGTATTAGCTCGAACCATTAATAATTCCGACTTTTATGACCTATCGGGCTTTATGAAAGGTTTTATCGATTTAATTTTTGAGCATGAAGGACGCTTTTATGTGGTCGATTATAAATCGAATTTCTTAGGCCGAGATGCAAGTAATTATGGCGTGGAGGAATTAGATGAAGCGATGATTTCGCATGATTATCCTCTGCAATATTTAATTTACAGTTTGGCACTACATCGTTATTTATCGCTGCGATTAGCGAATTACGATCCCGAACAACATTTGGGCGGCGTCTATTATTTATTTATTCGTGGTATGCATCCCGAATGGGGACAAGCAGGGGTGTTTGCCGATAAGCCAAGTGCTGACTTATTAATTGCCTTTGATAATTACTTGCAGGGAGTAAGTGATGAATAGGGTCAAGCTAGCATTACATCAAGCTGGATTTAGTGAATTGGCCTGTCAATTTGCTGCATATATCGAACGGGTTGATAAAGATAATGACCTGCTGGTGGCACTAACAGCTGGATTATTAACCGAAGCGGTGTCACAAGGTCATGTGTGTTTAAATCTAAATCAAAGCCATGCTTTGTTTCAGTCCGTGAGGAATTTGTTACCTGATGAATTTAGCAAATGGCAAAGCCGGTTAAAACAAAGCAATGTGGTCGGGGCAGGGGATGATTATCGACCTTTAATTCTTGATGATAATGGTTTGTTATACCTATATCGTTATTGGCATGATGAGCAAAATTCAGCCAGAGAAATTAAACAACGTCATGCTGTCATTGCCTTGCAGGATGCTGAAACAGTGAAGCAGGCATTTGATGTTTGGCCTTCCATTATCGACGGTATTGACTGGCAAAAAGTGGCGGTCTTAATGGCTTTAACGCGTCAATTCTGTGTGATCTCTGGTGGACCAGGCACAGGTAAAACAACGATTGTTCTACGATTGTTGCAAAGCTTATTTCAGCAAAACTCACACTATCGCATTGCCCTAGCTGCACCCACAGGTAAAGCAGCTGCTCGCTTACAATATGTAATTACCGATAAAGAACATGACACGATTCAAGTTAAAACCTTGCATCGTTTATTAGGCATTAGCCCGAATAATGAACAAGGCCGTTATAACGCTGAACGGCCGCTGCCATTTGATGTGATTATTGTTGATGAAGCGTCGATGATTGATATCAGCTTGATGGCTAAATTATTACAAGCACTAGCACCTACAACCCGCTTAGTTTTACTAGGTGATAGTCAGCAATTAGCTTCAGTGGAATCTGGGGCTGTGCTTGCCAATTTATGCCAGACCGCCATGACATTTAATGCTGATTTTGTGCAATTAGCTAATGACGTTTTAGATGTCGATTTAAGTGAGTATCAAAGCCGAGATAATTCGGCATTAAACAGCGTGGTTAAGCTACAACATAGCTATCGATTTGATGAAAATAGCTTAGTAGGCCAACTTGCTTATGCGATTCAAGCAGGTAAGGCTGATGAGGTGATTCAATTATTAGCTGATGCAGGACCAACCGCTTGGCAGCAAGAGGATGATCTCAAGCAATTAATATCGGGCTATCAGGCATATTTTGATGCGGTTATGTCGCGAGCCGATGCATTAAGCTGTATTCAAGCTTTTGAAATCTATCGCGTACTCTGTGCCGTTAAACAAGGTGCTCAGTCAGTCGAAGCAGTTAACCGAACCATTGAACGATATATAGCCAAAATGGGTTGGCGTAGTCATCATGATTTTTATCATGGCAGACCTATCATGATTACCCAAAATGATTATCGTCAGCAATTGTTTAATGGTGATACGGGGCTGATCCTAAAAAACGAAACAGGTCAATTACAAGCCTGTTTTCTGGTTGATGACGAACTTCGTTGGGTTGATTTAATTCGATTACCCGCTCATGAAACAGCCTTTGCCACGACTATTCATAAGAGTCAGGGCTCTGAATATGATCATGTCTGTGTATTATTACCACAAGAAGATACAGCTATTTTGAATCGTGAACTGTTATACACCGCGATAACACGAGCTAAGAAAGACGTGTTTGTATTAGCAAATGAAGGGATTGTTCGTAAAACGGTGATAACTCAGCATGAGCGAGAGAGTGGGTTGGCTGGCTTGTTGAATAATTAAGTTTGCCGAGTCCTTGATACGGTAAACACTTAAATGGTAAGTTGTTGAAGAATAAAATTCATCATACGCAACTTGCAAGTTTCGATGTGTTAATTCTTCCTGTTTCATCTAAATTTGGTTTGGTATGTAAAGACTTTAAAACTAATGGCTGAAGCCTCATATAGACACTTATTAAAATTAAACACTCCAAAGAGTTAATTATGAATGACGATCTGACAAAGTATATTTTTCCACATAGGTTACTAATCTATAATTTACTCATCTGCAATGTGTTGTTGCCGCTAACCTCTTTATTGACGAGAACTGAGAAAATTTTATTTCCTGCTTCCATAGTTTGTTCGTTATTGGTGATTTCCTTTATCTGTTATCGCGCACATTCTAAACATGAATCAAAACGAATTTATACTCATTGGAAAATCGCATGGCAGCGCTGCAAGATCGTATTAATTGCTTATGTTATTTCTATCTCTATTGAATTGCTTAGTGGAGTGATGACTTTGACTCAACAAGATCCTCAATTAAGAGAAATTATGTTGATCGCTTTTACACGTATTGCGATTGTACCTACACTACTGATTGTGACGCCGATATTAATCGCTTCAACACTGTCTGTGAGAAGAATTAAGAGAGGGTCGTTAAAGTAAAATCAAGTCATCAATGAGAGTTGATGACTTGATTTTTAGTTAGAGTCTGAAAACCTTGCTCTTGCTACTGGGCATTCATTTCTTTTGCGTAGCCAAAAGAAATAAAACCAAAACAATATCAAATGCGTAGAAGCATACTTGAAGCGCGTAGCGCTCTGCTATGGCTAAAATATAAGAATGTATTTCATTCTCTGGTTACCCTTATAGCCTTACGACCAATAATTAAGCAATTTGTTGAGCGTGGACGAAAACTGACTCATGGTATCAATGTCACTTATCCTTGATGTGCCGTGGGGACTATGTGTTCTAGGTACCATTATCGCTACGATCAAAACCACCCACTACCAGATTATAATAAACTACGAATTTCTGGGTCCAATGCATCAACGAAGTGTAACCGTTTCGCAATTGGATGATGAGGCAAGTATTCCAAGAGGCTCATCACCCGCTTGAATACTTCTGAGTTGGGGTTATCTGTTCTCACGGCAATAGCAAAGTAGGGGGTAGTTTGCTCATTCATCGCCTGTTCAACATAGTCCCAATAAACCTTCGGGCTGGGCCAGGCGCGCCATGGA
>CALCCU010000001.1 GCA_937900515.1 uncultured Gammaproteobacteria bacterium | reverse complement strand
GGCGACCTTATTCATTAACTATTCGTAAAAATAACTAATCTATAGAGAACCTTACCGTCTAAATTATGTCGATGTTTATATCAACAACGAAGGGGAGGTGCTAGGTATTGAAAAATCAAATCTCTCACAATTATAGAGTTCATGAGCGGTTACAAGGTGATCGTAGACACCAAGGCCGTCGGTCAGTGACGTCACCATTTGGAAGTGCTGAATGGATCAAAGCTGTCCAAGTGAATTATTTATTTTGGCCAAAGCAGGACAGGCGTCAACAGGAGCGTCGTAGTAGGTCTAGACGTATATATCAGAGTATTCATGGCGTATCACGCCATCAGAAAATATCGCTTACGACAGAAGAGAGGCAAATGCTTATAGAGCTGACGGCTCATCACAACATTGCATCTGACTAATAGAGCGTAGTTAGAAAAGATATGCCGTTTTGTGCAACCTTTAGGATTTATTCATGTCACTTATTAGGAATTGTGCTGAAATAAGCTATGAATTTGTTTTTTCATAGAAAATAATAAATAACTAATGAGAGAAATTCGATGATTAAAATAATGCTGATTGATGACTACCCAATCATCCGCTCTGGAGTCACTCGTCTGATTGAAAGCCAAAAGAACATGTCTGTAGTGGCTGAAACAGACAATGCAGACGATGGTTATAAGCTCTACTTCAAGACTAAACCTGATGTGTTGATTTTAGATCTTGATCTACATGATAGTAGCTTAGGAATGTTAAACCAACTGATTACAAAAGATCCTAAAGCTAAAGTAATGGTTTTTTCTTCTCGAGTAGAAGGTACGTTTGCTATTCAGTCAATCAGTGCTGGAGCAAAAGGTTATGTGGTTAAATCATCAAGCCAAGACGATATTGTTAATGCAATACAACAGATAAATAAAGGCCAAAGTTATTTAAGCCCAGAAGTAGCTCAGGACATTGCTTTGCAGAAATTAAACCTCGGTGATAATCCAATGGAAAACTTAACGACCCGAGAGTTTGAAGTGTTTAGATTACTGGCTGAGGGCGCTAATATTGATAAGGTAGCGAGTAAGTTAAAAATTGGCTATAAAACAGCAGCTAACTATCAAACAGTATTGAAACAAAAGCTAAATATATCCTCTCCAATTGAATTGATTCGTTTAGCGTTAAAGCACCGTGTGATAACGATTAATATGGCATTTCTTCCCTTTATAATTGCACCAATGGACTTGTAAGTTAAGAGCGGGAAAAATTCCTATATCTAGCGGGATAAATCCAATATAAATTAATCCAAATTCTTCTCTATAGTTTACTCATGGTCACAGCTGCATAGTGCAGTATGTGGCCATCATATAACAATAACGAGGAATTAATGATGAAGCTGAAAACCCTATCAATCGCAATGATGTCGGTAGCATTTAGCAGTACGGCTGTTGCTGATGAATTATTAAACATGCAAGAAGATGCACACAACTGGGTAATGCCAGCTGGTAACTACAACAACCAACGTTACAGCAAACTAACTCAAATCAACAAAG